>CAITNQ010000001.1 GCA_903893785.1 uncultured Gemmatimonadota bacterium
GGTCGGTCGCCGTGCCCGACGGCGCCACCAAGCACGGCCGCAACGGCACCCGCGTGGCTCACTGGGCGCCCGGGCCGAGCGGCCCCACCCGACCCCGAGACGGCGCCCTGCCCGTCACCGAAGGCACCCCAAGTCAATGGCCGCAGGACGCTGTGACGCAGGTCAACTTGGCCAGCACCAACCGCCGCACGACACTCGTCGCTCCCGCCTCGAGCCGGCGGAAACGCACGCCACAGGGCCGCCCCGCAGCGCGCCAGGTGACCCGATGGCTGCCGGCGGCCAACGGGCCATCGACCAGGGTCGCGAATTCGGTCCCCAGGGCGGTAAAGATGCGGACCCGGTCGCGCGGCCCACAGCCCCTGCCTGCGCGCGCCATCGTACTAGATTAAGTTACGCTCGTCCGCGATAGAGCACGGCGTTCGTCAACGGGTGGTCCGGTACGCGCGTTGCCGTCTGGGCCGCGCCGCCGTCCTCGGCGTTCGAGCGCCCCTGCATCAGACCGGAGGCAGATGCCAGCCCAACCCTCATCCCGCCCACTGCGCCTTGGCCCGCCGCTGGCGGTCGGTCTCCTGGCCGCCTGCCTGCTGACCGTTGCCGGCGCCCAACAGGAGCCGCCGACCATGACCGAGTCATCCCGCGCCCAGTCCCGCACCGAGGGCGTCTTGATCGCTGATCACCAGGTGGCCAACCAGGCCACGTTGCGCGCCATTCCGACGCAGTACATCGACGCGGCTCGCCGCACCTTCCACGTCGCGTACATGCACACTTCCCACGGCACCCACGTCACCTGCGGGGTGTACGGCCTGCCGGGTTTCCAGCCGGGCGACGAGAGCCTGTTCGGCGTCACCGCGAACGCCACCACGCCCACACCGGACCGGCTCGACTTCAACGACTACCCGTGGACCTACACGCCCTCAGACCTGAGTCAGGCCGATGCCGACTGGGATGCCTGGCTCACTACCGTCCGCTCCTACCTCGATGATCCGGCCCACGCGCGCATTAACGTCATGATGTGGTCGTGGTGCAATATCGGCGGCCACGATGTCGATGCGTACCTGCGCTCCATGGCCACCGTCATCGGTGAATACGGGCCCGGTGGCGCCCGCATCGGCACGGGCGCCGGCAAGACCCGGGTCACTCCGGTCACCTTCGTGTTCATGACCGGCCACGCCAACCGCGGCGCGAACGTCGGCCCGGGGTGTCCGCGCGATCAGGCACAGGCCATCGTCGCGTACTGCGTTGCCCACGGGTATCCTTGCCTGGACTACTACGGCATCGATACCCACGCCATGGACGGGACCTACTACGAGGACGCTGGCGACAACGGCGATTCAGAGGTGTACCGCGCGGCCATCGGCTGCACCGCGGTACATCGCGAACCGGGCACCGGCGCCGACGGACCGGTCATTGCCTGCAGTTACTACCAGCACTGGCAGGACGAGCACGTGCTGGGCACCGACTGGTACCAGGACCGCAGTGCCCCCGGTGGCGAGGCGGTGTTCGGCGCTCATACGTACCAATACGTCACCGCGAACCGGAAAGCGTATGCCTTCTGGTACCTGCTGGCGCGCCTGGCCGGATGGCGCTGACCGGGCCACCCGGGCCGCCGGCCGCTCGCCCACCCCACGCGGGCGGCGGACCCGGGTCCACACCCACGACAGCCTTCCTGGAACAGCCGCAGACGGGACTCACCCGGGCTGCCCATGAGCGGCCAAGACAATCGGTGACCCGTCCTGGCTTGTCGGCCGGTGCGATACTGACGCATCCCTGACCCGGCAACGAAGGTCATCGCGACCTTTACACCCGCGCTGTGGCTCCCGAGTTTCTACGAAACGGTGCGGGTGAGTCGGCAGCGAGCCCGAGTGCCGTCGGAGCGGTGGGTATTCCGGCGGCCGTCTCGCTCCTGCCCCGGCAACGAAAGGAGAGGCAGGCGATGCTCGGCAACGTCAAGACAGGGACAAAACTGATCGGTGGGTTCTCGGCCACGCTCCTGGTGGCGGTGGCGGTGGCCATCGCCGGGGTGTCGCGCGTGGGCGAGTTGTCCGAGGTGCGCGTTCCCGGGCTGACCGCCATGGCTCAGATGAGCCAAGCCATGGAGCGTATTTGGGTAGGCGAGCGCGGGCTCGTGAACCGGCGTATGATGGAGCCGGCTGTTCGGCGAGCACAGTACGAATTCATCGATGCGGCCTGGGGGAACATCGAGGCTGGGCGCCGGACCTTCGAGGCTTTGCCGCAGACCGCGGGCGAGGCATCGCTGTGGCAGGAGTTTCTACCGCTGTTCTCGCGCTGGCGCGACCTGAACCGACAGGTCGTCAGCCTGTCCCGCGACAAGGACGCCGCCATGGCCGGGGGGACCGAGGCCACGGCCCCCCGCATCGTCGAACTGGACGCCCGGATCTTCAAGCTCTCACAGGAGTCGAGTGCTGCCCTGCTGGCAGCCGACGGGGTGATGGCTCGGCTCGTGCGCGCTACCCAGGCGGCAGTGGCCGACGGTGCGGCTTCCACCCGAACCACCATGGTGGCCGTCCTGGTGGTCGGCACCGCCCTGGCGCTCGCCTTCGGGTGGTTGCTGACCCGGTCCATGACCGGCCCTCTCAGTCGCGGCGTGGCTATGATGCAGGAACTGGCCAGGGGGCACTTGGGCGTCCGGCTGCGGCTAAGCCGGCGGGACGAGATCGGCCAACTCGCCCAGGTCATGGACGAATTCGCCGAGGATCTGCAGCAACAGGTGGTCGGCACCATGCAGCGGATCGCCGTGGGCGACCTGACGACCGCAGTAAGTGCCAAAGACAGCCAGGACGAGATCGCGCCGGCACTGGCCGCTACCATTGCAGCCCTGCAGCGGATGACGGCCGAGACGACGCGACTGAGCCAGGCCGCCGTCGAGGGCCGGCTGGCAACGCGGGCTGATGCCAGTCAGTACCAAGGTGACTACCGGAAGATCGTCGAGGGCGTGAACGCCACGCTGGATGCGGTCATCGGCCCATTGACCGTTGCGGCGGGCTATGTGGCCCGCATCAGCAGGGGTGACATCCCGCCCAAGATCACCGAGAGCTACCAGGGTGACTTCAACCAGATCAGGGACAACCTGAACGAGTGTATCGACGCGGTGGGGCGGTTGGTTGCCGATGCCGCGCGGCTATCGGAAGCGGCAGTGGCGGGCCAACTGGCAACGCGGGCCGATGCCAGCCGGCACCAGGGTGACTTCCAGCGCATTGTGCAGGGGGTGAACGCCACACTGGATGCAGTGATCGGGCCTCTGAACGTGGCCGCCGAGTACGTGGACCGCATCAGCAAAGGGGACATCCCGCCCAAAATCACCGACAGGTACAACGGCGATTTCAACGAGATCAAGAACAACCTCAACCAGTGCGTGGAGGCCGTCAACGCCCTGGTCGCCGACGCCGTGCGGCTCTCCGAGGCGGCGGTGGCGGGCCAACTAGCAGCGCGGGCGGATGCGAGCCGGCACCAGGGCGACTTCCAGCGCATTGTCGAGGGCGTCAACGCGACCCTGGACGCGGTGATCAACCCCCTGAGCGTGGCCGCCGAGTATGTGGACCGCATCAGCAAGGGCGACATCCCGCCGAAGATCACTGACAACTACCGCGGCGACTTCAACGAAATCAAGAACAACCTGAACCAGTGCATAGGGGCCGTGAACGCGCTGGTGGCAGATACCGCCATGCTGGCGCAGGCGGCGGCCGAAGGCAGGCTGGCGACGCGCGCCGACGCCGCCCGGCACCAGGGCGACTTCCAGAGGATCGTCGCCGGGGTGAACGCGACGCTCGATGCGGTCATCGGGCCGCTCAACGTGGCGGCCGAGTACGTGGACCGGATCAGCAAGGGCGACATACCGCCGGCGATCACCGACAGCTACAGCGGCGACTTCAACGAGATCAAGAACAACCTCAACCAATGCATTGCCGCGGTGAACGCCCTGGTGGCGGACGCGATCATGCTGTCCCAGGCCGCCGTGGCGGGCAAACTCGCAACGCGAGCCGACGGGGGCCAGCACCAGGGCGATTTCCGCCGGATTGTCGATGGCGTGAACGCCACGCTGGACGCGGTGATCGGGCCGCTCAATGTGGCCGCTGAGTACGTGGACCGCATCAGCAAGGGGGATATCCCGCCGCCAATCACCGAAAGCTACCAGGGCGACTTCAACGAGATCAAGAACAACCTGAACCAGTGCATCGCCGCCGTGAACGCGTTGGTGGCCGACGCGGCCATGCTTTCCCAGGCGGCCGTGGCGGGGCAACTGGCGACGCGCGCCGACGCGACTCGCCACCAAGGCGACTTCCAGAAGGTGGTGCACGGGGTCAACGCGACCCTGGACGCGGTGATCGGGCCACTGAATGTGGCCGCCGAGTATGTTGACCGCATCAGCAAAGGCGATGTCCCGCCGCCGATCACCGACAGCTACCAGGGCGATTTCAACGAGGTAAAGAACAACCTGAACCAATGCATAGCGGCGGTGAACGCGCTGGTGGCGGACGCGGTCATGCTGTCCCAAGCCGCCGTGGCGGGCCAGTTGGCGACGCGCGCCGATGCCAGCCGTCACCAGGGGGACTTCCAGCGCGTGGTGCAGGGCGTCAATGCCACGCTGGATGCCGTCATCGGTCCGCTGAATGTGGCGGCCGAATATGTAGACCGGATCAGCAAGGGCGACATACCGCCGCCACTCGCCGACAACTACAGCGGCGACTTCAATGCGATCAAGAACAATCTGAACCAATGCATCCAGGCCGTGACCGCCCTGGTCGCCGACGCCACCATGCTGTCCCAAGCGGCCCTGGAAGGCCGGTTGGCGACTCGCGCCGATGCCTCCCGGCATCAAGGGGACTTCCAGAAGGCCGTTGAGGGATTCAATGCCACGTTGGATGCTGTCATCGGTCCGCTGAATGTGGCGGCAGCGTATGTGGACCGGATCAGCAGGGGCGACATCCCGGCGCCGATTACTGAGGCGTACAGTGGCGACTTCAACGCCATCAGGAACAACTTGAACCAGTGCATCGCCGCTGTGAATGCGCTGGTAGCGGACGCGGCCATGCTGTCGCGGGCGGCCGTGGCTGGGCAACTGGCCGTGCGCGCCGAGGCCACCAGGCATCAGGGCGACTTCCGGACCATCGTTGAGGGAGTGAACGCCACGCTCGATGCGGTGATCAGCCCGCTGCGCGTGGCCGCCAACTACGTAGACCGCATCAGCAAGGGCGACATTCCGGCACCGATAGCCGACGCCTACAGCGGCGACTTCAACGAGATCAAGGGCAACCTGAACCAGTGTATCACGGCGGTCAACGCGCTGGTAGCCGACGCCGCACTCTTGTCGCGCGCCGCGGTCGAGGGCAAACTGGCCACGCGGGCTGACGCGGGTCGACATCAGGGCGACTTCCGCCGTATCGTGGAAGGCGTGAACGCGACCCTGGATGCGGTCATCGGTCCGCTCGACGTGGCGGCGGACTACATCGCCCGCATCAGCAAGGGCGAGTTGCCGCCGCCGATAACCCAGACCTACAGCGGCGACTTCAACGCCATCAAAGGCAACCTGAACCAGTGTATCGCCGCGGTCAACGCACTGGTCGCGGATGCCGCCGAACTCGTACAGGCTGCCGTCGCCGGGAAGCTGGCCACGCGCGCTGATGCCAGCCGGCACCAGGGCGACTTCCGGCGGATCGTGCAGGGAGTCAACGACACCCTGGACGCCGTGATCGGTCCGCTCAATGTGGCGGCGGGCTACGTCGATCGGATCAGCAAGGGTGACATCCCACCGCGGATCACCGACACCTACAGCGGCGACTTCAACGCCCTGCGAGACAACCTCAACCAGTGTATCGAAGCCGTCATGGCGCTTGTCACCGATGCCCGCATGTTGTCCGAAGCGGCGGTGGCCGGCAAGCTGGCCACGCGGGCCGATGCCAACCGGCACCAGGGCGATTTCCGGCGGATCGTGCAGGGCGTGAACGAGACACTGGACGCGGTGCTCGCGCCCATCAACGAAGCTGCGCGGGTGTTGGAGCAGGTGGCCGCCAAGGACCTGACGGCGCGGGTCAACGGGACCTACAACGGGGATCTGGCGCGCATCAAGGAGTCGCTCAACACGGCCGTCGACAACCTGGACAGCGGGCTGACGCAGGTGGGCTCAGCGTCCGAGCAGGTATCGTCGGCGGGTGAGCAGATCAGTACGGGAAGTCAGAGCCTGGCCGAAGGGGCCTCGGCGCAGGCGAGCAGTCTGGAGGAGATCAGCAGTTCGCTGGAGCAGATGGCCTCGATGACGCGGCAGAATTCCGACAACTCGGACCAAGCCAAGGGGCTGGCGCAGAACGCCCGCAACTCGGCCGAGAAGGGTCTGACTGCCATGACGCGCATGACCGGAGCCATCGATCGCATCAAGGTCTCCTCCGATCAGACCGCCAAGATCGTCAAGACCATTGACGAGATTGCCTTCCAGACCAACCTGCTGGCCCTTAACGCTGCCGTGGAGGCGGCCCGCGCCGGCGAAGCGGGCAAGGGTTTCGCCGTGGTCGCCGAGGAGGTGCGCAACCTGGCGCAGCGCAGCGCCGAAGCGGCGAAGACCACCGCTGACATGATCGAGGAGTCGGTGCGGAACGCCGAGCAGGGGGTGAGGGTCACCGAGGACGTGGCGGTCATCCTCAATGAGATCACCGACGGGGCGACCAAAGTGAACAGCCTGGTGGCCGAGATCGCTGCAGCGAGCAAGGAGCAGTCCCAGGGGATTGAGCAGGTCAACACTGCCGTGAGCCAACTCGACAAGGTAACGCAGCAGAACGCTGCCAATGCCGAGGAGTCTGCCTCGGCGGCCGAGGAGCTCAACAGCCAGGCCGCTGACCTGCGTGGGCTGATCTTGAGCTACAAGCTGACCGCTGACCGGCAGACGAGGCCGTCGGCCCTCAAGGCGGCGGGCCCGGGCGCCCACGGCGTGGCCAGTCAACGTGTCGCTGGGACGGTCTCGGGTTCGCTGGGTTCGACCGCCGCCCCGGCGCGGCGACTGAAAGCGAGCGTGCCGCCCCAGCCGCCGCCCGAGCACCTGATCCCGCTCGACGACGACGACACCGAGATCCGTTCGTTCTGAGTCCCGGCCAGCGCCCGCCCTGAGGTGGGCGCTGCCACCGCCCTCTACCGCCCGGTCTCGCGCCGTCCGCCGGCGGGGGCCGGACCGCCGCGCCGATCAATAGCGGCCGTACCGGTGGGCCGCTTCGTACATGGCCACCACGTTCTGTGTCGGCGAGTTGTCCTGGAGCTGGTGGGTGGGAGCGAAACAGTACCCGCCGCCGGGCATCATGGTGTCCAGCGTGGCGCGGCAGGCGGCGGTGACATCCGCTACCGTGCCGAATGCCACGGGACCGGCCGTGCTGATACAGCCATGAAAGGCCAGGCGTCCGCCGAAAGTGCGCTTCAGGTGGGCGGGCGACATGTCACGCGCTTCCGGCTGCAGCGTGTCCACGGCGTCGATGCCCATGTCGATGAACTCTTCGTACGCCCAGCTCGATGAACCGCAGGTGTGGATCATCACCCGGGCGCCGTGCTGCCGACCCAGATCCACCAGAGGTTGGTAGCGCGGCCGGAAGTGCCGGCGGAAGATGTCCATGGAGATCATGGGCCGGTCTTGGGTGCCCAGGTCCTCGCCCAGCCAGAGTACGTCGATGCGGCCGTTAGCAGCGGCAAAGGTCCGGCGTGCCACTTCGGTCTGGATGGCGAAACGGCGGTCGGCTAGCAGGAGACCGGCGGGCTCGTCGGTCAGCAGGTCCACCAGGGTCTGCTCCATGCCGCGCAACATGCCGTTGCCGTTGATCAGGTCGCCGTAGCACATCAGGCAGATGGCGTAATCTTCGTGGGCTTGGCACAGCGGCGCTACGCTTTGGCAGTCGTAGTCATCGGGTGACGGCATGGGCCAGGCCGCCACCTGGTCCACTGTGGCCTCAGACAGCGGGAAGTCGCAGAAGTCCCAGTAGCCGCCGGTCTCGTGCTCAATCCACCGGGTGTGGATGCCCCAGTCGCTGACGCTGACCCCACGCTCCGGGATGTCGGCGTGCAGTCGCGGACCGACGTACGACGCGCCGATTCGGCGGAAGTCCACACCCAGGGCCCGCAGCAGCCCCTCGTGATCGCCGGGTTGCAGTCCGAAGTGCTGCTTGAGGCGGGCATCGATGCCTGGGTTAGCGTCGTAGTTGACCGGGACGCGGTCAGCGGTGCCCCGTGCCAGGGTGCGCAACACGCGCTCTCGGGGGGTCATGGGCTGCTCCTTTCGCGGGGTGGGGGCCGACGGGCCGCCGGCGGCGGCCAGTGGCGGCCCCGGGGCTGGCGTCGCTGCCGCGCGCGTCAGCCGGGCACAGAGCCGTCTGCAGTGGCGAGGCGGTGGGAGCCATGGGGGCAGCAGCGGCCTGCTCAGCCCTACGCTCAAGACATACAGCCAGACCGGCCTCGGGCGCCAGTGCCTTGATTCCACCGTGCCTGGGCTGTGCCGCTCACGGCGATCCGCGGCATCCACCGCCTTGACCGCGGGGGCTCGCATCTCTATCCCTCTGGCCTGGCGACCTGGCGACCGCATCCGGGCCCGCCGCAGCCGTTACAGCCACCGGCGAACGCGGCGTCGCGGTCGCGGCCGCTGGCCGGTTCGATAGGGCGGGACCCGAGCACCGCGCCGACGCTGCGGGCCGCGCCGCCAAGGAGATTCACGCGATGGCACCGACCGATGGCGCCGCGGCTCTGGCTGCGGTGCGCGACTTCGCCGACCTGATGCTGGACCACGGCCGCGCCGCCGGTGGTACGGGCGCGGCCCTGCTGTTCGCCGGACAGCTCAACCCGCGTACCCGGCGGTTACCTGCCGGCACTCCGGAGGACCCCGGGCTGTTGGCGGCCAACCGCGAAGTCGCCGGATGCGGACCTACCTGCCAGAACCTGCTGTTTGACTTCGGCCTGCTGGACGTGCTGCGGGCACTGACCGCGGTCACCGGCGATCAGCGGTACGAGGTGGCGCGACACGAGTACCTGGCGCACTACCTCAGGTACTGTCGCTACCCCGAGTCAGGGTACTTCCCATGGGGTGAGCACGTTGGCTACGACCTTGTCCAGGGCCGGGCGGTCCAGGGAGACTACAAGGGGTGGCACGAGGTGAAGGCCTTCCGCATCCCGTGGGAGCAGCTGTGGGCGGCCGACCCGATGGCGACGCGACACGAAATCGAGGTCGCCCTATGGAGCCATATCTGCGATCCGCAGACCATGGTTTTCAACCGGCACGCGTCCATGGACGGCACACCCAACATCGGGCTTGGGCCCTGCAGCTTGGCGGACAGCGCCGGCGCTTACATCTACAGCTGGTCGTGGCTGTACCGCCAGACGCGCGACCCGCGCCTACTCGACCGCGCCCGGCGGATCGCCAGCCTGCTGTGGGATAGCCGCTCGCCCGAAACCGGGCTGCTGCCCTCCAGCGAAGATCGCCCTGACGAAATGTGGTACGGTGAGCCTTTGTCGTTGGCCTGCCTGCTCCTGTGGGCTGCCGACACACTGGGTCTCGAGGGCGCCGTCTTCGGCGAGCAGGCACGGGCGTACCTCAGTGCCTACGAGCAGTACGCCTGGGACACGGTCGGCCATGGTTTTTTCGATACGCTCAACACCGTCACCGGGCAGCCAGTGATCGGCCCTTCGGCGCACTACCCCGACATCGCCCGGCCGCGGCACCTGGCGGCGTGGCGGCGCGTCGAGAACTCCAACCACCTGGCCGGCGTCGTCACGGCCGCGGCCATAGCCTACGACAGCACCGGCGAGAGCCGGTGGCGTTACCTTTTCGACCGGGCCCTCGGCGGGATGGCAGTCAAGGCCGCCATCGCCCGGGGTACACCCATGGTGTCCGGCGATGCCGCTGGCGTCCTCGCCGGACTGGTGTGTGTGGCTCGACGCAGCCACGACTCGCGCTACCTGGCCGAGGCGGCGCCGTTGGTCGACTACGTGCTGCAGGCCAATCGCGCCAACGGCATGTTCACCGGTGGTGGCCAAGACGCCGCCTATTACTGCAACCGGCTCGGCGCGGCCGACCTGGCCGCTGCCGTGCTCGGTTACGCTCTGACCTGCTCCGGACACGGCCAGTGGGCGCCGCCGTTGCGGAACCCTTACGGCGCTGTCCCCTGGTGACGCCGGTGGTCAGGGCCGGCCAGCGAGCCCCTCGCGGGCCGGTGGTCGCCAACGACGCCGCCGCGGCGACGGGCAAGGCGCCGCGACTGCGCCGCCCTAACTGACCTGAGCGGGTTCTGAACCGCGCCCTGGCTTGCCTAGAGAGCGCCGGTCCGGGCTTGACGGGCCGGCATGGGCGATGCTGTGTAGCCGGTGTACGCACCTGAGTGCGCCGTCTTGTCGTGCCCCTCGATCGTGTTCAGGAGGACACCCGCCATGGACCATGTGGAGCGGTTCCGTGCTGTCATGCACTTCCAGCCGGTGGATCGGCTGCCCCGCTGGGAATGGGCCATGTGGTGGGACAAGACCATTGACCGCTGGCGCGACGAAGGCCTGCCTGCCTCACTCCAGGACACCTTCGACATCCACACCTACTTCGGCCTGGACCCCTACATCCAGTTCTGGTTCAGCACTACCGATGCCAGCATCGCGGCCACGCAGCACCACGTCGAGGGCGGGGTGGCTGATATGGACGACTACCGTCGCATCCGGCCTGCCCTGTACCCGGACCACTCCGCGGCCATCGGGCGCATGGCGCCGTGGTTCGCTCGCCAGGACCGCGGCGAGGCCGTGGTGTGGATCACTCTCGAAGGGTACTTCTGGTTTCTGCGCACCCTGATGGGGTTCGCGCCGCTGATGTTGGCCTACTACGACGACCCCGAACTGCTGCACTGCATCAACGAAGACCTGGTGGCTTTCAACCTTGGGGTTCTGGACCGGCTCGCGGCCGTTGGCCGACCGGTGTTCATGACCATCGCCGAAGACATGTCCTACAATCACGGGCCGATGGTCTCGCGGCGCATCTGCGACGAGTTCATGGCCCCCTACTACGGTCGTACCCTGGCCCGGGCCAAGGAGTTGGGCATGGTGACCATCGTCGACACCGACGGCGATATCACGGCCCTCGCCCCGTGGCTGCTGTCGGTCGGGGTGGAGGGCGTGCTGCCGTTGGAGCGGCAGGCGGGGGTAGACGGCCTCGAGTTGCGGCGCCGTTTCCCCGACCTGCGCTTCATCGGCCATTTTGACAAGATGAGCATGCCCCACGGCGCCGAAGCCATGCGCCAGGAGTTTGAGCGGTTGCTGCCGGTGATGAAGACCGGCGGCTACATTCCCAGCGTCGATCATCAGACGCCGCCAGGGGTATCCCTGGCTCAATACCGCCAGTACCTGAACCTGCTGGCCGAATACACCGCGGCGGGCGCCTGAGCCTGGCAGACGGTCGCCGACCAGTCGCCACGCAGCGGCTCGGACGCGCCCGCGCCGCACGGTACCCGCAGGGCGTCGGCCCGCCGGCCAACCGCCCGGCGTGGCAACTGACCGCAATGCCGTTTCCCAACCGGGCGAGCCGTCAGGCCGATCGTCGGCCGTTGTCGAGGAGGGTGTTGGGGCCGACGCGGCCCGCGATCCGGTACCCCAGCGGCAGGAGATGCGCAGCGCACCACCCAGCGTCGGGAACGGTCTCCAGGATGAGCGCCGGCCGGCAGCGACGGATCGTGGCCATGGCTCCCTCGAGGGCCCCCTGTTCGTGCCGTTCCACGTCGAGGTGGATGAGCGCTACCAGACGGTCATGTGGGACGGTGTCGTCGATCCGCGCCACCGGCACCGGGTACCCCTGCTCGGCTGACGATCGGTCGAGCGCCTCGACGATGCCGCTCTTGCCGCCCAGTGGTCTGCCGGTGCCGTCGGCGACCCGCAGCATGGCCACGTCGGCCGAGGCCCCCACGGCCACGGGCGCGAGCCGGACGTTCGCCAGGTCATTGATCGCCACGGTAATCTCAGCGCACCGGTAGCTCTCGCGATTCGGCTCGAAAGCCCAGACCAGGCCCCCCGGGGCGCTGGCCCGCGAGGCGGCGGGGAGCATGTCTCCGAAGAAGGCCCCGGCGTGTACGATGTCGCCGCCGCTGGCGCAGCGGCAGATCTCCGCCACAGTTTGTGGCTCGAACTCCTCACCGCGGAGGACCGCCTGGGCACAGGGCCGGTGCATGGCGCGACGCGGGATGCAGTACCCGCCGTGGCGGTTGTAGGCGACGACGCAGCGCAGCACGGCCTTTTCGTCACCATCGTAGTCATCATTGGCAGGGCCATCGAGCAGCGCGGGCATGGCGGCACTCAGAGCGTGAGCGGCGCGGCCGGCCTGGCCGGGCGGTGTGGGCCTGGCGCCGGTCCCGGTGCGTGCCGATCGGCAGTTGGCACCGAGCCGGGCCGGGCGGGCACCCTGGCCAACCCGGCCCGGGCAAAGGTAGGTCCATCGCGCCGCCGGCGCCTGCCGTTACCCCTGCAACCGCGCAACGGCCTTGGACAGGCGCCCGTGCGGCTCTGGCCGCCGCGTCGCCCGGGCCCGAGTAAGCATCGGTGTGGCGTTGACGACAGCGGTCTCTTGGGCTTGGTTGGGTCCGCGCCGGGCGCGCCCGGGGTGGCCCCGAGCATCTTGGCGCGACCGGCTGCACGCGACCGGCCCAATTGCCGCGTTCAGCGGACAACCGGGTCGCCCTGCTAACCAGAGGTGGCCGATGGGCACCGACCCGCGAGGGCTGCTGCTGTTCCGCCGTGCTTTCGGGGGGCTGACCGGTGGCCACCTGAAGGTGTGGCACTATTTTGGCCACGCCGATGGTTCGCGCGTGTACCGGCCCGCCGTGCACCTGGTGCCGGGCAGCAGCACCGGGACCGACAACCCCTTCACGAGCGATCCGGCCAAGGTCATGGCCCAATGGCGGCCGCAGGAGGCCGCGGCCCTGTTCCTTGCGGGCCTTGACTGGGACGCGGTCCCGGACAGCCTGCGCATCCCCGTGATCAACCTGATCCAAGGGGTGCGGCATGCGGACCCGGGTGACCGTCGCCGATCGTACCTGGCCCGGCGCGCCGTCCGCATCTGCGTCAGCCAGGAGGTGGCGGACGCGATCGCGGCGACCGGATCGGTCAATGGGTTGGTGGTCACCATCCCCAATGCGGTCGACATTGCGGAGGCCCGGTACCCGGGCTTCGCCCCGAACGCGATGGGCGGCCGCCGTACCGATCTCCTACTGGCAGGCTGGAAGCAGCCGGA
>CAITNQ010000002.1 GCA_903893785.1 uncultured Gemmatimonadota bacterium
CGCGGCCTGCGGTGGGCGTCCAACCCAACCTGGCTTGGGCTGGCGCGGGCGCGATGCGAGGTTGACGGGCTCGACGCTGCCTTTGCCGCGGGGTCGCAGCACCGGGGGCGTCCGGCCGGGTCACGCAGCCACCGCGCCTGGCCATCGGCCGACCGCGGCACCCAGCCCTGTGGCCCCTGCGGCACGGGCATGGCCTCGGACCTGTCACACCGCGCGCGCCTTCGGGTACCGGGACGAGGCGCAGCGTTACCGGCCCGCAACCCAGGTTCCCGGCGATCGGGCCGTCCGACAGGAGGCATCCACCATGGCCGATGGCTCTGCTCCAGCCCCGTCGTTGACCGCGGTCCCTGATACGCTGGATCTGGCCGAGCACGGGCGCCTGGCGATCAACGGCATGCTCGGGTCGCTGCACCCGGAACTGGACTACGAGTGCACCTTCCTGAACATCCTGGATGTCCATCCGGCGTACATGCTGCACTGGAGTTCCATGGTCAGCGGCGTCATGCCCAAGTACCTGGAGGCGCTGCCGCTGCTGCGCCAGATGTCCGGCAGTGACCAAGACCTGGAACGCCAGCAGGGTTTCGTGGCTGCCATGCTGCGGAACATGGCCGAGGACGGCTTGGTCTATGACCGCCAGGACCCTCGGCGTCCCTGGAATGTGGGCGTGGGTTACGGCGCCCGCGACTGGGACGAAGACTACGCCAACATGGCCGGCAACGGGCGGGCCATCACCGGCCTGCTGTATTGGCACCAGTGGACGGGCGATGACTTCTGGCTGCAGCAGGCGCGGCGCACGGCCGAGCGCATGCTGGCGTTGGCCATTGTCGACGGCGAGCTGGCCTTCTACCCCAATCCGGGCTTGGGCAACGACTTCAGCTACCCGCGCCGTTCGGGCTGGACCACCCGCAAGCCGCCGGAGCGGGCCGACGAAGGCTTTGAAGGGGCCTCGATGTTCTACCTGCTCCAACCTCTGCGCGGCTTCACGCGGTACTATGCGGTGACCGGTGACGAGCGCTTCCGGGAACTCTCGCGGCGCTTCGTCAACTGCGGTCTGCAGCCGGCTTTCTGGGGCGGCGCGGCGGACATGAGCCCCGCGGCCAGCGCCGAACGAGGCCATTTTCGGCTGCATTTCCACGCCTCAGCCGCGGCCCTGCGCGGCGTGCTGGACTGGGGCCTGGTCGCCGGCGACGCGAACGCCTGCGAACGTGTGGCAGACGCGTATGGCTATGCCCGGCAGATGGGCATCGGCCGGTTGGGGCTGTTCCCCACTGGCGGCGAGGCCACCGAAGGGTGCACCATCGGCGACATGATCGGCCTGGCCGTGGCGCTGACCGATGCCGGCCTGGGCGAGCACTGGGACGACGTGGAAAAGTATGCCCGCAACGGCTTGTTGTGTGCGCAGGCGACCGACCTGGACGAGCTTCGGCGGGTGTCCCAGGCCGGCCCCCCGCGGCCGCCCGACGCCCCGTTCGGCGGCGTCCACGATTACCGCTTCGTGCAACAGAACAACCGCGGTGTGCTGCCCGGGCAGGAAGTCCATGACCGGGTGCTGGAGCGCACCCTCGGCGCCTTTGGGCACGTGGTCGGGGCGCGCTATCAGACGCCCATGATGATGCACTGCTGTACTGCCAACGCCAGCCAGGGACTGTACTACGCCTGGGACGGTATCGTGCGCCGCCGCGCGGCCGGGGCGGACGTGAACCTGTGGCTCAATCGGCGGTCGCCATGGGTGGACGTGTGGAGCTTCCTGCCGCACGAAGGACGCCTCGTAATACACAACAAGGGGATGCGCCAGGTGACCGTCCGCAAGCCTGGCTGGGCCCGCCGTGCAGCGATCCGCTGCCAACTGGACGGGGTTGACGTGGAACCCGCCTGGGTCGGCAGCCGTATGGTCTTCGATGGTCTGCGGGGCCTCGAGACCTTGACCCTGACCACGCCGGTGTACACCGACGCCGTTACCTGCACCATGGTCAACCTGGCGGATCCGCAGCACTCCTGCGAGCAGTACGCCTGCCAGTTCCGCGGCCACACTGCCGTGTCCGTGGCGCGTCGGGTGGCCGGTCGCGATCCTGACGACCATCCCTGGTACCGGCTCTTCCAGCGCCAGGCCATGGCCGCGCCCGTGGCGCCGCTCAAACCGATGCCGCCGTATGTGCACCCGGATAGCCTGGTCAACTGGCTGATGGTCGTGTAGCCACCCGCCGGAGCCGTGGCGCTTCGGACCGGGCCCGGCTCTGCCGCCGTCGCAGTCCTGGCGGGGCAGCCAACAGCGGGCCGAGTGCCGGGCTGCCTGGATGGTATCAAAGGGGGAGGACGATGGGGAAGGCGAAGCCCACACCGACCGTGCCGCCGGGCCCGCTGCCGCCGACCAACGACCCGCTCTCCGGGTTCTTGCCCGCGGTCCAGCAGTGGTTCCGCGCCTGCTTCGCCAACCCTTCACCGGCGCAGGCGGCAGCCTGGCCGGTGATCGGTCAGGGGGACAACTTGCTGCTGTTGGCGCCCACGGGTTCGGGCAAGACCCTGGCCGCGTTCCTGGCGGTGATCGACCAGTTGCTGCGGGCCGGCCTGCAAGGTCGGCTCAACGACAGCGTGTACGTGGTCTACGTCACGCCCCTGAAAGCATTGGGGAACGACATTCATCGTAATTTGCTGGAGCCTCTGGCCGGCATCCAGGACGCCGGTGGCGGTCGGCTGCCGGAGCTGCGCGTGGCCGTGCGCACCGGCGACACGCCAGCTGCCGAACGGGCGCGCATGATCCGCAGGCCGCCCCACATCCTCATTACCACCCCTGAGTCTCTGTATCTGTTACTGGCCAGCCAACGTTTGGCGCCGGCCCTGGGCACGGTAGAGCGGGTGATCGTCGACGAGGTGCATGCCCTGTGCGACAGCAAGCGCGGTGTGCACCTGGCACTCAGTCTGGAGCGGCTTGCCGCGCGCGTCCGCGGCCCCCTGCAACGCTTGGGGTGCTCGGCCACCCTCAATCCACTGGACGACATCGCTCGTTTCCTGTGTGGTTACGAAGGCGACCAGCCCCGCCCTTGCCGCATTGTCGACGTCGGCGCGCACAAGGAGTTGGACCTGGCCGTGGTCCTGCCCTTGCCCGAGATCGTTGAGGCCAGCCACGCCGCCCTTTGGAGCGCCGCCTATGAGTTGCTGCTGGCCGAGATCCGGCGTCACCGCACGACCCTGATCTTCTGCAACAGCCGGTACAAGGCCGAGCGCACTTGGCTGCGTTTGAACGAGCTGGCTGCGGGCGAGGGGCTGCGAATCGGCGTGCACCATGGATCAATGTCGCGCGAGACGCGGCGGGAGGCGGAGCTGGCCCTCAAGACGGGCGAGTTGGCGGCTCTGGTGGCCACCGGCTCACTGGAACTGGGCATCGACATTGGCTCCATTGACCTGGTGTACCAACTGGAGTCGCCGGCCTCAGTGGCGACCGCGCTGCAGCGCATCGGCCGGGCCGGCCACCTGTTGGGCGCCACCAGCACGGGGCGCATTCTGGTTTTTGACCGTGACGAGTTGTTCGAGGCGGCCGCTATCTGTCAGGCGATGGTGCAGGGCCAGGTGGAGGCCGCGCACCTTCCCGCCGGGTGCCTGGATGTCCTGGCCCAGCAGATTGCCGGCGCCGTCGCGGCCGGCGATTGGGAACTGGAGGAACTGCTGGCCTGCCTGCGGCGCGCGGCCCCGTACCACCACCTCAGTCGCGGCGACTATGAGGACGTCGTGGCCATGCTCAGTGGCGAACCCGGCCTCCCGCTCAAAGACCCGCCGATACCGCTGGTGCTGTGGGACCGGCCCACTGGCCGGCTGCGCGCCGCGCGGTCGGCGGCCCACGTCACGGCCATGAACGTGGGAACCATCGCTGACGCCAGCGAGTACGATGTGGTGATCGGCAGCAGCCGCAAGCGCATCGGCCGGATCCAGGCGGAGTTCGTCGACGACACACTGCGCCATGACGATGTCTTCGTCCTGGGCAATGCCGCCTGGCGGGTCACGGGCAAGCAGCGCCAACAGGTATGGGTCGAGCACGCGCCGGCGGCAACCCCCACGGTACCCTGGTGGCAGGGCGGCTTCGAGCCGCGCTCGCTGGAAGTGGGGCGCCGTGTGGGACAGCTGCGCCGGGCCATTGCCACCGGAGTCGACGACCCCGCCTTGCCGGCCCAACTGCAGCGCGACTACCGGGTCAGTGCCGACGCTGCCCTGGCCATGGTGGCCTATGTGCGCGAGCAGCAGTTGGCGTCGTCGCATGTGCCTGACCACGAGCATCTGCTGGTGGAGACTTGGACCGACGAGTTGGGCCGGCTCAACCACATCATTCACTGCCCCTTGGGCCAGCGGCTGAACCAGGCGTGGGCCGAGGCGCTGGTGGCCGCCCTCCAGCAGCGCCTCGCCGAACACTGGAGCAGCACGATCTCCAACGACATCATTGTGCTGGCCCACCAGGACGACACGGCCTCGGCGCTGGCCGCCGCGCCCTCGCCCTCCTCGCCGGGTCCCGGGACCGCCCAAGCCGGGGCGTCGCTGTCGTTACCGCGGTTACTGGCCCTGGTTGGGCAGGCCACCCTGGCGCCCCTGCTCGCCGGCGCGGCCCGTCGCCGTCAGGGCGGCGCGGCTTTCCGGCAAGTGGCCGTGTGCGCCCTGCAGGTGCGCCGGGCCTACGGCGGCAAGTCAGTCCCAGTGTGGCTGCAGAACTACCGGGCTGAGGAACTGGCGCAGGCTGCCAGCGATCACCCGGAACACCCCCTGTTCCGCGAAGTCCGACGTGCGTTTCTCGAGGACAGCCTGGAATCCGCTGCCTTGGCCGGGCTACTCGAGCAGCTGGCTCAAGGTCGAGTGCGCTGCACCTGCCGGCGGGTCGAGTCGCCATCGCCTTTCGTCCACAGCCTGCTGATCCGCGACGCCTATCGCGGCGACCACGCCATGGGGCGCGACCGGCGGGCGCAGCTGCTGCGTTTGCACCGGCGCGTGCTGCAGGAGGTGCTCAGCACCGACCAACTAGCTGAGCTGCTTGACCCGCGCGCCATCGACGAATTGGAGGAGCGCCTGGGGTACACCGCCCCGCGGTCCCGGGCCCGCTCCAGCGACGAGTTGGCCCAGCTGATTCGCGAACTGGGCGCCGTGCCGGCCGATCTGACGTGGCTGGGGCAGCGCGTCGCGGGCGATCCGGTCGCCCTGCTGGAGCCCCTGCTGCACGACCATCGGGTGGTGGCCATTGTCTTGCAGGCCAGCGAGCAGTTCCCCGTGCGCCTGGTGACCGCCGATCGGTGGCGCACCTGGCTGGACGCTGGGGTCCAAAGGCAGGGCGCGCGACCCCAGGTACAGGTGGTCAGGCTGCTCATCCCGTCCTCGGGGGCACGTTCGGACGCTCGGTGGGAACTGACCGCGCGGCCACCAGCCCAGGTCATTGCGCGTCGGTGGCGCGCCGCGCAGCCGCCCGCGGCAGCCCAGGGCGAACTGGTCGAACGCTACCTGCGCAGCCATGGGCCGGTGACGCTCTACGACCTGGTGGAGTACACCGGGCTGCCCGTGGGTGCGCTGCAGCGGGCCCTGCACGGGCTGGTGGCCGCCGGGCAGGTGGCCGAGGGGGTATACCGGCGCGACCAGCCGCGGCCCCAGTGGGTCAACCGAACCAACCTGGCCGAGATCCACCGCCGTACCCTGCAGCATCTGCGCCACGAGCTCTCTGCCTGCGCGCCGCACGAGGCCGTCGACTACCTGCTGCGCTGGCAACACCGTCACCCCGCCACCCGCCTGGAAGGCCTGGACGGCCTGCGGACCGTCATCCGGCAACTGCAGGGGTACGAGGTCATCCAGGGAGTGCTCGAACCCGAGGTGCTGGCCGGTCGCGTGGTGGATTACCAGCCCGAAATGCTGGAGCGGTTGATGGCGGCCGGCGAGGTCTGCTGGCGCCGGGTCCATCCCAGCCGCATCCACCGCGCCATGGTCACCCTGTGTTACCGCGGTGACCTGGCTTGGCTGGTGGCTGCCCGGCCGGTAACCCTGGACGGTCAGGCCAGTGCCGATCTGGACCTCCGCGACGAGATCCGTCGGATTCGTACCTACCTGCGCGACCGGGGCACGGCCTGGTTTGATGACATCGTGGCTCACACAGGCGTGGAGCCGGACGCGGCCGAGCGCGCCGTGTGGCACTTGGCCTGGTGCGGCGAGTTGCTCAACGACACATATGAAGGATTGCGGGCGGCCGACTTCCGCGCCACGCTGTCGGCCTGCTATGACCTGGCCACCACGCCGCGCAACATCGTCGACCACGGGTACGGTGCCCTGGGTTGGAACTTGACCACGGCCAAGGTGGTGGCCCGGCTGCGCCGCCTGGGCGTGGACCCGCGTCTGGGACGATGGTATGCCTCCGAGCGGTTGCAGGACACGGACGCTTCGCCGCCAGACCCGGACTGGGTCCTGCGCTGCTGGGCGGACCAGCTGCTCGACCGCTGGGGCATCCTCACCCGGTCCCTGCTGGCCGGGGAAGTGGCGGCTCCCGAATGGGCCCAACTCCTGCCCGAACTCAAGCGGCGCGAGCTCCTCGGCCAACTGCAGCGCGGGTATTACATCGAGGCCCACCCGGGCGAGCAGTACGGTTTGCCCGCGGCCATCGATCTGCTTCGCGACTGCCGGGGTCGCCACGGCACCTCGGGGGCGATGGCTTACCTGCCAGGCGAACCGGTGCTGGCCGTGACCAGCCGCGAGCCCGCCAACCTGTATGCCTCCAGCCTCGATATCACGCGCGGCGACGGCACCGTGCTGGCCCGGCACCAGCGCGCCGGCAACTCCTGTTGGTCTTGTGTGCTGCAGTCCGGTCAGGTGCTGGTGTATGAGGACCGGCAGCTGATGCCGCTGCCGCCCGAGGGCCTGCGCCGCTGCCTGGAGGTGCTCACCGTCGACGAACTGGGGCGCGACCGGCCCGTGTCCTTCGCGCGCTGGAATGGCTTGCCCGCCGGCAACACCCCGGCCGCCGCGGTCATGGCCCAGGCGGGCTTTGGGCTCAACCGCAGCGGCGCCATGGTCTATCCGCCGCCGCCGGCCGGCCGCACGGCCCCCTCAGCGCCGGCGGGGCCCGTGCCCGAGCTGCTGGCGCCTTTCTATGCCGAAGAGGTGACGCAGGCCTGGGACCGGACCTCCACCCTTGCCCTGGTGGACCCGGAGCGGCGGTCGCTCTTGGCCGAGGTCCTCAGCCAGATGGAGCAGCTGCTGCCGCCGCGCGGTTGGGCCCTGCAATGGCACGCCGATGGCCTGACCGCCCGTTACCGCAGCTGCGGTCTGGCTGCGCTGCACATCGGTCGTCGCTGGCTGCAGGTGGGATTCCACGCGCCGCCCTGGCGCGACGGTGAGGGCCGGCGCCAGCGCATCGCGCCATGGGCCGGGCACCGACTGCGGGTGACGGCGCCGCAGGACCTGGACGACGCCTTCGCGTCGCGCCTGTTGGCTTTGGCGGCCCAGGTCGAGGAAGCCGTGGCGCATCGACTGGGGCCAGCGCCTGGGGCCTGACCCGGCTGCGGCGCCAACGTGCATTTGACGCCCGACCCGGCCGGCCCGTGGGCCCGCCGCCACCATCTGACCCGGTTCGGACCGCAGCCTCCCCGCAGTGCCTCGCGCGGCTGAGGCGTGAGCCTGCCTCCACAGCCTGAGCCTGATCGCGCCGAGCCCCGACGCGGATACCTGATCTGGTGGGGGCGTGGGCCCGCCGCCACCATCTGACCCGGCTCGGACAGGATCCCGCCCCCAACGTCCGACCCGGCTGGGGCGCGAGCCAACCGCCACCGTATGACCCAGCGGGCGCCGGATGCCGC
Organism: uncultured Gemmatimonadota bacterium; assembly: GCA_903893785.1. Classification (GTDB taxonomy): domain Bacteria; phylum Latescibacterota; class UBA2968; order UBA8231; family UBA8231; genus CAITNQ01. The sequence goes on from CAITNQ010000002.1 coordinate 7,806, forward strand.
CCCCGGCGAGCGACCCTGCTGGAGCCCAAAC
>CAITNQ010000003.1 GCA_903893785.1 uncultured Gemmatimonadota bacterium
CTGAACCGCGCACCCGACCCGGTCAGCGAGCCAGGGCCTGGCCGTGGCCCTGCGCATGGACCGAGCCCGGTTGATCGACAACCTCGTCGTGCGCCCTCGTGGGAGCGCCGCCGAGCCAGCCTGAACCGCGCACCCGACCCGGTCAGCGAGCCAGGGCCTGGCCGTGGCCCTGCGCATGGACCGAGCCCGGTTGATCGACAACCTCGTCGTGCGCCCTCGCGGGAGCGCCGCCGAGCCAGCCTGACCCGAGCACCCGACCTGGTCAGCGAGCCAGCGTCAGGCGCACTGTCTGGCGGCGTGGCCCGAGCGTCAGGCAGACCAGGTACGTGCCGCTGGCAACGGCGTGACCCCGGTCGTCGCAGCCGTCCCAGGTCAGGTGGTGGGCTCCCGCCGGCCAGTACCCAGCGGCCAACTGTCGGACCTGGCGCCCGAGCCCATCGAGCACGGCCACCTGCACAGGACTCGCAGCGTCGAGCGTGAACGGCACCTGGATCTGGCCATTGAACGGATTCGGGTACGCGGCGCCGAGTTGAACCGGCCGCGCGGGCAGGTCCGCGCCAGTGACCCAGGTGGGGACCACAGGGCGGGCTGACAGCCAGAACTGGGTCCCCTGCGGCGCCACGCGTCCGACGATGAGCACCAGGCTGTCAACCTGGGTGGTCGTCAGGCGCACGCTGCCATCGGCGTCCACCACACCGTCGACGCGAGTGCCGGCGCCCCCTTGGTGAGCGTAACCCAAAAGGGTGAACAGGCCGGCGGCTTCGGCCTCGAGGTCGGTACTCAGGGCGCCGCGATGGCGAAACAGCACGTTGAGCGCCCCCCATTGGTAGTTCAAGCCCGCGCCCAGGTGGACGAAGGGGAGATCCGGGGCCTCGATCGTGGCCGCTGTGCGCCCACGCAGGGCAGTGTAGCCGAGGACCGGGTCGCTACCCGCGCAGTTCCCTACCAGCCAGTCTTCCCAGGTAGCCTGGAAGCTTCGTGCCTTGCCCACTGCTGCGAGCGCTCCCTCGATCCCGGCGATGCCGTTGCGGGGTTCGCTCACCAGAGCACGAATGAATTCGCGCCCATAGCGTTCGGCCATAAATGATGCATACAGGTACGTCTCGCCGTAATTCGCCGAGGTAGCGCGAGACGGCCAAAGTGTCAGGTTAAGCTCCGGGTACGCCAGGAAGGCCGGTACCATGGCCGGGTCAGCTTCGGGGTACCCGGCCAGTTCCTCGGCATAGCCCGACAGGCCTTCGTTGATCCAGGTTTCCTCGTCCGGGTCGTGGCCCCACTGCACCAAGTGTTGGTATTCGTGCGCCAACGTGCCGCGAACCAGGTTGCTGTTGGTGTACAGGAACCCGGTGTCCAAACAGATGACATCGCGGCGCAGGGCAGGATCAGGCCACGTGGCGACCCGCGAGTCGAAGAACCCGACCAGGTTCGGGTCGGTCAGGTTCAACAACAAGATGAAGATCCGCGGGTCGTTGTCCACGTCCGGAGGGGGCCCCAGGGTCTCATCGGCCAGGGCGCGGATGCCACGGTCAGGATCCGCCGGCGTCGATTTCTCGAAGAGATTCACCAGGCCATCGACGTCGCGCTGCAGAATCGGGCCGCCGTCTGTGTCCCATTGCCCGTCTTCGACGAACACATAGCAGTGGTCGCCTCGCTGCCGGCAGGTGGCGGAACGCAGCAGGACCTGCGTGGCTACCGGGAAATCCAGCCGCGTGCCAACCTGAATGTCGGCCGCCGACTTGACCGTGTGGACGGGCTTTCCCAGTGGCAGGCAAGCCCGCTCCGGGTTCTCGACGAGGTACCGACTGCCGCATACATAGGCCTTCGCTTCAGTCCCTGCCGCGAGGGTCGCGGCGACCAGGATAGCGATGGCCAGGGGTGTTCTCACCATATCCCCGCCGGGCTCAGAAGTAACGCACGAGGCTCAGACCCACGGTTGGTGCCAGGCCGTCAACCGCCGGCCGCACCTCCAGAGTGGTCGCGGTGGCCGTCCGGGTCACGGCGACCAGGATAGCGATGGCCAGGGGTGTTCTCACCATGTCCCCGCCGGGCTCAGAAGTAACGCACGAGGCTCAGACCCACCGTTTCCGCCAGGCCGTCAAGGGCCGGCCGGACCTCAATGCTAGTCGCGGTGGTCGTCCGGGTCGCGGCCCGGGCCGCATGAATGGCAGACACCAGGTGATTGGCCGCCACCAGGCCCATGCTGTACACCGCCCCGCGACGAGCCCGCTCGGCCCCGGACCGCAACCCGCGGTAGTGCAGGCGCGACGCCTCGGTGTCCCA
>CAITNQ010000004.1 GCA_903893785.1 uncultured Gemmatimonadota bacterium
GGTACTCACCTACAACGCCTTGATTTACTTGGCGTTGCTGACGGCGGCGACGGGGCTCGATTGGCGGCAGCGCGGCCGGATGGCGGCCTTCGGAATGCCGTGCTTGTTCGTCTTCCACATCGTTGACTTGGGCCTGACCGTGCAGAGCCGGGTGCTGTCCATCGTGGCCGGGGAGCACTACGACTTCCGCGAACACTTCGGTCTGTGGTTCACGGTTGTGAAGGTCTACTCCTTCCTGAGCTTGATGGCGCTCAAACAGGCGCTACCGCTGGTCCTGTTTTACGCCCAATGGCGGCGCGTGAAGGAGAAGGTGTTGGCTGCTGGCGGAACCGGGTCGGGGCCATCCTGATGCAGGGACCCCTGCGACGCCGACGCCATCTGGTGAGGGGCGACGGTACCGACGGTTCCCCTCGCACGCTGGCCTGGCCCGGTTTGACCGTCGGCCTGCTTCAGCCCGCATGCGCGTTCGCCTCGGCCGCCACCGGGTCCCCCCGCGCAGGTGATCAGCCCGACCCACTCGCGCGTGGCACGCCAGGTTGGCCCGGCTTGACCCTCGGCCTGCTGCAGCCCAGACTCGCTACCCGCTCGACCACCGCCGGGTCCCCCCACGCAGGTCATCAACCCGGAGCACTCGCGTGTGGCCCGCCAGGCTGGCCCGGTTTGACCCTCGGCCTGCTTCAGCCCACACTCGCCACCGGTTCGACCACGACTGGGTCTCCCGGGACGCAGGTTACCAACTCGACCCACTCGCCCACCTTCAGGGCGAGCTCTCGGTCCAGAGTGACGTGCGTGGTGCCGCCGTCCGGGTTCCAGGCGTGCACGACGATGGCGGACTGGTTGGACTTCGGGTCCAATAACCGGACACCCTCGAGATTGCCGGTCCGGGCCATCACGAGAAAGTCCATCTCTACCGCTGAGTCGGTCGTAGCCTTCACCTGACACCGGCCGAGCAGTGGCGTCACGTCCAGCTTCAGGGCCTGGATTCCGCCGGCGTCCGGCTCAATCGCGTCGATCCGATAGCTGTGCGCCCTCCCGGCCGGGTCGATCACGACCCGGTCGCCCGCCGCCGCACCGGCCAAGCCCTGGACCGTAACCCGACAATTGCCAGAGTCGACGCCGGCGATGGTGCCCGTCAGCAGCGGTTCCGCTACCTCCAGCGCCCGGCCCTGGCAGTAGACGTGGCGCGCCGACTGAGACGCGAGCCGATGGGGCGTGCTCACGGCAAGCGCTCCTGTAAGCACCGTGCCGTCCTCAAAACGCGTCTGCTGCTCAGGCCCTGCGCCGGGCGCCCAGTAAAGCGCCACCTCACGGCCGGCCCGGGTTCGTAGGCGCACACCAGCAGGCCGGCCGCACGCGAGCACGCCCGCCCCCGGTGCCAACGGTGGCTCCGGGGCGCTCCGTCCTGCTTGCAGGCCTGCGGCGCCGAGCGTCGGGGTGGCGTCGCCGCTGTCCGCCACTACCGCGACGCTCTCGACCTGGATCAACGTCGCCGCGTCGACTCTGGGCTCGAACACCAGATCGATCTTGGTAACTTGGTCGACGTCGACTGGGCTCGCCTGCCACGCGACCGCCCGGTACTCGTAAGCCGACTCCGAGGGGGTGCCCATGATGGCCGTGGCGCGCGCCGTCGCGACGAGGCCAGCGTCCGTGGACGCCAACTGGTGCAGGTCCAGCGCCGTGCCGGGCTCGGTATGGTGCTGCCACTGGCCTGTCCAGGCACCCTGTCCCTGCAGGACGCGGACATCATCCATGTATGCGAGACCCGCATAGTCGGGCCGCGCGATCTGGTCCACCGCGCCCCTAGCCACCGCCTCCCGCGCCAGTGTGCCGGGCCGGGGCTGCGCTGGCACTTGGGTGACGAACGTGCCCTGAAGCCCGCGGCAGACCCGCCAGTGCTCCGTGCCGCCCTGAAGGCGCATCAAGTCCACCAAAGCCACGCCTTCACCGTCGGTCTCCACCAATGCCAGCAGGCGCCGGTACGCAGCTCCGGGCCGGAACCAGCGTGTCGAATCGCTGTCCCAGGCCCAGCGCTCGGCCCACACCTCCAGGACGTGCACCCCGTCGACCTCGAGGACCCGCACCAGACGCCCGCGACCCGCCAGGTTACCGCCATACACGCCTGGGACTACGGCCCAGCCGGCGTTGTGCGTGGCCCAGTTGGCCTCCCAATTGGCGAAACTGGCCCACGACTGGGGATAGCCCAGGTCGGTAAGGAATTGGCGCTCGAAAGCAAAGAGCTGCACGTCCAGCAGATCCATGTGGCGATGCCCCGTCGGGTCCCCGTACGTGATGCCGACCGCGGCGCGCTCAGGAGCCTCGCCAGTACGCAGGATCGCGATCCCGGCGCCATCGTGCACCGTGGTGCCCAGCCCCAGGGACTGGCCCGCCGTGGCTGCATCGCGCATGCGCGCCACCGTGGCGTCGCCGGTGAATTCTGCTGCCCAAGACAGCGTCGGTGCCGCCATTGGGGCACTGAACACGGGTTGCGTCAGCCGGCCGGGTTGCGCCGCCCCACCGCCGTCGCCCACCTGGAAATAGCTTCGGCCGATGACGCCAATTTCCACCGGCGCGCGGGCCACGCGCGCGGCGCGCGGATCCGCCATGAGCGACGGGAAACGTGCCTCCGGGTAGGCCTCGGGGTGCAGGCGCCGCAACCGCCGGAGGTCGTGCTCCAGCGCGAACAATCCGTCCGAGTGGATGCTGTTGTAGCCGCCAGTGGCCTCGGGCGGAGTACCGTCAGGCATGAAATCGTTGACGCCAAACACCCGCATGCGATCGGGGCCGCGGTCGTACAGCCACTCCAGTACCGGTTGAGCGTCGCCCCGGTCCAAGGCGGCCAAGATCACCAGCACCCCTTGGCTGACTCGCGGCAGGTTGCTGGCCGCGCTGCCGTCCATGCTCGCCTGCACCAGGCCGGCCAGCATCTCCTCAACTAACTGGGCTGCGGCGGCCGGCGTCGGGGTAGGGGCACCCAAGGCTTGCGCTCGGGCGGCCAACTCCTCGTCTTCAGACAGGAACGGCCACAGCGTGTCATAGGCGAGGCAGAAGGTTTCGATGACGTAGGGCAGGTCAATGCAGTAGTGAACCGTCCCTTTGCGGAACAGGGCTGCGATCGGGTCA
>CAITNQ010000005.1 GCA_903893785.1 uncultured Gemmatimonadota bacterium
ACCGGGCGCAGGCCCTTGCGAAACCCGTGGCTTCGTCCCCGCCGTTGATGCCCTTCGGTCAGCTTGCCGGGACGGCGTCGGCTGCCGCCGCGGCCGTGCCACCAACTCCGGCCGTCCGCCCTAGGGACCCCATCGCCGCTCCGTAAGGCGGCAAGGCACGGCGCCTGCCTGCGAGAAGCCGCCGACCGCGTCGAGGTTCTGTCAGGACCCGCAGACGCCGCGGGTCGGAGGCTAGCGGCTGTTCCCTCTGCTCCGGGCAGCGACGCGCGGGCAGAGCGAGGGCAGCGGGCACAACCGCCGGAGCCTCCGGGACGGAGCGGCTTTTCGACGTTCAGGTCAGTAAGCGTGACGCTGAGCGGGTTGGGCGGCACCAGGGAACGACGGCCGCGGACGCGCGCCTACCTGGTCGATGCCGGGCCCGTCGCGGCATCCGTCCGCGTCGGCGCCCCGGTGGCGGACGCGCTCACGCGCCCGGGCTGCGGCTTGGGCCGGAAGAGGGAGTCGCGGATGCCTAGGGCGATGATCTCGTGTCCCCTGGCGTTCGGGTGCGGGTCCTCGAAGGAAACCCAGAGGGCTGACGGATCCTCGTTAGCGAAATACGGCAGCAGATCCACCACCTCGATGCCATTGCGATCGCCGATGGCCCGCATTGTATCGGTGACGGCGCTGAAGGGGTAGTCACGGAACTGGTGTAGTTCGGGAAGCACAACGACCTGCAGGAGGATCCCCTTGGACCGGCAGTAGTCAGCCAGCCTGCCGATCTCCCTGGCCATAACCGCCCGGCCCGGATTCGTCGGCCCGTTCACGGCGGTGTAGTACCTCATGGGGCTCCAATCGGGGTCCAGCCGGGAACGCAGGTTGATCCACCGGTCAGAGACAAGGGCGTAGAGGTACGTCGTCATGATTGTGTACAGCCACGAATCCACCGGCCCATGGGTCAGCTGGCTGTCGCTGACGTAAGACAGGAGCAGGATCTGGTCGGGGTTGAGTTGGGCGCCTTTGCGGAAAAAGGCGCTTACCTGCATCTGGGTGTTGTAGTTACCGACCCCGGTGTTGACGACCTCCACCCCTGCCTTGCCCGGCCGCCCCACGAACCCGTCCGCATTCAGCTGGCGCTCCAGCACCTTGGTGAACCCCTGGCGCTCCTCAACCCCCCACCCCATGGCGGCCGAGGCCCCTAGCACCATGATGCGGTACTGGCCTGAGGAGGGGGTGTATTCGCGGTCCCGCCAGCCGTTCGCGTTCGTCGCAATGTCGACGCCATAATACGTGCCGCGCCGGTGCGGTCGGTGCTCGTGGCCCGCGCCCGCTTCGGCAAGGTCCACTTTCAGGTCTTTCGAGTACCGCCACATCTCCGTGTTGTAGTTGGACCAGAGAGGGTACGTCAGTCGCAGAGCCACCTCGGCGACGACCAGGCAGACGGACAGCACGATCAGGCCGGCAGTGGCAGCCATGGCTGTCTGGCGCCAGCGCGTCATGGCGGGCAAGCAGGCCGAGGGCGTGCTGCGTCGCTGGGCAGAACCCGCAGTTGCTCGCTTCGGCCACCCGCCGCTCTGCGCGCACGCCCGTCGTTGCCTGTAACAAGGTTTGCCGCCACAGCGCTCCTCTTGCGGCTCCTGTCGTTCGCCGTGCCTCTGGCAATGACCCGCCAACCCGTACCAGTCCGCGGTGTCGCCAGGGCTCTCGTCCGGGTAAGGTAAGGCGACACCCCGATATCGCCAACGCGCTGCCCGCGCTGCGACGGCCGCCGAACTGGGGTGCCAACCACCGATCCTTGGGCGGGGAAGCCAGCGGCAGTGCCGGCCACGGCGGCACCCGGTGGCCATGGCTTCGGGCGCGGCTGCGGAGCTTGACATGGCCATCGCCGGGGCCTAGTGTCAGCCCGACACGGGCGTTGGCCGGTCGGTGGAGCCCCCGATGAGGGCGCCCGGCCGGTCGAGGTCTGCCCCCGGGGAGCCGCCAAGCCCATGGCTGACGACCATCAGCAGTTTGTCGAGGCAAATCGGGCTGATATCGACGCCATGGCTGCCGATGGCCGGCTGCAGCAACTGAGTCGGGCCCTGCTGCACGCCATCGGTCCGTACCGGCACTCGTATCACTTCACCTGGCTCGGGTTGCCGATCATCCAACTGCCGGAAGACATCGTGGCGCTGCAGGAACTGGTCTGGTCCACCAGACCGGAGGTGGTAGTCGAGACAGGCGTCGCACGCGGGGGCTCGCTGGTCTTCTATGCCTCGCTGCTGGCCCTGCTGGGCAACCAGGGCGAGGCCATCGGCGTTGACATCGACATCAGGGCACACAACCGCCAACGACTCGCGGCCCATCCTCTGGCAGGTCGCATCCACCTGATCGACGGCTCGTCGACGGCCCCGAGAACGGTCGCGGCCGTCCACCAACGCGTCGCGGGTCGTCCAGCGATGGTAGTGCTGGACTCGGACCACACCCACGCCCACGTGCTGGCCGAATTGCGCGCCTACGCGCCCCTGGTGCCGGTAGGCGGTTACATCGCCGTGCTCGATACGGTCATCGAGCAACTGCCGCCGTCTACCTTCGCCGGCCGGCCGTGGGGACCGGGCAACAGCCCGGCCACGGCGGTCGAGGCCTTCCTGGCCGAAGATGACCGCTTCGCCATCGACGACAAGTTGGGCGCCAAGCTGCTCATGTCGGCCGCGGCCCGCGGTTTCCTGCATCGTCGGCGATGAGTGCCGACGAACCCGCCGCCTGGCGCGGCGTGCCTCTCTTCGACAGCCTGAGCCACCCCTCACTCGATGGCCACTGGCTCAATCCGCGTTGGGACAACCAGAACTCCTTTGCCCAGACCGTCGAGGCCATGGTGGCGGCGCAGGTGCGTTGGGCGTGGGCCGTGGCCATGGGGGCATCCGGCGGTTACGATGCAGAGCGCTATGTCGATGCCTGCATGGAGGTCCACCAGGTGCACCTGCTCCCAGCCCTACTGGTGGACCGCAGCGCCCTGAACAGCCCCGCGTGCTGCCGCGACTGGCTGGGGCAGGCGCGCGCACGGCGCTTCCGAGGCATCAAACTCCATCCGCGGCTCGGCCGGTTTGACTTCACGCACCCGGTGCTCCCGTACCTCATTCGGACCGCCAATCAGGCAGGTCTGGTCGTAATGCTGTGCACCTATTGCTACTCGGCCGATCCGTTGCTGGCGGGTCTGTCAGTGGAGGGACTGCGACGGCTGTTGACGGTCATCCCCGACGAACCCCTGCTGCTGCTCCATGGGGCGACGGTGCGACTGCTCGAACTGGCTGAGCTTACACGGTCTTTCCGACGCTGCCTGCTGGACCTGTCGTGGACCCTGTGTGAGTTTGCCGGTACATCACTCGACCAGGACCTACGCTATGTGCTCGATCGCTGTCGGGACCGCGTGTGCGTCGGCTCAGACTCGCCCGAGTACACGCCATTGCAGCTTCGCCGCCGCCTGATCGCGCTGACCGATGGGTTCGCACCGGCCCATGTAGCCCGGATTGCCCACGAGAACCTGCGCGATTTCAGCGGCCTGGCGCCGGCAGGGGAGGCCTGATGGGCGCGGGCACATCGGCGGCGTCACCCGGGCCCGTGCTGGTCATCCCCGGAGGGGCCTTCCAGGT
>CAITNQ010000006.1 GCA_903893785.1 uncultured Gemmatimonadota bacterium
CGGGCCGCCATCGAGTCCGACATTGTCATCGCCGAGGTGGGCGCGTGGTGCAACCCTCTGGGGCCGGATATCGTGGCCCGCAAGGCCGCAGTGGCGCGCTGTAAGCGCAGCCTGGAGTTGGCCGAGCGGATCGGCGCCCGCTGTTGCGTTAACATCGCCGGTTCGCGCAGCGCCAAGTGGGATGGCCCGCACCCCGACGACCTGAGCGGCGAGGCCTTCGACGATGTCGTAGCCAGCGTGCAGGACATCGTGGATGCCGTGTCGCCCCAGGTGACGCGCTACACTCTGGAGACGATGCCATGGATGCACCCCGACGCACCCGACAGCTACCTGCGCCTGATCCGCTCGATTGACCGCCCCGGTTTCGCCGCCCACCTGGATCCGGTGAACTTGGTCAACTGCCCCGCGCGGTTCTTCCGCAACCGCGTGCTGCTGCGCGAGTGCTTCAGCAAGCTGGGGCCCCACCTGCGCAGCGTGCACGCCAAGGACATCGCCCTGGCCGACCGCCTGACCGTCCACTTGGACGAGGTCCGTCCGGGCACCGGCGGCCTGGACTGGGCCACCTTCCTCCGCGAGATGAGCCGGCTGGACGCCGACCTGCCGCTGATGCTCGAGCACCTGCCCGACGAAGCCGAGTATGACCTGGCTGCGGCCCACATCCGCCAGGTGGCCGCCGAGAACGACATCAAACTGTGACTGCCGGGCGGCTCGCGCCCGTCCTAGGCCGGGCCCATCGCCAAAGGGAAACGCCATGAAGATACTCCAGGTGGAAGCCATCCCGCTGAACCCGCGGCTGGCCCGCCGCAACGCCGACCAACCCGTTCGCTTCGCGGGCATCGACACCCAGACGGTTTTCCGGGTCCGCACCGACAACGGCATCACGGGTTACGGTGATTGCCGCGGGCACGTCCAGCTGAGCCAAGCCCAGGTGGCGGCACTGGTGGACCGAAACCCGGTGGATCTGCTCCACGACGACCTCGGTACCGGGCTGATCGCCGCCTTGTACGACGTCGTCGGCAAACACCTGGAGGTACCGGCCTATCGATTGATGGGCCGCAAAGTGCGCGATCGCGTTCCGGTAGCCGCCTGGACACGCCCGGCGTCGCCGGAGGATCTGGCCAAGGAAGTGCAGCGGGCCGCCGCCGAGGGGTATCTGGCGTTCAAGATGCACACCTGCGAGTATTACGACGTGTTGGAGCAGAACCAGGCCGTCGAGGAGGTGGCGCCAGCGGGTTTCCGCATGCACTACGACTTCAACCACAACCGGCCGGCGGCGGCGGTCAACCGGTTGGTGCAGGTGTTGGAGAAGTCGCCCGTGGTAGGCTTCCTGGAGGATCCGCTGGAGTGGCGTGACCTGGAGGGGTGGCGGCAGCTGCGCGCGCGAACCGCTCTGCCCCTGGTGATGCACGTGCCCCAACTCGGCGGCGGCCCGGAACTGCTGCACGGTTGCGCCGACCTCTACATGATTGGCGAGCACGGCATCGAGCGTTCGCTGCGGCGCGGTTTCGCGTGTGCCCTGGCCAATGTCTCGACCGTGATCCAACTGACCGGCGGCACGCTGTGCAAGGCCATGGCCATGCACTTGGGCGCCGTGGTCCCTTACGTGTCCCACTCCATCAACCTCGACGACCAATACGAAGAGGACGCCACCGGTGGCCGCCTGGAAATCGCCGAGGGCAGTTCGCCGGTACCCGAGGGCGCCGGCCTGGGCGTGACGGTCGACGAGGGCTTGCTGCAGCAACTGGCGACGACGCCGGCGACGGTGTTGCCGCGTTATCTGTGCCGCCTGCGGTTGGCCAGCGGCCGCCTGCTGTACACCGCCTCTTTCCCCAGCGTCGACCGCCTTCTGGGTTTCCCGGAGGGCAATGTGCGGGGCCTGCGGGTGGATGTGTGGAATGACGATGGCTCGCCAGAGTTCGCGCGCCTCCATGATGCGGTCCGGACCCAGGGAACCGTCTGGGGCTGAAACCAGTGACAGGAGCGTCGCCGCCCGCGCCCAAACGCGGCGGCGACGCGTGCCACGCGGAACAGGCGACTCTCGATGCCGGCCGGCAAACTGCCCGTAACCCCAGCCATACGCGTCCTGCGCCAGCATGACGTGGCGTTCACCGACCATCCCTATGACTACGAGGTGCGGGGCGGCACAGCGGTGGCGGCGCGTGAATTGCAGGTGGACGAGCACATCACGGTCAAGACCCTGGTCATGGAAGACGATCAGGGCCACCCCCTGCTGGTGCTGATGCACGGCGACCGCGAGGTGTCGACCCGCGGCCTGGCGCGCGCCCTGGGGGTGCGCAGTGTGACCCCCTGCGCGCCGGAGGCGGCCCAGAAACACACTGGTTACCTGGTTGGCGGCACCTCACCGTTCGGTACGCGGAGAGCGCTGCCCGTGTACGTCGAGCGATCGATCCTGGCCCTGCCGCGCCTGCTGATCAACGGCGGCCGTCGCGGCTACCTCGTCGGCCTTGCGCCTGCGGACCTGGTGCGGGTGCTCCAGCCCACGCCGGTCGACGTTGCCTTGACGCCCTGAGCCCGCGGCGGAACGGTGCCTTGCTGGGGCGGGCGGCAGCCGATATCTTCCGTCGGTTGCCCTTCCCTGCCCCGAGTTGATGCCCATGGAACAGACCTTCTTCCCTGCCTGCGTCCCCCCCGCCGAACGTCCTGACCGGGGGTGGCTGTTTGCCTTCAGCGGCGACCAGTTGCTGGTCGTGTGCGGGAACGGGGGGCCGGCCATCCCCAGCCTGGACGAGGCGGCCGCGCTGAGCCTGCCGGTTACCGTAGAGCACTACCTGGGCTGGTCGCGCCAGCACGGTCACTGCTATGCCGCCGAACTGGCCGCCGACACGCAGCCGCCGCCCGCCACCTCACTGAGCGGGCTACGGCAGCTCTACGGCCGCCTGGATGAGGAACTCCTCTGGCTGGGCGGCCGGGCCGTTCAGGTGGTGAACTGGCGACGCGAACACCGTTTCTGCGGGCGTTGCGGGTCGCACAACCGTCCTCATGCCCACGAACGGGCCATGGTCTGCGATGATTGCCAGACCATGGTCTTCCCGCGCCTGTCGCCGGCCATCATCGTCCTTATAAGACGCGGCCCCCGTCTGCTCCTGGCCCGCAGCCACCGCTTCCCGCCGGGACGCTACAGCGTGATTGCCGGGTTCGTCGAAGCAGGCGAGACACTGGAGGAGGCGGTGGTGCGCGAGGTGCGCGAGGAGGTGGGTCTGACCGTGGGCAACCTGCGCTACTTCGGCAGCCAGTCCTGGCCCTTCCCGCACTCGCTGATGCTCGGTTTCGTCGCCGACTGGGTCGCGGGGGAAATCACCCTAGGCGACGACGAGCTGGAGGATGCGGGTTGGTACGAACGCGACCGCCTGCCCGATCTGCCTGACGGGTTGAGTATTTCGCGACGACTTATCGATGCCTTCCTGTCCGAGCGAGCGGTGCCATGACGCGGGCCGAGAAGGCGGCGCTGATCATGGAAACGCTGGACCAGCTCTTCCCGTCGCCGCCGATCACCCTGGACCACCGCGACCCATTCACCCTCCTGTGCGCGACGCTGCTGTCGGCCCACAGCACGGACGTGTGCGTCAATCGCGTTACCCCGGCGCTGTTTGCCTGTGCCGACACGCCGGCGGCCATGGCGGCGCTGGAGGTGGCGCAGATCGCCGCCATTGTCCGGCCCTGCGGTCTGGCGCCGCGCAAAGCCGCCGCCCTGCAGGCTCTGGCGCGCATACTGGTATCGCAGCACAACGGTCAGGTACCGGCGGATGTGGCCGCGTTGGAGGAACTGCCCGGCGTGGGCCACAAGACCGCCTCGGTGGTCGTGGCCCAGGCGTTCGGCCAGCAGGCTTTCCCGGTTGACACACACATCCACCGTCTCATCTGGCGCTGGGGGCTGTCCGACGGCAGCAGCGTGGCGCGCACCGAACGCGACTGCCGCCGCCTGTTCCCCGCAGATCGGTGGCGTGTCCTGCACCTGCAGCTGATTCACTTCGGCCGCCAGTACTGCCCGGCGCGGGGTCACGATCCGCGACAGTGCCCTCTGTGCCACCGCGTCGGCCGGCGTTCGCTGTTCAGCCCCGCCCGCCCGTCCCCGCCCTCCTCGCCCAGACCAGTGGGTTGACCATGCGCACCCTCAACGCCGCGGCCCTGCATTGGACGCAGCTGCTCCGCTTTACGGACCTGGTAGACATCGCCGTGGTTGGCATGCTCTTCTGGGCCCTGATCGTCTGGTCGCGGCGCGTACACGCCAACCTGGCGCTGGTGGGCCTGGCCATTCTGGGCGGGTTCTACCTGATCGCTCTGCAGTTCGAACTGCAGCTGACCGCCTGGCTCTTCCAGGGCTTCTTCGCGGTCCTGGTGATCTTCCTGGTGGTTGTGTTCCAAGACGACCTGCGGCGCCTGTTCGAACAGATCGCAGTGCTGGGCCTGCGCCGCCGCCCGGCCCGGCCTGACCCAAGCGGCTCGGCAGCCCTGTTCCGCGCCCTGGTGCAGCTGGGGCGCGCGCGCACCGGAGCGTTGCTGGTGCTGCCCGGGCGCGAACCCTTGGAGCGACACCTGCGCGGTGGCATCGCACTGAACGCCGAGATCAGCGAAGAGCTGGTCCTGAGCATCTTCGACTCCCACTCGCCTGGCCACGACGGTGCCGTACTGGTCGAGGGCAATCGCCTGATCCGCTTCGGCGTTCACCTGCCCTTGTCGGAGAACCGGGCGCAGCTGGGGTCGCGCGGCACCCGTCACGCGGCGGCATTGGGGCTAGCGGAGCGCTGTGACGCGCTCTGCGTGGTGGTGTCAGAGGAACGGGGCACCGTCTCCGTGGCCCAGCAGGGCCAACTGCGGGTACTGCCAGCACCCGCCCAGGTGATGGAGGAACTGCGGCGCCACCTGGAACTGCAGCGCGGGCCGACAGCGCCCCAGCGACGGCTGTTCCCGCGCCTGCGACGGCACGTCCTGGAGGGAGGCTTGGGCCTAGCCCTGGCAGTGGCTGCGTGGCTGGCCCTCGTGCCGGGGTCCACCGTCGATCAGCTCACGGTGGATGCGCCGGTAGTGGTTGACGGCCTGCCGGACGGGTACAGCCTCGAGGCGATCGATCCCGAGGTGGCCGAGGTGACCGTTACCGGCCCACGCCGCCTGCTGCTCCTGGCCCGGGCCGCAGATTTCGAGGTTGTCGTCGACGCGGGAATGGTCAAGGCCGGAAGGCGTACCTTCACCGTGCCCCGCGAGGCCGTCCGCCACAGCACCGATCTGGAGATCGTGGCGGTGCGCCCGGACAAGGTGCGCCTCGAAGTCCGCAAAGACAGCGAGCGCTGAGGCAGCGCGGCGAGACGTCGTCGCCGGCAGCAGTCGTCGCCGGCAGCAGTCGTCACCGGCAGCAGACACTGGGGCCGCCCCATACCCCAGGGCAATCGCCATGGGAGCGGGCCAGCGCCGACGAACGCTGGGCCAGCGCCAACGGCACTGGCCCAGCCATGTTCCGGTCAGCTCAAGGCGCCCCTAAGATCAACCGATCATCTGCCGCATGCGGGCGATGACCCAGCGGATGGCCTCGTCGGCCATAACTCGGCCCTTGCCGGGGGTGGCCAGATCGCGCGCAGCGCGGAAATAGATCGGGTCGCGTGGTGCGTACCCCTCGTTGCGGATCTGCAGCCGGCCACCTTCGGGGTGCACCCCCTCCCAATGCACGTTCTCCGGGAAGGCCCCCAACGCAAACGAGGTCTCGAACTCGGCGGCGTGCGCCGGGCAGTCACCGGACTCCATGTGTGCCTTGACGAACTCAGGCGTGTATGCCTCCCAATAGGAGCAGAACTGGACGTCAATGCCCAGCTGCTCGCGGAACTGCGGCATGCGCTGCGATAGCGGACCATTGCCGGCGTGGCCGTTGACGATCAAGATGTGCTCGATGCCATGCCGACGAAGGCTATCGCAGATTTCCAGGGCCACGGCGGCGAAGGTGTCTGGTTTGAGGGTCAGCGTGCCGCGGAACTCCATCCAGTGCTCGGACAGGCCTACCGGGATGGGCGTCGCGACCACGACCTGGGGGAACAACTCGAGCGAAGCCTGCCAGGCGATATGCAGGGCACTGGCCGTGTCGTGCTCCATGGCCAGGTGCTCGTTATGCTGCTCGGTACTGCCGGTGGGCAGGATGGCAGCCTTGATCTGCCCCGCATCGAGCGCCTCGCGGACCTGCCGGCGGGTCATCTTCCACAGTCGGGTCTCGCCCGTTACCATGTTTCCTCGCGCTTCGTCAAGCGCGCGGTGGGCCCGCGAACTGGCCGCCGTCCCACCGCGCGGCATCAGGGACGGTTCAGTCGTCGAAGTTGCCCTCGGGCCCCTCAGACGCACTCAATTCAGCCGCCTTCCGGGCCAGTTTGTCGCCGCTCCACTCGGCCGGATCCTCCAGCCGCTCAGCCTTGGCGCCCAGGTCATGGGAGCCAGCCTGGGCGATCGCCTCCATGGCCAGAGGCGCCGTGTCGGCACAATTGAACACCTGGGTCATCATACCGTACACAAACTCGGCCACGCGATCGGCCATGCGCTCGCGGACGTTCCGAGGCTGCCCCAGCAGGCGGTTCTCAAAGGGCAGATTAAGGCTCTTGTAGTCGCCGGCCTTCCAGCCTTTGCTGTCGGCATAGGCGACCATCTCGGCCCACATCTCCTCGGTCACGCCCTCGCCCTTGACCTTGATGAACTGGCCGTCGCGCAGGATGGCGTTGCCATAGTCATTGACTTCCAGCCCCCAAGAGACCATCTGCAGCGCCGTCGCCACATTGGCCTTGGTGGTACGGGTCTGCTGCGCGATAGCCCGCAGCCGCTCCGAGCTGTTGCCCGACGTCCCATGCTGAGCCCCCGACACCCGGTACGGAGTCAGCGCCGCATGGATGGCCGCGGTGAGTTCGACCTGGATGCCCTGGCCGCTGGCCTCCAGCCCGTGGGTGGTACCGTTGTTGAGCGCAATCCACTCGGGCGAGATGCCGTGGGCATTGAGCCCGCGGATGAGGAACAGCGCCTCCTCTTTGTTCGACAGACCCTGATCGCCCTTGATCTCGCCGACCTCGGTCTCCAGTCCTGCCCACGAGGGCACCAGCGCATTCAGATCGATGTTCGCCAGCAGGCACTCGGTGTCAGGCAGGTGCGAAGCATCAATGGCAATCGAGGTGATGCCCGCCTCGAAAAGCGTAGGGATCTCCACTCTGGCGGGTCCTAGGTCCTTCTCGGCTTTGATGCCGTAGTGGTCGGCGTGCACCGCCACGGGGACGGTAATGCCCATTTCATTACAGGCTTGGTCGACCTGCGCAGCGATGTTCCACAGGCTGACTGGGCAATACGCCTTGGCACCGCCTTCGGACCGGGCGATCTCGATAATCAGCGCCGCGTTGGCCTTCTGCGCCGCCTTCAGGGCGCCGCGGATGACGAAACTGGAACGGCCATTGGCCGCCATGGCAATGGCCTGGCCCTTGGCCAACATGGCCCGGTCGATGACCTTGCCGCTGACGATGAGGGCACGCGAATGCGGGAAAATGCGCTGGACGCTCGGTGGGCGGCCGATCTCGAGCGCCCGATCGAAACCAGGCGGGGCAGCATGGGGGCTCATCTGCATTCCTTTCGCTATGGAAACAGCCGGTACAGGCCGAAACAAGCGTAAGAATGTAGGCCCCTTCCCGTTCCGGACAACCGCCGGCGCATCGTCGGGGTCAGTGGCGGGGTCAGTCGGTCGCCACCGCAGCCACCAGATCGGCAACGTCGAAGACAAAGCCGAAAGCCAGGGCCACCCGCCAGAGGGCCAATTCCTTGGCCAGTTCGGCCGCGGCGCTGTCGCGGTTCTCCACCGCCGTGACCGCCTGACGCAGGGCCGAGCACATGAGGCCGTATTTCTGCATCTCGGCCATGCCCCCCGGCGACAGCAGCAGGCACCAGTTGATGGCAAAACCGGCATAAACCAGGTGGTTGATGCCGTGGTGGCGGCACAGGGCACCCAGCTGGGACCCGTTCTCCGCCACCCCCTCGTCACCCACGGGACGGGCCTCGGGCATGAAATCCAGGACCGCGAAACCGCGATTGACATCGGCCTCGTTGTGGGGGCCGACGAAAACGTGCTGCCGCCGGAACTCACGCAGCCGGTCCATGGCCGCGTCGCTGGCGACCTGCGGCAGAGGCGGTGCCGGGGGGCCGGCCAGGTCGACCGCGCGCCGGTACCCAGGCAAGTGGCTGTAGTAATCGCGCCCGCCGACCACGTGAAAGAGCTGCAGCGGAGAGCGCCGCACCGCCGCCAACAGGCCCGGGAACACTTCGCGGGCGATGCGCTGGGCGCGGGGGATGTACTCGACGCAACGGTACCAACCGGGGTACGCGTCAGCGGTACCGGCGTCCCACGCATGCATGACGACGAGGGCAGTGTGTTCCAGCGACAGTTCTACCTCGGCCTGGGCCCAGCCTCCGTACGCCGTGGCAGGGACGGGCAAGGACAGGTCGGCATCGAACTGCTGGTAGTAACTGGCACGCAGGCTGGCCGTAGCCATGGGCAAATCTCCGCCGGGTCACCGCCGCGCGCGGCGGTGCAGGTTCAGATGGCCGCCTCGCCGGTTTCGCCGGTGCGAATGCGCACCACGTCTTCCACGTTGAGGACGAAGATCTTGCCGTCGCCGATCCGCCCCGACTGGGCCGCTTCGCGGACGGCATCGACTACGGCCGCCACCAGATCGTCGCGGACCACCACTTCGATAGCAATCTTCGGCGAGAAATCGATGGTATACTCGGCGCCTCGGTAGAGCTCCTTGTGGCCCTTCTGACGACCGAAACCCTTGACCTCACTGACGGTCATACCCATGACACCCAGGTTCCCCAGACTCTCCTTGACCCGGTCCAGAGCGTTGGGCCGCACAATGCACTTCAGCAGTTTCACGGCGCTTTCCTTACGGTGAGTGACGGTCACGGTGACCCGGCGGGTCAGCCGCACACTGACCAGGCACAGCCGGTATCAAGGTGATATACGGAGAACCCGCGCTTTGTAAACGGTCAACCGGCGGGTTCGGGCCACTGATACACGCGCCGGGCATTGCCGGCCATGCACTGCTGCCAGGCAGCGCTGCCGCGGTCGCGGAAATAGGCGGCCGCGATGCCCACCGCAACGGCCAAGCTGGCGCCGCGTTCGCACACGGGCCAGTTGCTGCCGAACACCAACCGCTCCTGGCCAAAGGCGTCCCACAGTGAGTCAAAAGTCGGCGCGTAGAAGGCGGGGTCCTCAGGGGCGGGCAGGACGGTGCTCTGCTCAACGAAACCCGACACCTTCATCCACACACCCGGCGCAGCGGCCAGCAGCCGGACGCCGGCCAGCCAACGCGGGTCAGGCGCCCCGCCGTGGATCGGCACATGCCCCAGGTGGTTGATGACGACACGCAGATCACCCAGGCGCCGAGCCAGGGTCGCCGCCCGAGGGTAGTCGTCAACACCGATGATCAGGTCGAGGACCAGGCCGCGGCCGGCCAGCAGCGCCAGGTCGGCCGCCACTGCCGGGTCCTCCAGGGCGGCCAGGGTGCTGCCACCGACGCGGATGCCCAAGAACTTGGGGTTGGCGGCGAAACGAGCCAGGGTGGCGGCATACCCGGGTTGCCCCGGTTCGAGATGGCCGATCAGCCCCAGCAGGAAAGGATCAGCAGCGGCCAGATCCAGTACCCACTGGTTGTCCTCTTCCCACGCACTGGCCTCGACAACCACCGTGCCGGTCACGCCACAGGGCTCGGCCAGAGCGCGGAAATGCGCCGGCAGCACCGGACGGTACAGCCATGCCTCCGCGGGTGAAGGCCAGGGCACGCCCTGCGGACGCGTGGGGTCGTAGAAGTGGGTGTGGGTGTCAACGATCATGGTGGCTCCTGGCGCGGCGGCGCGCGCCGACAGCGGCGGAAGGGACCCACGCGGTGGCCCGTGCAGGTGGTGGTGGCTGGGTGGCGTCAGGGCCGGAAACGAGGCCACGCCCGGCCGTCCGGCAGTGAACGGCAGCGCGGCCAGTCAACGGGCCCGACCCTCGGCGAGGTTGTGCGCCAACCCCTGGGTGAAGTGAGTGGTTTCCGCCCCGATGATGACCAAGTCGAACCCGGCGGCGAACCACCGCCGCGCCTCGGCCCCCGAACCGGTAACCATGCCCGCCCATTTGCCGGCCCCGTGAGCCGCGTCCCGCACTCGGGCGATGGCCTCCAGATGAACGTCGGCTCTGAGGTAGTCGTCGACAACGCCCAGAGTATGGGCCAGGTCGTACGGACCCACCATGAGCGCATCTACGCCTTCGGCCCCGGCCACGGTCGACGCATACTCCAGGCCAGCGGGCGTCTCGATCTGGCACATGAGGAACTGCGCCGCCTCCATGCGGGCCCAGTCCGCTGCTGTCACGCCATCGACGGCCAGCAACGCCGGCCCCCCCATGCCGTGACGCCCGCGAGGCGGGCAGAAGGCACCGTGCTGCAGGGCCTCCAGATGCGCCGGGGTCTCCACCCAGGGGAGCATGAGGCCCCCCGCTCCCAGATCCAGGCTGCGCTTGATAACGCCCACCTCACAGGCAGGCGGCCGGATAAGCAGAGGCAGATCAAGTAAACGGGCCGTGCGGCACAGGTGTTCCGCCTGGGACAGATCAACCTGGCCGTGTTCCATGTCCAGAACCACGAAATCAAGCCCCTGCCGGCGACAGATCTCCAGGTACCCCGGCCAGAAGCTGAAGGTCAACAGCAGGCCAAGGGGCTGGGCCCGGTTGGCCAGTTTGGTTTTGAGGCTGTCGGCCAGCACGTCTCCCTGCTTTGCTTGACCCTTGGGCGTGGCGGGTGGATATTGCCGTGCCAGCGACACGGCCCGACCCAATAACAAGGAGACCGCTGGCCATGCGCAAGGGAGAAACCATACTGATCTACGAGGACGAGGCTTTCTACGCTGCCTTCCCGTCCATCGTGTCGCGACCCGACGGCGAGTTGCTCGTGGCCTTCCGGCGCGCGCCCGAGCGGCGCCGTTACGGCGCTCCAGGGTGCACCCACTGCGACCCCAACAGCTATCTGGTGCTGGTTCGGTCCCGGGACTTGGGCCGCAGTTGGTCCGGCGAACCTGAGACCATCCACGCCCACCCCCTGGCCGGATCGCAGGATCCGTGTCTGCTCCAGCTGGACGACGGTGCCCTGCTGTGCAGCAGTTACGCCTGGATGCTCCTGCCGCAGGAGGGCATCGAGCGCGCCGCCGCGGCCGTGCGGCCGTCGGTGTACGGCTGGACGTTCACCTTCCTCGGCGGTTACCTGATGCGGTCGTTCGACGCCGGCCACAGTTGGGAGGGCCCGATCCTGCCGCCGCAGGTAGCCGACCAGGACACCTACTTCCCCGGGATCGCCATCCCGGCCATGAATCGCGGCGCCATGGTCCAGGGCCGTGACGGCAGGGTTTACTGGGCTGTGGCTACCGGCCCTCGGGGCGCATCCCAGCACACCCGATTGGACCTGCTGGTTTCGTCCACCTGGGGCCAGGAGTGGGAACACGTCAGCCAGATCGCCGACGGCGGCACGGTGGACTTCAACGAGACTTCGCTGGTGGAAACCACCGCCGGCGACCTGGTGGCGTTCGTGCGCACAGCCCAGTTCAACGACCACGGCGTCGTCGTCCGCTCGCCGGACCAGGGCCGAACCTGGGGGCCGTGGCAGGACATGGGCGTGATCGGTCACCCATACCACGGGTTGACCTTGCCGGACGGCCGCGTCTTCCTGGTTTATGGGTACCGCCACGAGCCATACGGCGTCCGCGCACGGCTGCTCGATCCGGAGTGCACTGATTTCAGTGGCCCGGAGCTGGTCCTGCGCGACGACGGCGGCAACGGCGACCTGGGTTACCCCTGGGCGTGCCTGACCCGCGACGGACGCATTCTGGCCGTCTACTACTTCAACCGCGCCGACGGCACGCGGCACATCGCCGGTACCTTCGTCGACCTCGAATGAACCCGAACCCGGGCGCGGGGCCTCAAACGAGCCGGTAGCCGAACAGATCCGCGTCCACGGCTTCCACGAGCACGTGCACGGCCTGTCCTGCCCGCGTCGACAGGTCGCCGGCGCCGGTCCAACGGACCGTGTGCTGCACCGAACTGGTGCGTATCGGCCGGCAATCCGCCAAACCGAAGCCGGGTAGCGTCTGGTCCAGCAGCAGATGGGCGGCGGTAGACGGTACCTGGCCGCCGTAGGTGGCCACGGGCGTGGCGGCGGCCAGGGCCACGCGCACCTGTCCGTGACGGCTGTCCAAGTTCAGCTCGACTCCGCCACCAGGGCACAGCATCGGGCGGGTCACCAGCACTTCTGGTTGGTGGCCTGCCCGCAGGCTGACATAACCGTGGCGCCGTTGGGTGTACAAGGCCACCTGGTGACGCGGCAGGCGGTCCGCGTAGTAGGCAGACTGCGCCGCATCGTTGCGGATGCCCAGATGGTCGCCGTCGATAACCTGGAGGTAGAACCAGTCCTCGTCGCCGACGGCAACCGGCGGCACGCCACCGATCACCAGCCGGTCATAACTGTCCTCTTCACTGCCGTGAGGCACCCAGGCCTGACGACTGCTGGTGCGGTCCCAGGACCGACCGCCGTCGTGGCTGATCGCAATGCGCATCTCGTTGGTGCCTTTGCGGCACCACGGCCAGCGCGCCGGATGAGCGGCCGTGGGTTCCAGTTGCGGGCCGCCGTCTGGATGGGTCCGGTCCGAGTGGAACCAGCTGAGCAGACCCAGCACCTTCCCCTCGGCGCAGAAGGGCGTCAACGACATGGGTTCGTCGTAGCGATCGGGTCGATGGGCATCGGAGGCGTCCGGGTACAGGGCCGCGGACGAGGACCAGTGCACCAGATCGGGCGAGGCGAATCGGGCGATCTCGCGCGACGGCAGCCAGTTCGGCATGACGCCCTGCTCCATGGCCACCCATTCATCGTGCTGGCTGTCCCAGAAATGCAGCAGATGCCGGCGCGGATCGAAGCTGGAACCGGCGTCCACGAGGCGGGTGCGCCAGTCTGGGTCGGCACGGAAATCGGGTAGCTCGGCGGCAAACCAGCCGTTCGGCGAGTGCTGCCAGGCAGCACCGACGGGCTGGTCGCGGTCCGGCTCGGTGACCAGGCGCAGAGCCAGACGCCGGGTCGGGTCGGTGACATTGCCGTGACGCGCCAGGTCGGCCACGACCACAAAGGGCACGCCCAAGTTGTTGGCGCAACTGCGGCCCAGCGGCGAAGGGAAGGGAGAACGCGCCTGCCAGTCGGTAGCCGCCGGCGCGGCCACCCGCCCGAGGACTGGTTTGCGCCAATGCAGACCGTCGTCGCTCTCGGCCAGGGCCACGTGGCTGTGCATGTGGTGGGCCCGGTCGGCGGCGAAGCTTCCCGGCTGTTCGGCGGCCCGCCCGAGGTCCCACCACATGGCAGTGTACAGGGCCATGAAGCGGCCGTCCGGGCCCCGGGCCACGTACTGCGGCGCCACCCCGACCGTTTCCCATGGCTGGTCGGCGGGGATGACGACACCGTGTGAGCGCGGGTGGTGCACGACACGATCGAAGCCAGTGCTGCGCGCCAATTCACCGTCGTCGAGGAACAGATGCCAGTGGGCGTCGTCCATGGGGTGCTCCCGGAGGCAGAAGCAGACCCGCGGGCCGCGCGGGTCGCGGGCGGTGTTTGAGCCGGTCTGTGGCCAGGGGTATATTGTCGGCGGGGCATGTCACACCAGCAAGGAGGTAAGCCTTACCATGGTGCTCACGCTGGTATGTCGGGACGACAATGACCTGTACCAGGTCTTGGGTGCCGTTGGGGCGCCGCAGCAGCGCGCCACCTCACTGAGGGCGGGCCTGGAAGCGGCGCCCGAGGGCGGCGCGGTGCTGGCCCTGGCCGACGACTACCCCCGCCCGGCCCTGGCGGTTACCCAGGCCGACCTGGACCTGGCCAGGACGCGCCGCCTGCGCCTGCTGCTGGAATACCCGGCGGCAGTCCCCGGCGTCGCGTTGGCCCCGCCGCAGGCCACCCAGTGGGAACGGGCCGTGACGGCTTCGGGCTTCTTCGCCCCCCTGCTGCCACCGCACCGCATTCTCGCCCTGCACGGCTGCTACTACCTGCCAACCCAGGCCGCCGCGCCACACCTGGTGGTCGCTCGGGTGGCAGGCTACCACACGGCCGTGTACGGACTGCCGCCAACGGCCGCGCCCATTCTGTTCCAGTTGCCGGACCACGAGGCGTTGGTGGCCACCTCCAAGCTCAGTCAGTTCGTCACGGCTCGCTATGCCCCCCAGGCGGCCTGGCAGGCCATCTGGCAGGCACTCCTGCACTGGCTGAACCCTTCGGCGCCGGTGATCAGTCTGGCGTGGACGCCCGCCGTACGGGTCCAGGCGCGCCCCGAGACACCGGTCAGCGCCGACGACGAGGCCGCCGCCCTGGCCCGTTCGACGGCCTGGTTCCGCCAGCATGTCGTGTTCAGTATTGACTGGAAGAAGGGCGCTCTGGAGGGCTTCGAGTCGGGCATTGACTGGCAGGGCCGCCAGTTGCGCCGAGCCTGGGTGAGGGGCGACTGCACCGGGGAGGCCGCCCTGGTGTTCGCCCGGGATTGGGCCTTGGGCGGCAATCCTGCCAGTCGGACGCTGGCTGGGCAGATGCTGGACTACGTATTCTCGTCGCCGGATTTCCACCACGATGATCCTGCCGACCCGGCCTATGGCCTGAACAACTGGTACGAGCGGGGCCCGGTGTACTACGGCGACGACAACGCTAGGGTGCTGCTGCCGGCCCTGGCGGCGGCTCGGTGGCTGGAGGATGACCGCTGGGATGACCGCATCCTGCGCTGCCTGTTGGCCAACCTGCGAACCACGGGCCGCTTGGGTTTCCGCCGCGCCCGTATCGACCAGCACCAATTCTACGAGCACGATGGTTGGCAGTTCTTCCGCGACGAAGACCATGTCCACTACGCGCCCCACTATCAGGCCTACCTGTGGGCGGCCTTCCTCTGGGCCTACGCGCTGACGAGCCACGACGAATTCCTCGCCAAACCGCGCCAGGCGCTGGGCATGACGGTAGCCGCCTACCCCGACCAGTGGCAGTGGACCAACGGCCTGTCGCAGGAGATCGCCCGTATCCTGTTGCCACTGGCCTGGTTGGTGCGTGTCGACGACCGGCCCGAGCACCGTGACTGGCTGGACCGGATGGTGTCCGAACTGATCGCCCTGATGCAGCCGTGCGGTGCGATCCGCGAGGTGCTGGGAGCGCCGGGCCAGGGGTCCTATGGTCCCCCGTCGTCGAACGAGGCGTACGGCACCACTGAAGCCACTCTGATGCAGGCCCCAGACGATCCGGTCTGCGACCTGCTTTACACGACCAACTACGCGTTCCTGGGGTTGCACGAAGCTGCCGCGGCCGGGTCGGAGCCGGCCGGCGAGGCGGCGGATCGGCTGGCAGCCTTCCTGTGCCGCATCCAGGTACGCTCGACCGCGCAACCGTACCTGGACGGCGCCTGGATGCGCTCCTTCGACTACCGTGAGTGGGAATACTGGGGCAGTTCGGCCGACCTGGGTTGGGGCGCCTGGTCAGTGGAGTCGGGGTGGACCAACGCCTGGATCGCGGCCGTGCTGTCGATGCGGGCCCAGAACTGCAGCCTGTTCGACCGCTCGCTGGCGCCGCGCCTGGGGCCACGGCTGCCAGGACTGCTGGCTGAAATGATGCCGGTTCTGCCCGCTGCCGGGTCGATCGGGCGCGCCGAGGGGTTTCGGGTCCCCGGCAGCGAGTGAGCCTGGCCGCCGGGCCGCGCGCGCCCACTGACGCGGACAAGATGCGGCTGCTGCCGTGGAGCCTGGCCCACACCCTGGGCAACGCGGTTTTCGCCCAGCTGACCTTCTTCGGGCCTGTGTTTCTCCTCTTCCTGGACGAACTGGGCCTGCCCAAGACCCGTATCGGGCTGCTTCTGTCTTTCATGCCTTTCGCCGGTCTGGTGGCGCTGTTCATCGCCCCGGCGGTGGCCCGCATCGGCGTCAAGCGCGTCTTCATCACCTTCTGGGGCCTGCGTAAGGCCGTGGCAGCGCTGCTGATTGCCGTCCCCTGGGTGGTCGCCCGCAGCGGCCCTGACCTGACCTTCTACTATGTGGCCGCCGTGGTGCTGCTGTTCGCGTTGTGCCGGGCCATCGCCGAGACTGCCTTCTACCCCTGGTGGCAAGAGATCGTCCCCAACGCCATCCGGGGCCAATACAGCGCCGCGCTCAACGTCACCGACACCGTGGGCAGCGTGGCCGCGCTGGCCGGAGCCACCTGGGCCATGGGGCACGTGGCCGGAGTCTCGCGCTTCACCGTGCTCCTGGTGGTGGCGGTAGTCGCCGGCGCGGTGTGCGTCGGCTGCGCCCTGCCGTTGCCCGGGGGAGCCCCGCGACACACTGCCGCCGTCTCTCTCTCCCGGGCCCTGCGCGAGGCGTGGGCCGACCGCGCCTTCCGCGGTTACCTCAGCGGCCTGGGGTTGATTACGCTGTCGCTGATGGCCTTCTCGTTCGTCCCCCTGTTCATGCGTGAGCAGGTGGGGCTTCAGGAAGGTCAGGTGCTGCTGCTTCAAGTCGGCGTTTTCGGCGGCGGCATGTTCTCCAGCTACCTGTGGGGCTGGGCCGCGGACCGCTACGGCAGCCGGCCGGTAGCCCAGCTGAGTCTGTGGCTGATGTGCCTGCCGCCGACCGGGTGGCTCCTGCTGCCGCGGCACCACCCTGCCAGCTTCGGGCTGGCCCTGGCCCTGGCCGTAGTATCGGGGGTCGCGACCTTCGGGTGGCACGTCAGCAACAACCGCCTGCTCTTTGTCGGGGTCGTGCCGCCGGAGCGCCGAACGCAGTACATGGCCCTGTACTATGCCTGGATCGGGCTGCTGGGCGGTACCGCGCCGTTGGTCGGGGGCGCGATCCTGGACCTGGGAACA
>CAITNQ010000007.1 GCA_903893785.1 uncultured Gemmatimonadota bacterium
CGTACTCAATTGGGGCGGGCTGCACGAGAATGGCCTGCTGCGCATTGCGGCGTTCATTCTGGTCGCCCCCATGCTGGGCATGGCCATCGGCTGGCTGCTCATGCAGACCACCTACGTGCTCTTCCGCAATGCCACCGTACGCGGCGTCAGCCGGCTCTTCCGCCGGCTGCAGCTGTTGTCGGCGGCGCTATACAGCCTCGGTCACGGCGGTAACGACGCCCAGAAAACCATGGGCATCATCTACGCCGTGCTGCTGGCCGCCGCTCCTCTCACCCACATGACCACCAAAGACCCTGTTCCCTTATGGGTGGTGCTGGCCTGTCAGCTGGCCATGGGCCTGGGTACCCTCATGGGCGGTTGGCGGATCGTGCGCACGATGGGAACGCGCCTGTGCCACCTCCAACCGGTCCACGGCTGCAACGCCGAGGTGGCGGGGGCCCTGTGCCTGTACGGGGCGACGGCCCTGGGGATTCCGGTGAGCACCACGCACACCATCACCGGGTCCATTGTCGGCGTGGGGGTGACTCGGGGTTGGCGCGCGGTGCGCTGGAGCACCGCTGCCAGCGTGGTCTGGGCCTGGGTGCTCACCATCCCGGCCGCTGCGGCCCTGGGCGTCGCCACCTATTATGCCTTCATGCTCGTGGGGTGGCGCAACTGACCCGACCTTGAGGTGCTGTCCTGACCGCGGCGAAGACGGGCAGCCGCGGCCGTCGCGGGGGCGAGCGCGGTGCTTTCAGGCAGCCGCCAGGGTGAACGAGAAAACCGAGCCCTCGCCCAAGCTGCTGGTGGCCCACACCCGCTGACCGTGGGCCTCGACGATATGTCGCACGATGGCCAGGCCGAGCCCAGTGCCCCCCATGGCTCGTGAGCGCCCCTTGTCAACCCGGTAGAACCGCTCGAAGACCCGGTGCAGGTCGGCCGATGGGATGCCGATGCCGGTATCGCTGACCTCCACCACCACCCGTTGGCCGCTCGTGTCGGCGGCCGTTTGACGGTGCGTGCGCAGGGTGACCCGACCCCCTGCGGGGGTGTATTTGACGGCGTTGTCGAGCAGGTTGGTCAGCGCCTGCCCGATCAGGCGGGCGTCACACGTCACCCGCTGCTCGCCGTCCGACTCTACCGTCAGCTGCAGGCCCTTCTGCGCGGCTGCCGGCGTTACGGTGGCCATGGCCGCCTCCAGGAGGTCACCCAACCGGCACGCCGCCAGCTGGACATCAAAACCGTCCGCCTCCAGCCGCGATAGGTCCAGGATATCGTCGAGCAGGCGTTGCAGCCGTTCGGCGTGGTTGACAATCACCTGCACGAAGCGAGGTCCGGCGACCGGGTCGTTGAGGGCGCCCTCGGCGAGGGTTTCGGCATAGCCCCGGATCGCCGTCAGCGGGGTGCGCAGCTCGTGGGACACATTGGCGACAAAATCACGGCGCACCCGTTCGAGCTGTCGCACGCGAGTGGTGTCGTGGAACACGGTCACCGTGCCCAGGGCTTCGCCGCCGGGCCGGATGGGGGCCACGTGCACCTCGAAGAAGGCTTCCGGCGGTCCCCGGCGCACGATCTCCAGGACCGCGGACTGCTGCGTCTGGTGGCACTGTTCGATGGCCTGGTCCACCTCGCGGTGCCGGGCTACCTCCACCGGCAGGCGGCCCTCCAGCGGGGGGTGCACACCGGACATGCGTGTCAGCGCGGCGTTGCCGAACACCACCTGGCCCCCTGGGTCGGTGACCAGCACCCCGTCGCCGAGTGCCTGCAGGATTTCCTCCAGGCGGGCTTTCTGGACGACCAGGGCAGACACCCGGGCCCGGCAGGCCTGTTGCAGGCTGTAGACTGCCTGCAACAGTTCGACCTCGGCCGTGTCCACCCCCTCGTCCGCCGGTTGGGCCTCGAGCTCAGCCAGCGGGTCTTCGGCCTGTCGACGCAGTCGGGCGGCCAGGTCGGGCCACGGGTGGCGCCAGCGCCGGCCGCGCCCGGCCAGGGCGACCAGGTTGACGGCGATGGCCAGGCCAAGGCCGGCAATCAGCCACGTGGTGGCCGTTCCGGCCAACCAGGCCCAGATCCCCACCGCCAACAGACTCACCGGGGCGCTCCAACGGCTCATCTCAGCCTGCCTCGCGCCGGCAGCGATAGCCGACGCCGCGCAGAGTCTCGATCAACTCGCCGGCCGGCCCTAGTTTCTCGCGCAGACGTCGCACGTGGGTGTCGACCGTGCGGCTGTACCCGTCGTGCTGGTACCCCCACACCACGTTGAGCAGTTCTTCGCGCGTCTGCACGCGACCTCGCCGCCGTGCCAAGGTCAGCAGCAGGCGGAACTCGGTCGCGGTCAGGTCAATGCGTTGGTCGCCGGCGCGCACCTCGTGGGCCGCCGGGTCGATCGTCAGTGGCCCCAGCCGCACTGGCGCTGACTCGTCGTCGCTGTCGCCGGCCACACCGCGGCTGCGGCGCAGGACCGCCCGCACCCGCAGCAGCATCTCCCGGGGTGAGAACGGCTTGGTGAGGTAGTCGTCGGCACCCAGTTCCAGGCCGACAATGCGGTCCACCTCCGCCGCTCGGGCGGTCAGCATGATCACCGGCAAGTCGCGCAGCTCAGGCTGCTGCTTGAGTCGTCGGCATACTTCCAGGCCGTCGATGCCCGGCAGCATCAGGTCCAGAATGACCAGGTCCACGGCCTGCTGCGACAGTTGGTGCAGGGCGGCCTCGCCGTCGCCGGCTGTCAGTGTGCGTATGCCGGCCTGCCCCAGGGTGTAGCAGACCAGTTCGAGGATATCCGGCTCGTCCTCCACCACCAGCACCAGGTCGCCGCCGGGCCCGCCCACGGTTGCGGTCAAGGGGCTGCCTCCGGGTTACGCTCGGACACTTCGCCGAACCACTTCTCCTTCTGGTGGCGGACAATCCGCGCCTCCACCATGTAGCAGACGTTCTCGGCGATGTCAGAGGCCAGATCACCGATCCGCTCAAGATCGCGCGAGACCAGGATCAGATGGATGGCTCGTTCCACCGTGTCGGCTGCACCGACGCTGAGATAGGTGAGCAGCTCGCGGAAGATCTGGTCGCGCAGGGCATCGACCAGGGTGTCGCGCGCCGCGACTCGGCGGGCCTGCTCCACATCCCGGTTAACCAGGGCGTCGAGGGATTCCTTGACCATGCCGCCGGCCAACTCAGCCATCCGGGGGATGTCGATCAAGGGTTTGAGCACCGGCGTACGGATCAATTCAGCGGCCCGCTGCGCGATGTTAACCGCGTGGTCGTTGATCCGTTCCAGATCCTTGTTGACCTTGATGATCGTGGCGATCAAGCGTAGATCGCGTGCCACCGGCCCTTGGGTGGCCAGGAGGGCCAGGCACTCCTCCTCGATGGCCACCTCCCACTCGTCTATACGCCGGCCGCCGGCCAGCACCGCGTCGACCATCGCGGACTGGCGATCGACCAGGGCCTGCACGGCTTGATCGACCGACTCCTCAACGGCCGCGCTCATCCTGAACAGCTGCTCGGTCAGCGCCTTCAGACGCTGGTCGAAATGTCGCTCCATGGCAGTTCCTCCTGCCGCCGACTCAACCGAACCGGCCGGTGACGTAGTCTTCGGTCTGTTTCTGCGTCGGGTTGGTGAACAACCGCTCTGTGTCGCCGTACTCTACCAGTCGCCCCAGGTAGAAGAAAGCTGTCCGATCCGATACGCGCGCGGCCTGTTGCAGGTTGTGCGTGACAATGACCATAGTGTAGTCGCGTTTGAGCTCCGCCATGGTTTCCTCGATGTGACCCGTGGCGATGGGGTCGAGGGCCGAGCAGGGCTCATCCATCAAGATCACCTGGGGCTCAACGGCCAGTGCGCGGGCAATACACAGGCGCTGCTGCTGGCCCCCCGAGAGCCCCAGCGCGCTGTCGCGCAGGCGGTCTTTCACCTCGTTCCACAGGGCTGCTTCCCGCAGCGACCGCTCGACTACCCCATCGAGCACACTGCGTCGGCTTTCGCCAACCAGGCGCAGGCCGTACGCAACATTGTCGTAGATCGACTGCGGGAACGGATTGGACTTCTGGAACACCATGCCGACCCGGCGGCGCAGTTCAATGACATCGTAACGCGGGGCGTGGATGTCTTCGCCGGCGATGCGGATGCGGCCTTCGTGGCGCACATTGGGCAACAGATCATTCAGTCGATTCAGCGAACGCAGCAGCGTGGACTTGCCGCAGCCCGACGGGCCGATGAAGGCCGTTATCTGCCCCTCGGGCAGGCCCAAATTGACGTTGTCCAGCGCCCGCGTGGGGCCGTAGTAGACGCTGAGTGCCTCGACTTCGACCACGGGTTGGGGCTCGGTCGGAGTGACGGCCGAGGGCATGCCTGCGGTGTGCATCAGGGGATCGCCTCCAGACTCACGGGCAGCCGCTCAACCACGTCCCTGACGGAGCTGGCGGCGGAAGTGGGCGCGGAACACGATGGCGGTGATGTTGAGCAGGAAGGTCAAACCGAGCAGCACCAGGGTGGTGGCATACTGGATGGGTCGGGTGGCCTGGGCATTGGTGGACTGGGTGGCCATGATGAAGATGTGATAGGACAGCTCCATGAACTGGTCGAGGGGGTTGACCATGGGGATGAAGCCAAAGAGTTCCGTTACCGGCAGGCGGGGTAGGAAGTAGGCGCATCCCGTGAACAGGATGGGCGCCGTCTCGCCGGCGCCTCGGCTGACCGCCAGGATGGCACCCGTGAGAATGCCACCGCGGGCCTGCGGCAGCACCACGGTGCGGATGACCTGCCACCGCGTGGCCCCCAGGGCGTGGGCGCCGGCCCGGTGACTGGCCGGTACCGCACGCAGCGCTTCCTCGGTGGATACAATGATGACCGGCAACACTAGGCAGGACAGGGTGGCGGCGGCCCACAGCATGACCGGTTGGCCGAACAGCAGTCCGGTCCCCAGCACGGCGTCCAGGTTGCGGCCGACAAACAGGACGAAAAACCCGACACCGAACAGGCCGAAAACAATCGACGGGACGCCGGCCAGGTTGCCTACGCCGGCGCGAATGACCCGCGATAGCCGCGAACGGCCGGCGTACTCCACCAGGTAGATCGCTGCCAGCACGCCGACCGGCAGCGCCATGACCAGCATGAGCAGCGTTACCAGGGTCGTGCCAAGGATGGCCGGGAAAATGCCGCCTTGGGTCATGCCCTTGCGGGGGGCCTGGCTGAGGAACTCCCAGGTCAATCGCGGCCAGCCTTCTATGGCGACGTAGCCGACGATCCACACTAGCACGGCCCCCACCACCAGGGCCGCGCCTCGGCACAGGCCCAGAGCCAGCGCTCCGCGCAGGTCCCGGGAACGCGGGCGCCGCGCCGGGCGCTGCCGCGCGTTGTTGTGGGCGACGTTCATTGCATCCCCAGTCTGCGTCGCAACCGGTGCACGACCAGTTCCGCTATCAGGTTGAAGACGAAGGTCAGGACGAACAGCAGCGTGCCGATCAGGAACAGGATGTAGTAGTGGGTGCTCTGATTGACCACCTCGCCCAGTTCGGCGGCGATCGTGGCGGTCATGGTGCGCACCGTGGAGAAAACATTACCGGTAACCACGGCACCATTGCCCGTGGCCATCAGCACGATCATGGTTTCGCCCAGAGCCCGGCCGAATCCCAGGATAACCGCCGCGGCAATGCCGGACACAGCGGCGGGCAGGACCACGCCGCGGATCGTCTGCCACCGCGTCGCGCCCAGACCGAACGAGGCTTCGCGCAACTCGCCCGGAACGGCCCGCAGAGCGTCCTCACTCATGGACGCCACCACCGGAATGATGACCAGCGACACCCCGAGGGCACCGACAAACGCATTCAGGCGGAAATGGGTGCCCAAGAGCCCCTGAAGCAACGAGGCCACGACCACCAGGAAGAAGAAACCGAGGACGACCGTTGGGATACCGGCCAGCAGCTCAACGGCAGGTTTGAGCCACTCGCGCATGCCGGCGCTGGCCACTTCGGACAGGTAGATACCCAACGCCAGGCCGAGCACGGTGGAGATGAGGGTGGCGGGCAGGGCGACCAGGAACGAACCGAGGATCAGCGGCACGAGTGAGAACTTCTCAGGCTCGCCGACCGGTTGCCACATGAACTTGAACACCCGCTCGCCGGTAACCGGGTCTTCGCCCCAGTGGCCGATCAGGTCCCCCAGGCGCACCGCACCCAGCGCCTGCAGCCCCTCCTTGAAGAGGAAGACAAAGATCAGCGTGATGATGGCGATCGACGCCACGCCGTTGAGCCACAGGAAGGCCTCGACCAGGCGTTCGCTCAGTCGCGTCCAGCGGGGATCGCGCCGCCGGGGCGACCACCGGCCACCGCCCGGGCCGCGGCGAGGGGGTGATGGCGGCAAGGCGGACTCTGCTGCCGGGCGATGCTCCAGGTCCATCCGGGTCCTTTCAGAGGCCGTGGGTTGGCCGGCCGACCTGGCCGGCGGGCTTGGAGGCCCTTCACGGCCACAATTATCGGACGCCCAGGTGACGATCATGTTACGCGAAAGGCCCATTTTGGTGGCAGACGCCGGGTTTGGCCCGCGCACCGTGGCTTCGGGCCGTCTGCCGCCGCCCCGCCGTCGCTGCCCGGGGTTGACCGCAGCGGTTGGGTTTCCCCTGTGGACGCCCCTGCCGACGCAGTGTAGTTTGCCCCGGGCAGTTGCCCGTCGAGGTTCACCTCAGCACAGGAGGCAGGAAAGCCATGGCGGCAGCGAGGGTCAAGGTCGGCATTGTTGGCTGCGGCAACATCAGCGGTGCGTACCTGAAGGTCAGCCAGGGATTCCCGGGTATCGAGATTGCCGCCGTGGCCGATCTCGACCCTGAACGTGCCCATGCCAAGGCCACCGAGTTCGGCGTGCCGCGTGCCTGCAGCGTGGCCGAGTTGATGGCCGATCCGGACATTGCCATCGTGCTCAATCTGACCATTCCGGTGGCTCACGGTGAGGTCGCCCTGGCCGCCCTGGCAGCGGGCAAGAGCGTGTACAACGAGAAGCCCCTGGCCGTCACCCGCGACGAAGGCCAGCGCATGCTCGCCTTGGCCGCGGCCAAGGGTCTACGGGTCGGTGGCGCGCCGGACACGTTCATGGGCGGCGGTCACCAGACCTGCCGCAAGCTCATTGACGACGGGTGGATCGGCGAACCGGTTGCCGCTACGGCGTTCATGCTCTGCCATGGCCACGAGAGCTGGCACCCGGATCCGGAGTTCTATTACCAGGCAGGGGGAGGCCCCATGTTCGACATGGGACCGTATTACCTGACGGCGCTGGTCAACATGATGGGGCCGGTGGCGCGGGTGGGTGGCGCCACCCGTATCACCTTCCCCGAGCGGACCATCACCAGCGAGAAGAAATACGGCACTCGGGTGAAGGTGGAGACGCCGACGCATATTGCCGGCGTGATGGAGTTCGCCAACGGCGCCATCGGCACTATTGTGACCAGCTTCGACGTCTGGGGGGCGCGGGTGCCGTGCATCGAGGTGTATGGCACCGAGGGGTCGCTCAGCGTGCCCGACCCCAATGGGTTCGGTGGCACCGTGCTGGTCAAACGGGGACGCGCTGATTGGGGTGAGGTCCCCCTGACCCACGGGTACACCGAGAACACACGCAGCATTGGCGTGGTCGATATGGCGCTCAGTCTGGGGAGCGAGCGGCCGCACCGAGCCAGCGGCGCTCTGGCGTACCACGTGCTCGACCTCATGCACGCGTTCCACGATGCCGCCACCCAAGGGCGACGGGTGGAACTGCAGAGTACCTGCGAGCGGCCGAGCGCCCTGCCATTGGGGTTGCTGCCCGGTCAGGTGGACCGCTGACCCACCCCGCCGGCATCAGGGGGCCGCGCCGCCGACGGCAGCGGGGCTGGGCAGGCCCCAAGGGGAGGACTCAGGGCCCGTGGCCCGGCTTACCGAATCTGCCGGCGCGGCGCGGCTGCACGGTGTCAGACGCCCCCGGGCGCGCTGGAGTTCCGCTCGTAGTCCACGCCACCGGGCCAGCAGGTTCCGGGTCCGGCCAAGCAACGGGGTCCCGACCACGACGATAGTCGCGGCGGGACCCCGTTGACGAGCCGTGCCAAGCCCCGTTCTACAGCCCCCAACCCACCGGAGCCGTGTTGTCGTACCCCAGCATGATGCTCTTGCGCCTGCAGAATGCGAGCAGCCCTTCCATACCCAGTTCGACACCCGTGCCGCTCATCTTGTGGGGCGGCACCGGGATCTGCGGGTAACCGGTCAGCATGGTGTTGGCCCAGATGATGCCCGTGTCCAAGGCCCGGGCCAGCCGCAGGGCGCGCTCGCCGTTGGCGGTCCACACCGAACCCGACAGGCCGTATTCGACGCTGTTGCTCAAGCGGACGGCTTCGGCTTCGTCCCTGAAGGTCGAAACGGACAGCACCGGCCCGAAGATCTCCTCATCATGGACCGCCATGCCCGGCCGCACATCGGCAAGCACGGTGGGCTGCACCCAAAACCCCTGCTGGAGCGGCCCGGGCAGTGCCATGGCGCCCCCGCCGCATACTACCCGGCATCCCTGCGCCGGCGCCGCCTCAAGGTAGCGCAGCACCGTCCGGTACTGGGCCTGGGTGATCATCGGGCCGATCTGGGTAGCGGCCTCGCGGGGATCGCCGACTTGGATGCGACCGACTTTGTCGCGCAGCAGGTCCAGGAAGGCGTCGGCCACCGTGTCCTGCACCAGCAGGCGCGAGCACGAGACGCACAGCTGTCCGCAGTTGACGAAGGCGCTGATGGCCACTGCCTGCGCGGCCCGCTCCAGATCGGCATCGGCGAAGACAATGATGGCGTTCTTGCCGCCGCACTCCAGGTTCACGGCCTTCATGCTGTCCGTGGCCAGGCGCTGGATGGCCTGGCCCACGGCGGTGGATCCCGTGAAAGATACCTTCCGAACCGCCGGGTGACTGACCAGGGCATTGCCAGCCTGGGACCCCGCCCCGGTCACCACGTTCACCGCCCCGGCGGGTATCCCGGCCTCCAGGCACAGACGGGCAAAGGCGACCGTTGTCAGTGGCGTTTCCACCGACGGTTTGAGCACGATGACATTACCGGCCGCCAGAGCCGGTGGAACCTTGAGCGCGGCGTTGACGAGCGGGTAGTTCCACGGCAGGATACCGGCGACCACGCCATATGGTTCGTACGTCGTTAGGTAGAAGCAGCCGCCGTCGGTGCTCTTCACCGACCCTTCGATCTTGTCGGCGGCCCCGGCGTAGAAGCGGATGATGGCCGACGTTAGCGGCAGTTCGGCCCCGCGCAACTGGCTGATCGGCTTGCCCACGTCCTGCAGCTCCAGTTCGGCCAACTCCTCGGCGCGGCTGTCGATCAGGTCGGCCAGGCGCAGCAGCAGACGACCGCGATCGGCCGCGGTCAGTCGCTGCCAGGCCGGCGAGGCAAAAGTGCTCTGGCTGTTATCGACGACGCGACCGACCGTGTCGGCGCTGCAGCAGGCCTGGCGGGCGATGATCTCGCCCGTCGCCGGGTTGTGCACATCGGCAAAGCCGCCGCCGCCGTCGGCCAACTCGCGTCCGTCGATGATGGGACCCACTGTCATCGGCGCCATAGTCTTCCTTTCCCCCCCGCGGTCGCGTTACCGACGCAGCGGCATCAGTGGACGATCACCAATTTTAGCTCGGTCATCTCCTGGATGGCGTACTTGGGGCCTTCCTTACCCATGCCGCTTTCTTTCAGGCCGCCATAGGGCATCATGTCAGCTCGCCAGACGGTGCTCCAGTTGATGTGGATGTTGCCCGAGTCGACCTGCTGGGCGAACCGCATGGCCGCGTCCAGGTCGCGCGTGAACAGCGCGGCGCTCAAGCCGTAGTTGGTGCTGTTGGCGAGTGCGATGGCCTCGTCGAGCGCCGAGAAACGGGTCAGGGCCACTGCCGGACCGAACAACTCGTCGCAGGAAATGCGCATACCCGGGGCGACATCGGCGACAATGGTCGGCGCGTGCAGCGCCCCCTGCCGTTGGCCACCGGTGACCAGGCGGGCCCCTTGGGCCACGGCATCGGCGATCCATTGGCCGACGCGCGTGGCGTCCTCGACCCGGATCATCGGCCCCACCTTCACGGTCTCGTCCATGGGGTTGCCGGTGGTCAGCGCCTCGACCTTGGGCTTGAGGGCGGCGATGAAGTCATCGTACACGGGGGCGGCCACCAGGACCCGCTGGGTTGAGATGCACACCTGCCCCGCGTTGGCGTACCCGCCCGCCGCCGTGGCGGTAGCCGCTTTCTCGATGTCGGCGTCGGCCATGACCACCAGCGGCGAGTTGGACCCCAGCTCCATGGTCACCCGTTTCAAACCGGCAGTGCGGACGATGTGCTCGCCGACATCGCGACTGCCCGTGAAGCTGATCTTGCGCACCCGCGGGTCGGCGCAGAGCCGGTCACCGATGGCACCACCGGAGCCGGTCAACACCTGCAGCGCCTGCGGTGGTACCCCTGCCTCCAGGAGGATCTCGGTCAGTTTGAGGGCCGACAGCGGGGTGTCGGTGGCTGGCTTGAGGATGACCGCATTCCCTGCCGCCAGAGCCGGTCCCACCTTGTGGCACACCAAATTCATGGGGAAGTTGAACGGCGTGATCGCCACCACCACGCCGCAGGGGACGCGCAGGGTGAAACCGAACTTGCCCGCGCCGTGTCCGGCGGCATCCAGGCCGAAGGTCTCGCCGGTCAGGCGCTTGGCTTCCTCGGCCGACAACACGATGGTTTCAGTAGCCCGGGCCGCCTCGGTGCGGCCTTCGGCGATGATTTTCCCTTCCTCCAGGGTGATCGTCCGACCGAGGTCCTCGTTCCGCTCCGTCATCAGTTCGCTGGCCCGGTGGAGGATCTGGTACCGGCGGTAGGCGCTCATCTGCGCCATCAACCGCGCGCCCTCCACGGCAGTGGCCAGCGCGGTCTCCACATCATCTGCACTGGCCCGCGGCACGGTGTCAATGACCGTGCCGTCGAACGGATTGCGGACCTCGATCCGGTCGTCCCGATCCACCCAGGCGCCGCCGATGTGCATTTTCACGCTGCCTTACCTCCGTTTTCGGGTTCTGCCACGACATCGCGGGCAAATCTCCGACAGCCGCCGTCCCGGCGCCAGAGGCGAGCCGGGTGCTGTCGCCGGCAGGCAAGAAGACGGCCGGGGCCCTCCGGCCCCGGCCATGCTCAACCCTCCCTCAACCGCCCTTGTCGGGGCATGGCGGTGGCCCGCCCACGGTCACAGGGGCCGCACGACGCTCTGGCTGCGGTAATAGTCATACAGCGTCTCGGGCGAATTCACCCCACCGCCCATGCCACTCAGATTGACGCCGCCGTACGGGACGCCCAGCGGGAACACGTTGTGGGCATTGACCCAGCTGTTGCCGGCCACCATTGACTCGGCAACGCGCTGAGCCCGGGCCAGGTCGGCAGACCAGACGCTGTTGGCCAGGCCGTACCGCGTCCGGTTCACCAGCGCCACGCCCTCTTCCTCACTGCCAAAACGGGCCAGAAACGCCACCGGGCCGAAGATCTCCTCGCGCGCCGCGACATTGTCGAGGCCGCCGGCGAGCAGGGCTGGTTTGACGTAGAACCCCGCCTCGCCCCCGTTGACCCGGCAGGCGCCGCCCTCCAAGACCAGGGAGGCGCCCTCGGCCACGCCGCGCTCCAGGTAACCCAAAACGCGCTGTCGTTGTTTCTCGCTGACTACCGGCCCCATCTGTGATTCGGCGTCAAAGGTCAGGCCGACGCGGACGGCCGCCATCTTGGCGCGCACCTGGGCCACGAACTCATCGTAGATCCGCTCGTGAACGATCCACCGCGTGGCGTCGCAGCACACCTGGCCACTGTGGAAGGTGATGGCGCCGGCCAGGCGCGTGGTGGTGTCGTCCACATCCACGTCGTCGAACACCAGTGCCGCGCCTTTGCCACCCAGTTCCAGCTTCACCGGCGTCAGGTTGCGGCCGGCTGCCTCGGCCACCTGTCGACCCACCTCGGGCGAACCGGTGAACGACATGCGCCGCAGTCCGGGGTGGCGCGACAAGGCTGCCCCGGTGGTCTCACCCGGGCCGGCGACCACGTTGATTACGCCATCGGGGATCCCGGCCTCCTGTGCCAGGCGGCCCAGGTAAAGGCTGCTCAGGGGCGTGTCCTCCGCCGGTTTTACCACCACGGTGTTGCCGGCGGCCAGGGCCGGCGCGGTGCCCCATCCCAGGAGCAGGAAGGGGAAGTTCCACGGGAAGATGAAGCCGCAGGGGCCCCATGGATGGCGCACTGACCACGCCTCGTGGTGGGCCACCGGAATGACGTGGCGCGAGGGCACCTGCTGCGCCAGGTCCGTGAAGTAGCGCAGCGTTGCCACGAAGTTCTGGATGTCGCCGGTGGCGTGCGGCACGAGCTTGCCGCAATCCAGCGCCTCCAGCTGCGCCAGGGCCGGCAGATGCCGCTCCACGGTGTCCGCCAGCCGGTGCAGCAGGGCTCCGCGTTCGTTGGCCGGCAGGCGTCCCCAGCCGCCCGGTCCGAAGGCCTGCGCTGCCGCCGCCACCGCGCGGTCCACTTCGGCGGCCGACATGACGCAGAACCGCGCCACGGGTTGACCGGTGGCCGGGTCCAGGGTGGCCAGGGTCTCGTCTGCCGCCACCCACTCGCCGCCGATGAAAGACCGCAACGGCGACTCGGCAAGGAAGCTCTGTACCTCAGGCAGCAGTTGGGCCATCTGGGTGCTCATGGAGGTCTCCTTCCTGGTGCTGTCCATATGCCTGCATGAAGGGCGAAGCAAGGCCGACGAACCTGTGCCTATTCATACCGAAATGCAGGCCGGTGCACAACCCGGCGGCCTTGGTCGAGCCCCAACCACAATCATCCGCGGCCGACACGCGCGGACCGGTGCCGCCGCGGGAGGCGCCGTGTCGGCAGGGCCGACAGACTCGCGGTGGCCGTCCGGCCGGCCCGGGATCGGTCGCTCCAGGTCGACGGGGCAGCGCCGTGGGCCATGCCGGGGCGCCGCCCACCGGGGCGTGGGCAGCCTAACCGCGCGGTGGGGCGGCGGTCCAGGCGCCCGGATCGTCGGCCAGGAAGGCATCGAGAAAGGCCGACTCCTCGGTGCACCGCGGCCGCCATCCGGTGGCCGTGGCGAGACGGTCCAGAGAGCCACAGATCGACCGGGGCTCGCCTGGCCGCAGCCGCCCTGCATCGACCTCGAAGCGGACCTCCACCCCCAGGCGCGCCGCCAGCGACCGGGCCAACTGCCCCAAGTGGCGCCGAACGCCGCTACAGATGTTGAACACGCCCAAGCCGGGCGACCACGGATGGGCCACCAGGACCCCCAGGGCGGTGACCAAGTCGGCCACGGCGCCCACGTCGCGGTGGATCTCCAGATTGCCCACGGGCACCACCGCGGTCCGGCCGGGCCCGGCGGCGCACAGACCCTGATACACATGGGGCAGGAAGAATGCCGCGGGCTGCGTCTTGTGGGTGTGGTTGAACAGGCGTGCTATGGTCAGCCGTCCTGCATCGATGGGCAACTGGCAGAGGGCCTGTTCGGCCTCCCACTTGCTGTGCGCGTACACCCCCGTCGGCGCTGCCTCCCGGTCCTCGGTCAGCACGCAATCCGTCGCGGCCTCGGTGCCGCTGGGGGTGCGGTACACCAGTGCGGTACTGGCGAACACGAAATGGGCCCCGGGGGTGTGCCGCCGCAGGGCCTGGTACAGGTCCACAGCGGCGTCCCGGTTTAACCGGTAGGCGCGGCCCGGGTCGCGCTCGCAGGTGGGTACGTGGCTGAGGCCGGCCAGGTGCACTACCGCGGCCCAATCGCGGCCCGCCACGGCGCTCTCCACGGCGGCCCGGTCGCCGATATCAAGCTGGTCGCGCGCTGGCGCCCAGACGGCGTACCCACGTGCCGATAGGTGCGGCGCCAGGAGCGAGGCAACGAAGCCCTGGCCGCCGGTCACCAGGACCCAGGGACGTGCCATGTCAACCTGCCCGGTGGGTCTTCTGTTCGTGCTCCACCAGAGCCATGTCGGCATCGACCATCATCGCCACCAGTTGGGCGAAGTCCACGGACGGCTGCCACAGCAGCCGCGCCCGCGCTTTCTCGGGCCGCCCGATCAGCAGGTCCACCTCGGCAGGGCGGTAGTAGCGCGGGTCGGTCTTGACCACCTCGCGGTAGTCCAAGCCGACCCGGGAGCAGGCCAGGTCGACGAATTCGCGGACCGAGTGCGTCTCGCCGGTGGCCACCACATAATCGTCGGGGCGCTCCTGCTGCAGCATCCGCCACATAGCGTCGACATAGTCCCCGGCGAAACCCCAGTCACGGCGGGCGTCCAGGTTGCCCAGGCGCAGTTCGCTTTCCAGGCCGTGGCGGATGCGAGCGATGGTGTAGGTGATCTTGCGGGTAACGAACTCCACGCCACGGCGGGGCGACTCGTGGTTGAACAGAATGCCGCTGCAGGCGAACAGGCCGAAGGATTCGCGGTAGTTGATCGTGATCCAGTGGCCGTACAGCTTGGCCACGCCGTAGGGCGACCGCGGGTAGAAGGGCGTGTCCTCGTCCTGCGGCACCGCCTGCACCTTGCCGAACATTTCGCTGCTGGACGCCTGGTAAAACCGCGCCTTGGGGGCGCAGCGGCGCACGGCCTCAAGCACTTTGGTGACGCCCACAGCGGTGAACTCAGCGGTCAGTACCGGTTGATTCCAGGAGGTCTGCACGAAGCTCTGCGCCGCCAGGTTGTACACCTCGTCCGGTTGGGCGTTGTTGACGGCGTCCATCAGCGACGACTGATCGAGCAGGTCGGCGGAGATGAGCTCCACGCGGTCGGCGATATGGGCGATGCGGTCCAGCGAGTTGGTGCTCGACCTGCGGGTGATACCGCACACCTCGTACCCTTTGGACAGGAGCAACTCGGCCAGGTACGAACCATCCTGGCCGGTAATACCCGTGATCAACGCTTTCGGCACGGCCGCGTCTCCTCTGTTAGGGTGGCGCCCCGGTCGCGGTGCATGGACGACTAGGCCCCCCGGCGCGACGCCGGCCCAGGTTGCCCGGTCGCCCGGCGCGGCTGCGTCACGGCACACGTACGACCCGGCCCGCTGGCGCGACGCGGGCCCAATCCCCCCGATCGCTGCGGTCGCGGTGGTGGGTCCCTGGCCCGCGGCGGGCTGCTTGGGGTTGGCCGCGGCGCCCGGCTGCCCTGGTCGGGCACGACCCCGCAAGCCCGACATGACCAGACATAAGAAGATGCGTACCGCCGTCGCTGGCGGAAGGGTACGGGAACGGGTCGCCGTGGTCGGGACGGGCGCGCGGCTGACCCGCGCCGCGCTTCGGTTGGGAGTTCCTGGGCCCGTTGGGCCTGGCACGCCGGGGCTGGACGCGGGCGCGGTGGCCGCCGACATTCCCCCCGGTCGCTCGCGCCGGTCGCCCCTGGCGGCGCCCACGTGGTCGGGTTGCCCCCCAGCCGCCGCGCGCGGCCGTCGTGCGGGCGTGAGTGCCCCAAGCGGACCGGGTCGGCGCCGGCTGGACCGACCTGGCCAGGCCCCCATCCGACTCGTGGAGGGTGCAGCCATGGCGGTTCCTCTGCCGTGCACCACGCTGGGCCGCACCGGACTGGCCGTCACTCGCTTCGGCATCGGCGGTGCCTACTGCCCTTCGGTCGATGGGTACCGCCGGGCGCTCGATTGCGGCGTTACCTATGTGGACACCGCGCGCGCCTACCGCGACGGCGCCGACGAAGAGATCCTCGGGCGCGCCCTCGCCGGCCGGCGTGAGCAGCTGGTCTTGGCGACCAAGACCGTGCAGCGCACCGCTGACGGTGCGCGCAGCGACCTGGAAGCGTCCCTGCGGGCGCTCCGCACCGACTGGATCGATATCTACCAACTCCATCACCTGAATACCGCGGAGGAACGCCAACAGGCCCTCGGGCCGGGCGGCGCCCTCGAAACCGCGGTCAGGGCACGCGAACAGGGCTTGGTACGTTACCTGGGCGTGACCGGCCACGACTGGCTGCAGGTGCAGCAGGCGGTGGCCACGGGCCTTTTCGATACCGTGCTTTGCTGGTACAACTGCGCCATGAGAGAACCGGAAACGACCGTGTTCCCGGCTGCCCTGTCACAGAGCACGGGCGTGGTGATCATGAGCGCCGCCCGCAGCGATCGTCTGTTCACGCCGCCCGATGCGCCTGACCCGGAGCAGTTCTATCGTTACGTACTCAGTCATCCGGCGGTCAATGTGGTCCTGATGGGCGTGCGTGATGTCCCGGTCTTCGTGGATATTGCCGCTGCTCTGGCCGAGCGGTCCTCATTGACGCCGGTCGAGATGGCCCAGCTCGAAGCGTACGGCGCGGCCCTGCGGTCAACGGGCCAACTCGACTAACTCATCCGCGCGCGTTGCCGGTGCGTTCGTGCACCGGCATCACCCAGGTCGCCCGGCAGGCCGCGGGCCCGCCAGCAGGAGAAGGCATGGAAACAGTGACATTGCAGGTGGCTGCGGGTGGAGAGTCGCCCACGCCGCCCGAAGCCTGTCGGGGAATCATCGTTGGCCCTGGGGCGAATCAACCCGCCGCGTACCCCGGGTACGGCGGGTTTGTTGGCTGGGAGTCGCCGCTGCGCCGGCGCGATGGTACCTGGCTGGTAGCGTTCTCGGCCGGTTACTGGCACGCCTCGCCGCCCACACCCCTCCGCTACCCGGCGGCGACGGTCGCCGAGTTTGCCCGTCTGGGCATGCCTGTGGGCATCGACGCGCCTACCGGCGGGCGGGCCATGATCGTGCGCTCCGCTGATGAAGGCCGCCGCTGGAGCCGGCCCGACACACTGATCGACACACCGGCCGACGACCGCCACCCGAGTTTGCTTGAGCTGCCCAGTGGGGTCCTGCTGAGCTCGCTGTTCAGCTATACCAGCGGCGATCCAGATGCCGAGTGTCACGTGTACGTGGTTCGATCCCTCGACGGGGGCGTAAATTGGGAACAACAGCCGCGGTTCCTGCCGACGCCCTTCGTCGCCGAGGAGACTGACGGCCCACTGCAGCTCCAGCCCGACGGCTCGGTGCTGATGATCGTTGACGGCCAGCGACAACGGGGTGGCCGGTGGGAAGTCGGCGTTTTCCGTGGGGTGGACGAGGGACAGCGCTGGTCGTGGGTGGGGGGCTACCAAGCCGATCACGATCTGTTCGAGCCCAGTCTGGCGCGCCTGAACGACGGCAGGCTGGTGGCCGTCGCCCGGCCCGAAGGGGCCATCTGCTGGTCGGCGGACGAGGGCCGCACCTGGACGCCGCCGGTTACCTTCGGCCTGCGCCTGTTTGCCCCCAGCCTGTATGTGCTGGCCGACGGCACCCTGGTGTGCCTGCACGGCTCGTACTGCCCCGGTGCGCCCGGGCTTCGCCTCGTGTTCAGCCGCGATGGGGGACGCACCTGGGTGGGGGCCGGGCCGGGCCATGGGTTCCTGGTCGATCATGCCTACGGGTACGGCAAGGCCATGGAGCTGCCCGACGGCAGCTTGTTCGTAGTCTACCTGAGCACTGGTGGCCATCGTGCCGACGACGCGCAGAGCAACGCCATCCGCTGTATCCGGGTGCGCCTCCGCGCCGACTACCAGGGGATCGAGCTGCTGCCGGCCGCCAATGCGGCGGGTGCCGCGCCGTGACCGCCGTCGGTAGGCCGCGGCGCCCGACCCGCGCGCCGACCAGGATGCGGTGACCCATGCCGCACATCTACCGACTGCACTGCCGCCAGCGCCTGGCGCTGGACCTGGACCAGGCGTGGACGTTCTTTCGCGATCCGCACAACCTGGCGGCGATCACCCCGGGGTACCTGGGCTTCTCCATCGTCGCGCCGGTGCCGGCGGAAATCCGCACCGGGCTCCTCATCGAGTACCGGGTGGCTGTGTTGGCCGGC
This sequence comes from uncultured Gemmatimonadota bacterium, assembly GCA_903893785.1. Lineage (GTDB taxonomy): Bacteria > Latescibacterota > UBA2968 > UBA8231 > UBA8231 > CAITNQ01. Next base: position 17,831 of record CAITNQ010000007.1, read on the forward strand.
CTTCGCGTGCGCTGGTTGACCGAGATCAAAGCGGTCGAACCGCCGCACCGTTTCATTGACGAGCAACGCTTCGGCCCGTACGCGCTTTGGCTCCACGAGCACCGCTTCACCGCCGTCGAAGGCGGTGTCGAGTGCGAAGACCTGGTGCACTACGCGTTGCCCCTGGGCTGGCTGGGCCGCCTGGTCCATGCCCTGTACGTCCGGGGCCAACTGGCGGCGATTTTCGCCTACCGCGCGCAGGTGCTGGCGCGGCGTTTCGGTTCCTGTTGCCGGCTGACTGCGGACGAGGGCGGCGCGGCCCTCGGTGCCCATGACCTGTGAGGTGAACATGGTGCCTTCGAAACGGCTTCGAGGTGGGCAGTGGTGGGTCGTGCTGCTGCTGCTGCTGCTGGCGGCGAACGCCGGCGGTGCTGCCGATCTGACCCGCCATGGCTGCGGTATCAGCATCGGCAACTCGCGGCGGCTGGTGGGCCTGCGCCTGAATGCGGTCGACCGCAACGTGGAGCGCATCGTCGGCCTCAACCTGACCCTGCTCCAATCGGGGGGCAACCCGGAAGCCCTGTACGCCGGTGGCTCGGTCGGCCTGGTGGGCCTCCGCGGCCGGCGTCTGGTCGGCCTTGGCTTGGGCGGTTTGAGTGTTGCCGTGTCCGAACAGCTGTGGGGGCTGGGAGCCGGCGGCCTGGGCGTTGCGGCGGGTGATCTCACCGGTCTGGGGGGCGGCCTGGGCATGGTAGAGATCGATCGTCACGTGCAGGGCCTGGCCGTGGCGGCCCTGTGGCGTGCGCGCTGTGGTTCACTGGACGGCTTGCTGACCGCTCCGGGGGTGCGGGTCCGGCGCCAGGCTCGCGGCGCCGCCCTGGGTGTGGTGTGGGCCCGTGTCGGTGAGCTTCAGGGCCTGGCGCTCAGCGTTGGCGGTGTGGCCGCAGACAGTAGCGTAGTGGGTGGCCTGATGGGCGGCCTGGGCGCCGGGGCTGGCCGTGACCTGACCGGTCTGGCTGTGGGAGGGTTGGGCAGCGGCGCTGGGGGCAACCTGCTCGGGTTGAGCGTGGGTGGCCTGGGCGCGGGCGTTGGTGGGCGGGCCCGGGGTATGGTACTGGGTGGTCTGGGCGCCGGTGTGGGGGGCAACCTCGTGGGTCTGGCCGCCGGGCTGGGCGGCACCGGGGTCGGTGGCGATCTGGCCGGGATCACGGTTGGCGGCCTGGGTTCCGGGGTAGGGGGGCGGGCCCGGGGCCTGGTGGTGGGCGGTCTGGGCGCTGGCGTGGGTGGGGACCTGGTGGGTCTGGCCACGGGTCTGGGTGGGGCCGGGGTGGGCGAGGACCTGCTGGGTCTGACCTTCGGTGGCCTGGGCACAGGCGTGGGCGGGCGGGCACGGGGCCTGGTGGTGGGCGGTTTGGGCGCGGGTGTGGGCGGCGAACTACTGGGGATCAGTGTGGCCGGGTTGGGGGTCGGGGTTGGCGGGCGGGCCCGGGGTCTGGTGGCTGGCGGGGCCGGGGCTGGTGTCGGTGGGGACCTGCTGGGGATCGCGGTGGGCGGTCTGGGGGTCGGGGTGGAAGGGCACGCGCGCGGACTGGTGCTGTCGGTGGGTGGCGTCGGCTCGGGACGCCTGTCCGGAGCGACGGTGGGCGGGCTGGGCGCCCACGTCAGCGGCGACGTCCGTGGACTCGTCGTGGGTGGGCTCGGGGCTCGGGTCCATGGCCGCCTGCAGGGCTTGGTGGGCAGCGTGGGCGTACTGCGGCTGGACGAGTCGTGCCGCGGTGTGGTCCTGGGCGGCGTCGGAACGCGTGCAGACCGCGACGTGCGGGGCATCGCGGTGGGCGGCGGCGCGCTGCTCGCCCGGGACGTGCGCGGCCTCGCCGTCGGCCTGTTCAACGGGGCCATCGTCGATCGGGTCACCCTCCGCGAAGGGGTCCACGTGCGCCTGGCCTCTGAGCGCCTGGTCGGCTTCTCGCTCGGCCTGGTCAATGCCACGCGCAGCCTGCACGGGGTGCAGCTCGGATTGCTCAACTACGCTGCCAACAACCGCCGCGGCCTGCGGTGGCTGCCGCTGCTGAACGCACACCTGTAGAAGGGTCCAGCCGGCGGCCGGTTGACCGCCGCTGTCGTGGCCGACCTGGCGGGGTATCGCTGGCCGCTGGTGCGGTCTGGCCCGGCGCGCGGCGTCGGACCGCGCGCGCCGTCAACAACCACCGCGGCCTGCGGTGGCTGCCGCTGCTGAAGGCACACCTGTAGAAGGGTCCAGCTGGCGGCCGGTTGACCGCCGAGGTCGCTTCCACCCTCACCGGGCGCGGCGGTGACGTGCTCACCGCGGCACGCAGCAGACCGTGCAGGCCTCCTGGATGGCAGACCAACTACCGGGGCGAGTAGAGAAACGGCCGCGACCAGATGCCTTCAGCATCGGCCGACACGGCCAGGCTGGTGTTGACGCGGAAGACGATGTCGTTCACCTGGCCCGGCTGGATCAGGTGGGTGACATCGACCTCCATCGCCGCCGGGCGTTCGTACGGCTCCTGGTACGGGCGGTAGCCGGCGTACTGCCCGTTGACCCAGCACCAGGCTTCGGCAGCCACCTGCGGTACGCAGAGGCGGACCACGTGGCCGGGGATCTGGGCCGGGACTGTCACGCGAAACCGGTACCAGAGGTTGCCGACCCAGGAGTGCCCCTGCGGCGTTCGGTGGCCCTGGGCGAAGAACGGCCGCGTGGTCGTCACGGGTTGCCAGTCGGTGGAGACAAAGCCGGGAAGGTACCAGCCGGCGTAGCGCCCTTCATCGAAGGGGTCGAGGGCCAGGGCGGCCTGGGTCGGGAACCACGCGACGTGCTGCCCCAGGCGGCCTTGGGTCTTGTCGGCCAGCTCCTGGTAGTAGCGCTGTCGATCGGTGATCCGCCAGTACCACACCCCTGTGTGGTACCCTTCCTCGTCGGGCCAGCACAGAAACGGGCTGATAGCGTGGAGTCGCGGCCGCACGGCCAGCATTTCGCCGGCTTTCGCCGCGGCTAGGGCAAAGTCACCGTCCAGTTCAGCCCGCGTCATGGCGGCATAGGCCTGCAGGTGATCGTAGATCAGGCGTTCCACCTGCAGCCGGGTGCGGAAGGGCTCAGCGACGACCACTGACTCGGCTTGGGCGAGTTGCTGCCCCATCGCGGTCAGCAGCGAGTCTGTGTACAGCTCGGGCAGGCAGCGATCCTCGTGGCCATGGATCGGCTGGGTGGCCGCCGCCTGGTCAAGGCCCATGTAGTAGGCCTGCATGGCCCCCGCCGCCGGGCCGTACCAGTTCGCGAAGAACTCGCTGAGCACCTGGTCCACATCGGCTTCTGCATCCCACTCCAGGCGGGCCCGCAGGTAGCGGCTGGCGATCCCCGATTCCATCCAGACGTTGCGGGTCTCGTCGATGAACCCCAGCATGCCCCACTGTTTGAACCGCGGCATGTCTTGGCGCAGTTTGGTGAACTCGGGCAGCAGCGTCAGTCCGGATACGAGCATGTTGTAACCATAGCCGTACACCCACACGTTGGGCGATAGCTCGCCCCAGCGCTGCAGCATCTGTCCCTGCCGCACTTTCTGCCAGCAGGTGGGCGTGTCGAAGCCGTGTACCGTGCAGCTCCAGATGGCGGCGAACATCACTACCACCTGCGAGTCGGGCTTGACTGTCAGGGGGGGGATGTCCCGGTTGGCGTACCCGTTGGTCGACAGGAACACACCGGGGAACTGGCGCCGGACCCCGGCCGCCACCTGGTTGACGAAACCGAACCACTCATCTGACACGCTGACTTCCGCCGCCACGCCCGGCCGCCCCTGTACTTCCGGCAGGCCCGTGTTCAGTTTCAGCGTCTCGGGGCTGTAGTCGCGGGGCAGGCCGTCATCCGGCGCGAATCCGTACGATGTCTCGCCGGGGTTACGCCGGAACCAGGCTTCGACGGAGTCGACCACCATCCGCACGGTCTCGGGGTGGGTCAGGTTGGGGTAGTGCGGATCGCGGGTACCGTCCGCGCGCAAGGCGAACAGCTCGGGCTGCTGTGTCACGCGATCCGACGCCAGCACCTGTCGTACGGAGCCGTCGCCCGGCAGGCGGAAGAACCCGTCGTGGTCAGGGTTCATCCGGTTGCGCAGCTTCCACCGTCGCTCGTCGTCCGCCAGTTCAGGCTTCAGGTGCAGCCACCAGTCGCGCAGGACGAAATCCGGTTGCTCGTGGACTTCGGTCGCGGGACACGTGATGCTCGGCCGCGCTGGCACCACCTCGCCGAACGGACCCGGCATGTACCACCTCACGCCCTGGCGGTCCAGGAAGTCGTACACCGCGTATTCGGTGCCGTGATACGGACCATCGTCGTTACCGGCCAGCACCAGTCGGTGATCGCGACACCAGATGACATAACCCTCATCCCGGCGGGCTGGGTTAACCCCCGATGGCAGCGGAATGTCGAGGGCCGCCGTCAACCGGCTGGCGCCGACCAGCACCAGCGGGCCGTCCGGGAAGGTCGTGTCGCCCACTACGGGCAGGCGCGCACCCGACAGGCGCTCCAGGTAGAGCTGCAGCTCCGCCGCCGCCACGACCGCCTTGGGGTTGCCCGCGGCCGCGACGACGATGGTCGCCTTCGGCTGCCCCTGCTCGACCAACGCCATGTCGGCCGCGTTACCCGTCCGTGGCAGGCCGCACCAGAGGGCTAGCAGCAGGCAGGCCCAACGCTGGCCGCAGCGACCCGAGCGCTTCGCTCCAAGGAGCTGGACTGACAAGCCGCGCAGACACGGTGCAGGCACGCTTACCTCCTCCGGACCCGGGGCCCGGACGCGCGGTGCGATGGCAGGGGCAACCGGGTCCCTGGCACCGCGCCAGGGCCCTGCCTGTCGGTTGGGCTGTGCACCGCGCCCAACATCGGTCGCGTCCACCTACCCGTCAATCGCGGGTCTGACGCCGGGCCCGGGGCGCAGGAAGGCTTGATCCGCACCGCCGGGCCGGTTCGGCAGGTCCGGCCGGGAATGGTCAGCGGCGGGGCGCGATGCGGTACAGCGAGTAGCCCGCCAGGGGCAGGTCGCTGGCCGAGGCGAGCAGGGGCTCGCATTGCCACTGATCACCCAGGTTCAACCGTCCCGGGTCCAGGTCCGCCGGCCGGTGGTTGGTGATGCAGTACTCCACGCCATGGGTGATCAGGTAGTCAGCAAGGCGCTGCTGCTCGATGGCCTCGTGGTAGAAGGCAAAGGAGTTGACTAATCCGTCGCCGTTGATCACCCGCAGGTGGCCGTGCAGGGACCATCCCAGGTACCCCGAGCCGTCGAAGGCATAGGCCGTGCGGCCGGCCGGCACCAGGGCCTTTACCTGGGCGACGAAGCTCCGGTTGGCGCGCATGCCGGCGGCGGTGCGCGTCAGATAGGCCAGGTAGAGCCCGGCGCCGGCCAATGCCAACAGGAGCAGAAGCGCTCCGGCCCAACGAGCCACCGACGCGGCTGCAGCCGACGACGGTCGGGGTCGGCAGCCGCGGACGAGCAGGTACAGCGCCGGCAGCAGGGAGGGGGCAAAGTAGTAATGCCGCACGCCGTAGCTGAGGGTGTGGAGCAGCAGGAAGGCCTGCGCCGAGAGCAGTAGCGCCCAGCCGGTGCGAGGCCCGCCTGCCAGGCGCCGCCACCGACCCGTCAGCAGGCACGCCGCCAGCAAGGCATCCAGGGTCGCCAGCACCCCGTACCGGTACCAGTTGCCCACGGAGCTCAGGTTCTGCCGCACTGCCCACGCCACCGAGCCTGTGGCTGCGGCGTGGAACTTGATCATCGCGCTGACCGCATAGGGGTGCCCGGTCAGCAGCCAGTGGTATGCCGCGATAGCGGCGAGGCCCAACCCGGCGGCGCTCAAGAGCCGCAGGTTCCGGCTCCGACCGCCTACAGCCAGCAACGGCACCAGCGCCACCACCAGGTCGGGTCGCACCGCCGTCAGTAGTGCGGCCCAACCAGCCGGGTCCCGGCCCGCCAGGACCCGGCGGTACAGCTCGATGAGGATCCAGGCGGCCAGGGCGCTCTCCATACCCAGACCGCAGTACAGGCCCAGCACCGCGCCGAGCCACATCGCCGGGCCTCGCATGTACGCCAGCAGACGGGCCCACAAGCCGCCGGCCACGGCGGCGAAGACGGCCGTCCAGGCCCCGGCCGAGGTGATACCGGCCAAGGCCAGCGGCGTCCCGGCCAGCGCCAGCGCCGCCATCCAGAGCGGGTGGTACCCATTGGTCGTGGCGATGCCGTCGAAGGTCGATCCCTGCCCTTCGGCGATGTTGCGGGCTATCTGCAGGTAGAAGTAGGCGTCGTCCTCAAACAGACCATTGGGGAAATAGGGCAGGGCCACGCCCGCCACCGCCACCAGGAAAGCGCCGGCTGCCACCACCGGAAACCGCGTTAACCGCATGTCGCCGGCACTCCCCGCCGGCAAGGCCGGCCGCTGCTGCCCATGGTTTTGACTCTCGCGAAAGATTCTGTGCCACCCAGAGTCAGGTGGCAACCTCCGGCGCCGGTCTCTGCGGCCAATGACGCCGCGTCGCCGGCGCCGATGTCTGCCGGGGGCGCAGCGGCTGACGTTGCGGGCGCCCGAGGGCTGCCGCTGCCGTCAGCCAGGTCGCCGGCACCGACGGCGGCGGTCATCGCTCCGCACACGGGGCGCTCGGCGAAGGCAGTCGCGCCGTCGCCTCGTCCACCGCCGACGCCTGGACCCCGGCCGCCCTCCATGGTTCCTGCTCAGTGCATCACAAGCGGCGGTGGCCGCGCGGCTGCGTTTGTTTCCACTGATCACAGTCGCCGGCGCCGTGATCGCCGTGGTGTTCAGCGCGGTCCGGGACCGCGATGCGGGTGGGCCCGCTTGCCGGCGCTAGCCCAAAGATACGCTGCGTCGGACGCCGGCAGGCTCGGCGATGCCACTGGCTCCGCCCCGTGCGCGCTGCCAAAGCCGCCAGGCCGGCCAACAACGCTGCCGGTACCCCATCTAGCGGGCCGGCGGCTCCGGCGCAGGCGAGTGATATGCACGTCTTGTCGGCCGGCCGGTCCGCGAACCGCTACCCGCACAGTCACAGTGCGCGGATGGATATGCACGTCCGTCGCACCCTGACGGTCCAGATGTCACCGACGGTCCCTCGACAGGGGGCAACAACCGCCGTGCAGCCACCTCCGAAAGCGCACGTTTTTCGCTTTGTCGGGGTCAGTCTCTGCACTATATTGGGAGCCATTAGTCCGTCGGGTGGCTGTCTGGAACCTGAAGTTCACGGCACCAAAACACACCATCTAACGCTTGATAGCGCACGAAAGCACGGGCACTGGCGTCAGTTTGGTGGCGACCTGGGCGCCATTGCCGGCGGGTTCGCCCAGGCACCTGGGGCCACGCGGCTGTCCAACTCCGACGCCCTGCCTGCCCGATTGCCGCTGGCTTTGATGGTCGCCCTCGGAACGGCGACCCGGCGGTCGAGGGGGCCCGGGGACTCGCACGGTGGCGGCGCGGCCCGTGCGCGTGAAGGCGGTCCTGCGCGATCCAGGTGCAGACCCACGCTGCGCGTGCCGTTCGGTTCCGACGGGCCAGCCCCATTGGACCCACAGCGGCCACCACCCATCCGTTCGCGTTCGTCCCCCCTACTCAAGAAGGGAGCCCAGCCGTGCCCATGCCCCCCTGCGGAAGCCCTGCATGGGTCAGCCTGTCTGCCCGTCCGCCCGCCCGGGCCGCCGATGCCGCGCCGCGACCGCGGTGGCCCTGGCGTGCCGGGCGGGGTTCTGATCCGACCGCGAACATCCGGTGACGACGCCACCAGGACCCGGCTGCCTGGGGTGGCCGGTCCGAACCAGCGCGTCGGTAGCCAACTAACGGAGGAGCTGCCATGCGATTGCTGCGACACAAGCTGTGGGCAGTGCCTGCGGCGGCATTCGCCTGCCTGGTCTTGCTCAGCGCGCCCGTGTGGGCCGGCAATGGCAAGATCGCAGGAACCGTCAAAGATGACGCCGGCCAGGCACTGGCCGGGGCGAATGTCATCGCCACGGCGCCGGGGCAGCAGTTCGGCGCCACCACGGACGCACAGGGCCGCTATTTCATCCTCAATCTGCCTCCGGGCGCGTACAGCGTGCAGGCCACCTATGTGGCCCACAAACCCGTGCAGCGGGACGGCGTGCGGGTTGCCCTGGACCTGACCACTCAGGAAGATTTCACCCTGGTCGCCGAAGCGGTGCAGACGGCGCCGGTGACCGTGGTCGCCAAACGGCCCATGGTCGAGAAGAGCCTCACTACCAGCCAGGCCTCCATCGCCAGCGAGCAGCTGAACAACACCATGCCCGTGGCCGATGTGCAGGAACTGGTGAACACGGCCCCGGGTGTGTTCCGCGGTTACATCCGCGGTGGTCGGAAGGCCGAGGCCAAGGTGCTCATCGACGGCATCGACGTGTCGGACACGTACTTCCGCGCCGGTGAAGGCGCCGAGACGACCAATGGCTATGTCGATGCCAACCGGTCTGGCAGTGGCGAGTTCAGCGCCGTGGGCATCAATGCCAGCAACGTGCGGGCCCTGGACGTGGTGGCCGGCACCTTCAACGCCGAATACGATGCCGCCAGCGCCGGTCTGATCAACATGGTCACCAAGGACGGCGGCGACAAAGTCCAGGGCAAGGTGTTCCTGCGCCGCGGCTTGGGCGGCGCCAAGAACGCCGGCCCCGATGTCTACTCCGCGCTGGTCAACCCCACGCCCAACGCCACCACCGGCGTGGTTGATACCACCACGTACTACGGCCGTTACCTGAGAGAACGGGCCACGTTGGCCGCGTCCACCGATGCGGCGAATCAGGCCAAGGCCGCCCAGTATTACACCTTCGATCCAGACAACGTTACCTACGGTGACAACCCCGCCACCGAGACCGAGGTGTCCATCGGCGGACCGCTGCCGGTGCCGCGCACCAACTTCTACCTGACAGCGCGCTACAGCAACGACGAGGGCCAGCTGCCCAACCAGCTCGAGCGTTCCGTGCGCACGTCGCTGAAGCTGACCCACCAGGTCACCGACGCCGTCAAACTGACCGGTAACGTCATGGTCGACGACGGCGGCGAACTGGGCGACTGGACCAACCGCTCCTTCAGCGGCAAGTTCGCCTACTACCCCGTGGGTGCCATGGGCAACCGCAAACTGGGCACCATGGCTTACCTGGGCCTCACTCACGTACTGTCGCCCAGCACCTTCTACGAGGTGAAGGTCTCCAACGTCACGCGCAGCAGCGAGTTCGGCTACTCTGACGACGACGGCGACGGCAAGGTCGAGGCGGGCGAAGACGGGGATTTCATCTTCATCGACAGCCGGGCTGAGTCAGAGAAGTACCTCGGCGTCAAAGGCAGCGGCGCGGCCGCCGACGGCAGCTTCACCTTCTTCACGACCAACCCGGGCAACTCCAAGAACTTCGACCTGCCCTTCGGGGACAACCAGTACCGATTGGCGCAGCCAGGGTTCTACTACGAAGACCTGCACCGCGACGTGCGGCAGGTCAAGGGCGACTTCACCAGTCAGCTCAACTTCAACCACCAGATCAAGACCGGTTTCCTGTACCGTCAGCACGACATCTCCAAACTGATGCAGCGGACGCAGGTCACCGTTACCTATGCCGATACCCTGCCGTACGAGATCTCCCAGTACGACAAAGCGCCGACCGAGAAGGCCCTCTACGTGCAGGACCGCATCGAGTACGGCGGCATGATCGTCAATGCTGGTCTGCGCCTAGATGGCCTCGACGTCGATGCCAAGCAGGTCGCGAACTTCTTCCAGCCGTCGGTGGACACTGTCTACACCTACGCCAACGGGACCACGCAGAAGTACCGGACGCCGGTGCGGTCGGGCAAGGCGATCGCCACCAAGTGGTTCTGGCAGCCTCGGATCGGCATTTCGCACCCGATTTCCGACAAGGCTGCCATGCACTACTCGTGGGGCAAGTTCTACTCGCCCCCGTCCTTCTCGACCCTGTACGAAGACTACAACAGCTTCACCAACCCATCTTGGCCCACGCTGTATGACGCCGACGCCGATCCCACCACCGCGACGGCGTACGAGATGGGCCTGCAGTACAGCTTCCATCCTGACTACGTCCTGGGGTTGACGGCCTACTACCGCGACATCGAGAACTACGGCCGGATTGGCTTCACCGTCACACCGAAGCTGGCCGGCTTCGCCACCTACACCATTAACACGAGTGGCGGGTACGCCGACAGCCGCGGTTTTGAGGTCACGCTGGAGCGGCGGGCAGTGGGCCGGCTCTCGGGCCGCCTCAGCTACGGATACAGCTACATCAAGTCGTCGGCCAGCGGCAACAACTCGACGCCCTTCCCCGACCAGAGCACCTTCTCGGTCAACTCGACGAAGGACGTGAATCAGCTGCCGATCGCCATGGACCAGCGCGAGATCGCCAACACGTACGAAACCAACGTGTCTGGTGGCGGCAACCCGCTGCTGACCGGTTACGATCGGACCCACCGCCTGGGCGTGACACTGATCGCCAAACTGCCCGCGGCCGCTGAGTTGTCGCTGATCACCACGGCTGAGAGCGGTTTCGTGTACCCGATCACGGCCACCACCGCCGATCTGCGCGAACGGCAGACCGACCGCGCCCCCTGGAACCTGCGCACCGATGCCCGCCTCGGTCGCGACTTTACCTATGGTGGTCGCTCCGTGGGCGCCTTCTTGGAGGCGCGCAACCTGTTCAACCGCAGCAACATTCTCACCTTCGACAACCGCAATGTGGCCAGCGTCACCAAATGGGAGACCAGCCAGGATCCGACGGGTGACCTGAACCGGGCGTTCACCGGTCAGAGCCAGCCGATCTACGACATTCCGCGCCTGGTCAGTCTCGGAATCACGCTGGACTTCTGAGCGCAGGGTCAACGAGGAGGAAACGCAAAATGGCGAGACACAGACTCAGTCTCCTGCTGGCGATCCTGCTGCTCGTCTGCGGCGCGGGCTCGCTGGCGGCCAAACAGGGCGGCGTGATGGTCGCCGGCGACATCTGGGATGCCTTCATGCCCAGCAATGCCGGGACCTTCTACAGCGAGGGCAATAACGATCCTGCCAAGCGCTGGACCACCTTCCGCATCGGCAACTGGGATCGTCAGTGGAGCCAGCCGACACAGATGTACCCGGGCGGCGAAAACCTGCATCTGCCCTGGGGCCAGGACATACAGATCGCCGAGTACAGTTCCGAAGACATCAACACCATTACCACCAGCAGTGCGCCGCGCGCCAAGCGCTATGCGTTCGGCATCTACACCAGCAAACTCCAGGGCGCCAACGATCCGGCCCGCGACTGGACGACCGACAGCCAGGGCGCCAAGGACGCAGCGGCAGCCCCGGCTTCAGGCGCTTCGAGCGGGGGCGCGTACTGGACCAGCGCGGACCGCACCGAGATGCGCTACGAAGGGAGCATGCCCACCACCCTGGGCGTTGATGTGGGTTGGCGTGTGCGGCAGTACGCCACCAACGCGGGCCATCTCAACGACTTCATAGTGGTCGAGATGGAACTGACCAACACCGGCGTGCTGGACGTCAACGGCGACGGCACGGCAGAGAAGACCAACCACCGCATCGAGGCAATGACGTTGATGATGCAGCACGAGGTCATCAACAGCATGACCAATGGCGTCAACGGCGCGCGCGGCACCTCGGGTTGGTACACCGGCCCGACATCGGGCTACGATGCCACGCCCGACGCCAACGGCGAGCCTTGGGACGTACCGGTGATTTTCTCCGGACCGTCGCTCAGTTCGTTGAATCAGCCGCACCCGGTTTTCGGTACGCCCACGGGTTGGGCCACGGACGGCAACCGCATGCTGGGTGTGACCATGCGGCCGCTGGCGTACTACTACGATGTCTACAGCGGTTTCCAGTGGATCGCCGCCAAGCAGGGCGGTCTGCCGACCACCGGCAGCAGCGCGGGCCAGGCGGACAAGAAGACCATCTACGATAGCCCGCCCATCGGCAGTGGCATGCAGAAGGGCTGGTTTACGTCGCAGGTCAAAGACGATGGCGGCGACAGTGACCCACGCGCCAGCCACATCTTCGCCATGAGTGCCTTCCTCGATGGCGACAAGATCGGCAGCCGCGCCTGGGACAAGGGCGCCTCCATCCAGAAGGAGAGCAACATCCTGCCGGATCCGAACTGGTTTGATCCGACCAGCCCGGATATCGTTCCCGGCGATCCGCTGTCCTTTGTCAAGGCCGTGCGGCCTGAGGGCCAGCGCGGTCAACCCCGCGGCGACATGAAGTACAACCAGAAGTTCGTGCAGAACTGGGAGGTCGACGCCACCAAGTCGCTGGCCGACCAGCCTGCTTGGGCCTGGACCAAGGGCTTCTCCATCGACTACAACTTCGACGGCAAGCACCAGGCGGGTATCGGACCGTTCTCGCTGGAAGTGGGCGAGACGATGAACGTGGTCCTGATCGAGTACGGCGGCTTCCGGCTGCAGGGTGTGCGCGCGGCCCGCAGGACGGCACAGGCCGTGTACGACGGTGGCTTCACCGTGCCCACGCCGCCGGCAGCGCCGGACATGAAGCTGGTGCCCAACACGAACGTCAAGGTCGACGTCGAGTGGGACAACAGGGCTGAGTCGGCGCCTGACTTCGCCGGTTACAAGGTGTACCGCTCGACCTTGTTCCCCAAGGTCGACTCCCGCGCCATCGGCGTGCGGCTGGTGGATCGCTACCAGGAGCAGACAAAAGAGAATCCCACCGACGCGGAGCTGGCGGCTTTCGGCGAGGCCAACAACCCCAACATCAGCTCGTCAGCATACCGCACTCAGGAGCCCTCGGCCTGGGGCCCTTACCACCTGGTCAAGATCATCCCCAAGGCCCAGTTGGCCAACTACCTGAACGCCGGCCTCGACAAGGCCCAGTACAAGTACAAGTGGGCTGACGAGAGCGACCTGATCAGCTTCGGTTTTACCTACTACTACTACGTGGCGGCGTACGACAACGAGTCCGGCAGCATCGCCGGCACACCGTTCACGTCACTGGAGAGCCACCGCCAGAACGTCAATGGTCGCGATGGCCTGTGGAAAGGGACGTACCACTACGCCACGGCCAGCTCCTTCTTCCCGTCGACGCCCGATGGCCAGAAGGCCATTGGCGCACCCTTCGTGCTCAAAGCCCCGTTGCCGGCGGCGGACTCGCTGATTGCCGGGGCGCTCAAGGTCCGCGTGGTGCCCAACCCGTACAAGAAGGGCGCCCTGCACGACACGGGCACGCAGCACAAGATGCTCTTCATCAACCTGCCCACTGGGACCAAGATCACCATCTTCGACGTCTCGGGTCAGGTGGTCGACGTGCTGCGTTTCGAGGGCACCAACCCGCTCGACGGGACCTTGTTCTGGGACATGTTCTCCAAGGACGGCATCGAGGTCGCTAGCGGTCTATACGTGTATGTCGCCGAGTACCCGGGCGGCACGCAGACCGGTCAGTTCGCGATCTTGCGCTGAACCCCAGCACGAACACTGGAGGCAAGAGATGAGAACCTGCAGAATCGCCGCATCGCTGGCACTCCTGGTCTTGCTGGTGGTCGCTCAGACTGCCGAAGCGGGGGTGCGCAAGTCAGGGTTGACGGGGGCCTCGTTCCTCAAAATCGGTGTCGGCGCCCGACCGGTGGCGCTTGGGTCGGCATACACCACAGTTACCGGTGACGTCAATCAGCTGTTCTGGAACCCCGCCGGTATCGCGCTGGAGACGGGCAAGCAGCAGGTGACGCTGTTCCACAACCAATGGATCGCGGACCTGGGCCACGATGCTGTCGGCTACACCCGAGACATGGGCAGCCTGGGCACGCTCGGTTTCAGCCTGGTCACCCTCGGTATGGGGGGGATCGACGCTGATCGTGATGTCGTGCCGCAGTTCATCTTGGGGGCTGGCACCTTCACCCCCAACGACACCGAGACTTCGTCGACCTACGACTATCGCGACCTGGCCGTGGGCGTCAGTTGGGGCCGACACATCAGCGACAAGCTGGACCTGGGCCTGACTGGCAAGATCGTGTCTCAGTCCATCGACGGCGTCTCGGCACACGCCTATGCGATGGATGCGGGGTGCATCTACCGCGTGGGGTACCGCAACACCCGCATCGGTGCCCGCATCAACAATCTGGGCAGCGACATCAAGTTCTATGACATTGGTGCGCCGCTGCCCCTGATCTTCAGCATTGGCGTGGCGTCGGACGTGTGGGAGCAATCCGAAGGCAAGGCCAAAGTCACGCTGCTGGCAGATGCGACCAAACCGCAGGATGCCGAGCAGTTGGTCTACACCGCCATCGAGGTGCAGGCGCTGAAGAAGTTGAGCCTGCGCACGGGGTACAAGTTCAACTACCAGGGCGTTACAGATAAGAAGGTCGACGAAGTCACCCGCGCCGTGGTCGACGCCAAACGGACCGAAGAGGGATTGACCGCCGGTGTGGGGCTGGGCTTTGCGATCGGTGGCTATGACGCGGTCATCGACTATGCCTATACTGACTTCGGCATTCTGGACAGCGTTCACCGCGTGTCGTTGTCGCTGGGCCTCTGACGGCGACCGCGTACCTTCACCGGGTTGATCGGTACGACCTCCGGGCCGGTGGCCGCACGTTGGGCCACCGGGCCCGGAGGGGGCTGAGCGAATCGTTCGCATCGCGTGGTTGGGGTGCGCGCCGGCAGCTGGCGCTAGTCTGGCTGCCGGCGTGGTTGTGCCGTTCGCACCGCCTCGGGCTGTCGTGTCTTGGGTTGTTGGCCGGTTCAGGTCCACCCGCCGGGCCCGAGCGCGCGACGAGCAGGCCAAGGGCCACCGGTGGGCTGCAGGACCCGGCAAGCCCTGCCTGCGGCCCCGCGCCGTCGTCGGACCGGACCACGTTCGGCATCTCCATGGAAGGCCATCATGCGGCGTCTCTGGCTTGCTGCCCTGGTCTGCCTGCTGGCTCTGGTTCCGCTGGGGGCGGCTGCTGAACCAGCGGGCACCGGGCTCACCCAGAGGCTGACGCAACTGGCGGCCATGCCGTCGCGTGTCACCGGTTACCCAGGGGCTGCCAGCACCGCCGCCTGGCTGCGGCAGTGCCTGCTCGAGGCGGGCGTGACCGAGATCCACACGCAACGCTTCCCGGTGCCGGTGCCAGTAGACGAAGGTTTCCGTCTGGAAACAGCCGACGAAAGCCTGCCTCTGGCCGGCATGTGGCCCAACCTGGTCCGCACTCCCACGCTGCCGCCGGCGGGCCTCGAGGCCCAGTTGGCGTGGGGGGGCGACGGCCGCCTGGCGGAACTCGATGGGCGGCCCATCCGCGACCGGATTGTCGTGCTGGAGTACTCCAGTGGCAGCGCCTGGGTCAACCTTTTTCAGTTGGGTGCCTGCGCCGTGGTGTTCGTGGAATCGCCGGGCGCCCACCGACACGAAGCAGGGCTGAAGTTCCTCGGGGTCCCGGCGGACCTGCCGCGTCTGTACGCGGGGGGACAGGCCGCTCTCCGCATCCGCCAGCTGGCCGAGAACCAGGTTCGCGTGCGGCTGCGGGGCCGCATGTCGTGGCATACGGTCCAAGGCGAGAACATCATTGGCGTCGTGCCCGGCGGCGATTCGCTGCTGGCTCAGGAGCCCGTGCTGGTGACGGCCTCGTACGATGGCATGGCCCCCGTGCCCGCTCTGGCCGGCGGCGCCGCCGACGCCGCCGGCGCCGCGGCCCTGATCGAGCTGGCCCGGGTGGTGGCCCAACACCCGCCCCGCCGCACCGTGATCATGGCTTTCACCGCGGGGCACTACGAGAACATGGCCGGCATGCGGCACCTGGTCGCCGCGGCCCTGGCAGCCTGCGGGCGTCGCACCGCCACGGATGCCCTGGCCGGCACTGACTCTGTGCTGCGGCGCCGCCTGGGTGATCATCCGCTGCGCCTGGCGATCGGCCTGGATCTGTCGCTGCGCGGCCAGAACCTGGGCGTGTTCCTGCCCGGGCCACCGTACCGCACGCCGTTGATGACCCCGCCCTTGACGCGCCGTCTGATCGAGCTGGCGGCCGCCTATGAGGACACGGTCCTTGGGGGGCGGCGCATGCTGGCGAACGGCCTGAAGCAGGACCTGTCGCGCCAGGGCCTGGGCAATCTGATGATGACCCTGCCCATGACCGCGGCGCCGGCGGCGCTGGCCGGTGTTCCGGCACTGGGTTTCTGCACCCTCGATGACAGCCGTGCCGATGTCGATATACCAGCGGCGACGGACACGGTACCGCCCCGATCCGAACACCTGGCGCCACAGGTGGGGCTGCTGAGTTGGTTGATACCGCGGTTGGCCGATGACCCTGAGCTGGAGCCCTGGGCGTGGGGCAACGATGCCTTTGGCACCCTGCGTGGTGAGGTGGTGCACTACGGCCCGCGCAGTTTCCTGCCCGACCAGCCGACATCCGGGGCCATGGTCCGGGTGCGACTGCGCAATCCCACTCTGATGGGAGTGCGGCCGGATTTCTGGGCCGTGGCCGACGACTCCGGCCACTTCGTCATCCCGGGCGTGGAGACGCGTATCCTGTACACGCGTCCGGTGCGCGTCGAGGCGTACCGGGTGGACCCGGTGACCGGCGCGGTTACCGACGCCCCGGATTGGGGCGTCAACGGCGAGCGCCGCCTGCCGGGCAAGATGCTGACCATCCTGATGGACGACCGTGACGAGTCGGTGCAGGTGGTCACGGCCGCGGTGCGGGGGCTGACCCTGATCGATACCTTCGACCCGCGGAATCTGCTGACCCCGGAGTCGCTGGAGATGATCGACGCGGCGACCGAGGCCGAACCGCCCGTCTTCGGCGCCTGCCTGCCGCTGACGCCCCCGGAGATGGAGATCTTCGGGTATGTCAACCGGGTCAGCTCGTGGGTGCAGCCCACATCAGTGCTGTTCGCCCCGGCCGCGACCCGCGTCAAAGCGGTCATGGCCACAGGCCTGTACGGGCTCGGGCGACGCGGTCTGCTGCTGAATGCCACGGCAGCACAACCCGCGGGTACCGGCTACGCCGTCAACGGCGAGAGCCGCCTCGACGAGACACCGTACCGCGTCGCCGATGATCTCTACCACCTCAACAGCCAGCGTCTGGATGACCTGCAGCGCCACGGCGTGCGCAACGAGCGGTTGGCCCTGTTCCACCGCCGTACGGGCGAGTTGCTGGCCGAGGCAGAGCAGGCCCGTTCGCAGTGGCATCACCGGGTCTTCCTCGACCGCGCGCGGCAAGCCTGGGGTTTGGCCGCGGCTGCCTATCGCGATGTGGCCGAAACGCAGGCCGGGGTCGTGCAGGGCGCCCTGTTCCTGCTCGCCGCCCTGATCCCCTTCGCGCACTTTGCCGAGCGCCTGTTCTTCGGTTTCGCCGACGTGCGGCGGCAGGTTGTCGCTTACTTCGCGCTGTTTGCGGTTGGCTTCCTGGCGCTGAGCCAGCTTCACCCCGCCTTCGAGTTGTCCATCTCGCCGGCGGTCATCCTGCTGGGCTTCGTCATTCTTGCCTTGAGCCTGCTGGTGACGGGCATCGGCATCTCGCGCCTCAACCGCGAACTCCGGGCCATGGCCGCCGGACGGCGGCAGGGGCACGACGTGCGGCGCGGCGGCGTCATGCTGACTTCTGTGGCCGTCGGTCTGGCGCACCTGCGGCGTCGGCCGCTGCGCACCGGGTTGACGGTTGTCACCTTGGTGTTGCTCTCGTTCTCGGTCCTGTCGTTCACCTCGATTCGGTCGTCGCTGCACGCCAACTGGATCGCGGTGGGCCAGGACGCGGCGTACACCGGCGCTCTGGTGCGCATGCGGGCTTGGAAGCCCATCGAGATGACGGCTCTGCGCGTGCTGCAGGACCGGTTCGGCGACGATCACGTGGCCCCGCGGGCCTGGATGTCCGTCGGCTCCCTGTCGGGTTCGTATCGCCTCGAGCGGATCGGCGCGCCGGCCCGGGTGGGCCGGATCCTTGGGCTTGTCGGCCTGACGCCGCAGGAGACCTCGGCGCTGGTGACTGCCGACGCGTTGGTCGCCGGTCGGTGGCTGCGGCCCGAGGCCCTGGACGAATGCCTGCTGCCGGCTGCTGTGGCCGACTCCCTGGGGTTGACACTGGCCGACATGGAGCAAGCATCGATCAGCCTGTTCGGCGAAACGTTCCGGGTGGTCGGTCTGCTGCGGCCAGAGGCGCTCCAGCGCAGCGACCTGAACGGCGAACCACTCACGCCTCTTGACCCTGAGGCGCAGCAGCCTGCCGAGGCCGCCGTGGGCAGCGACCAAGGGGGGCGCCTGCGGCTGTTCAGCCATCTGCCGTCCGCCGCGGTCGCCGTATTGCCCTTCGCCGCGCTCATGCGCTGGGAGGGCGCCTCCCTGGCCTCGGTTGCGGTGCGCCTGGACCCTGGCCCGGCCGCCAAAGCCGACCTTGCCGGACTTGCCGAAGCCGTGGACCTGAACCTGTTTGTCGGTTTGGATGGCACGCGGTACCTGGTCAACACCGTGGGCGTGGCCTCGGTCTCGGGCTTGGGTGCCCTGGCAGTGCCCCTGCTAATTGCCGGGCTGATTGTGCTCAACACCATGATGGGTGCGGTGTACGAACGGACCCGGGAGATCGGCACGTTCAATGCCGTGGGGCTGGCCCCGGGACACGTCAGCGGCCTGTTCGTCGCCGAGGCCATGGCAGTGGCCGTGTTGGGCGCCGTGGCTGGCTACCTCATTGGCCAGACTGCCGCGCAACTGATGGGCCATTGGGGCCTGCTCACCGGCCTGCAGCTGAATTACTCGTCCCTGTCGTCCGTGTTGACCCTGGGCCTGGTCATTGGCCTGGTGGTGCTGTCAACGCTGTACCCAGCGCGCATGGCCGGGCGCATCTGCACTCCTGGCGTGGAGCGGCGCTGGCGTCCGCCCGCCCCGGAGGGGCACCGCCTGGAGATGCAGCTCCCCTTCACCCTGGGGCGGCGTGACGCCCTGGGCATGGCGGCCTTTCTTGCCGAGTTCTGGGAAGGCCAGCGCGAGCAATCCATCGGCGCCGGAGCCTATGTAGAGGCCCTGCGCGTCGGCCTGGAAGGGGTTACCGCAACCCTGCAGGCGCGCGTTTGGTTGGCTCCCTTCGACCAGGGCGTCGTGCAGGATGCGACCGTGCGGCTGACGCCCGGCGAGGTCCCGCAATACTACGAAATCACCGTGGTGCTCGAGGTGCTGGCCGGCGACCTGGATACCTGGCGACGGGTCAGTCGGACGTTCCTCGACGACCTGCGCAAGCAGTTCCTCGTATGGCGCACCCTGTCCCCCGAAGCTCGCGAGGCCTACGCCGGCGAGCTGCTGTCATGGACCACGCGTACGGCCCCGGCGGGTACCGCTTCGGTTGCCGCCCTGGGGCCGGGCTGACCTCGCGGAAGGAGAGGCGATCGCCTTGTCGTCGCTGCGTCTGGCCCTGCTCATCACCGCCTTGACCGCTGCCTGTGCGTGGTTGGTGCAACAGGTCGAGTTGGTCTACGCCGGGCCCTATCTCGCCGGTGAGCCGACCTCGGCGGCGCAGGTGTTTGCCGCGTTGCCGCTGGCCGTCCTGGCCGCTGCCGGCCTGGCCCGGCGCTGGTTGCCGCGGTCCGATCGAGCGGTCCTGTACGCCGCTCTCGCGTTGGGCGTGTCAGCCGTCGGGTCGGCCTTCGCCCACCGCTTTCTGCCCGGGCTGGTGACGGTCTTCTACGGTGGCTTCGCCAGCCCCACGGGCCCCTACTACCGGTTCCTCAATCTGGTCCCGTCGTGGATGGTCCCGGGTGGCCCGGGGTCGGCACCGGCGGTCGGCGCGTTTGAGGGCGGGGGGGCCGTGCCTTGGGGCGACTGGTGGTTGCCGCTGGTCGCCTGGACTGTCCTTTTCGCCCTGTTCTTCCTCACCTCCATGTGTCTGGTGTGGGTGTTCCGCGAACGCTGGATGGACACCGAACGCCTGGGTTTTCCGCTGCTGGAGGTGCCTCTGGGCCTGCTCGGTGACGAGTTGCTGCGCCGCCGTTCCTTCTGGTGGGGGGCGCTCGTCCCGGTCGTGCTGTTCGGGGTCAATGGCCTGCATCACTATTTCCCGGCCGTGGCCGAGATCAAAGCCAGTCTGGACTTCGCCCAGTTCCTGCTCGACGACCCCTGGCGGGCTATGGCGCCCTTCGAGACGCCGTTTGTGTTCGAGTTCTCGCCGCTGCTGATCGGTGTGGCCTTTCTCGCCCCGGTGGAGGTTTCTTTCTCTACCTGGTTCTTCTTCTTGGTGTCGCGGCTGCAACTGCTGCTGACCCAGTTGGCAGGCCGCATGGAATACCGCGGGGAGTTCATTCCGGGCCATGGTTCGCCATGGCTCGATTGGCCTTCGCACTTCCCGTTCTGCATGGCCCAGGCACGGGGCGGCCTGCTTTTTCTGGCCGGCTTCAGCTTGTGGGCCGCCCGCCGGTCGCTCCGTTCCATGTTCTCCCTGCGCCAGCCGGCAGTCTGGGGCCTGCTGGCCGGCTTGGCTGGCATGTGGCTGTGGGTGGGGTTGGCCGGTGTCCCGGCCGCCATGGGATTCCTGGGCTTGGTGCTCTATCTCCTGCTGGCCCTCGCCTTTGTCCGCCTACGCATCGATGGCGGCCTGCCCGTCACTCAGGTCTACCAGATCATCGGGTATCTGTTCTTCGTCGCCCTGGGTACGGGCCCCGGGTTGTTCGCCGACAGCACCTACGTGGGCCTGGGTTTCCTGGCAGTCATGGGGTTCACGGCCATCGGCATCTGGCCGGCCATGCAGTTTGAGGGTTTGAAACTCGCCGAGCACTGCGGCGTAACGCCGCGGCGCATGATCTGGGGCATGGCTCTGGGTCTGCTGGTGGGCCTGGTGGCCGGCTATGTCTTCTCGCTGGAGACCATGTACCACCACGGCATCTTCGCCCTGCAGGAGCAGGGCGGCGCCCGCTCAGAGGCCAGGATCGGCCGCTACTACGGGTACCTGATCCGCGATGCCGGCACCGTGCGCGGCGACACAGACTGGGTCCGCCTAGGCTTCCATCTGGTCGGCGCCGGGGTGACATGGGCCCTGGCCGCTATGCGTCAGCACTTCCTGCGCTGGCCCCTCCATCCCATGGGCTACATCTGGGGCATCGGTTTCGGGTGGATGATGTGGGGTGCGGCGTTGACCGGGTGGCTGTGCAAGTGGCTGACCGTCCGCTATGGGGGCGCCGCCACGTACCGTCGGGCCCGGCCGCTGTTTCTGGGCTTGATCATGGGCGAGATTGCCATGCGCGTGCTGTGGGCGGTCGTGGCTCTGTGGCATGGGCAGATTGGCATGGGATACCGCATATGAGGGCATGGCGCGGGCCCCTGGTGCGGTGTGGTGCGGCCGCCGTTGACACGGCACGGCCTGACCCCGGGGAGCAGACAGACAGGTGTACCGACCCGCGCGCACCACGACGCTGAACGGGAAGCCTGCCGCCGTTCGCTGCAGGCAGTTGCCGGGTTGAGCCCAGGGCTCCGCACGTATGGACCGGGCCATGGGGGCCTTTTCCGCTATGTGGCCCGCCCTTACTGCCGCTGACGCGGCACGGC
>CAITNQ010000008.1 GCA_903893785.1 uncultured Gemmatimonadota bacterium
CGCCACCTGGCCCTGCCAGGACAGGGCCAGGCAGGCGTCAGCGGCCGTACCAGCGCCGGCCAGGCAGGCAGCCGCCGCAGCCGGGGCCGCGGTCGGTTCAGACACTGCCATGGCCGCGGCCAAGGCCTGCTGCAGCGACGCATCGGCGTTGCCGATCACACCGGCGAGACCGCCGGCCGCAGCGGCCCACACCAAACCGGCCTCGTCCACCAGGCGGCCTTCGACCGCATCGGCTCCGACACGCCCCTGCCAGGCCAACGACCCTGCACACGTCTCTGTCTGCAGCAGCAGACAGGCTCTGCCACCGCAGGCTACGGCGCCTAATGTTCCCATGGATCTCCCCTGCCGCCGGCCCCGGTCCGGCCGCGCGCTTGCCAGCGTCCGGGCCAGGTCTGTATGATTGAGGACTGCGCGACAACGTCGACTGTGCCGGCCGCGCTCCCCCGGAAACACAACGCTCCAGGCCCGGATCGGGCAAGGAACCCATGCCGCTGACCCCCGCCGTTGAACTCCTGCAGCACGCCCGCGCCGGCGGTTACGCCGTGGGGTACTTCGAGAGTTGGAATCTGGAATCGCTGCAGGGCGTCATCGACGCCGCCGAGGCCTGCAAGGCGCCGGTGTTCATCGGCTTCAACGGGGAGTTCCTCAGCAGCGCGGCCCGGCTGGATGCGGAGCGACTGCCATGGTATGCAGCGCTGGGGCGCGCCGCCGCCGAGTCAGCCCGAGTTCCCTGTGGCCTGGTGTTCAACGAATGCAGCGACGACGCCTGGACGGCGGCAGCCATTGACCTGGGCTTCGGCCTGGTGATGCCCGATGACGCAGACGCGCCCGAAACGGCCTTCGCCGGCCGCGTGGCAGCGCTGACGCGGCGCGCCCATGCTGCCGGCGCGGCCATCGAAGCGGAAGTGGGTCACCTGCCCTGCGCGGCCGGTGGCACAGTGGACGACCAAGGGCGCCCGACCGACCCTGATGCCGCTGCCGCCTTCGTCGCGGCGACCGGCATCGACCTGCTGGCCGTCAGCGTCGGCAATGTGCATATCCTGCTCGACGGCTCCCGCGAACTGGACCTGGAACACTTGGCGCGCCTGCGCCGTCGCCTGGCGCTCCCCTTTGACCTGCACGGCGGTACGGGCATTTCCCGCGCCTCGTTGCGCGCGGCCATTGAACTGGGAGTCGCCAAGGTGTGTTACGGCACCTACCTCAAGCAGGCCTATCTGAGTGCCATCCGCACCGCGCTGGACGGCCCGGCCGAGGACCCCCATGCGCGGTTCGGCCGGGGCGGCACGGCCGACGTGCTGGGTGCCGGTCGTCGCGCCGTCCGCGACGCCGTGAGCGAGCGGCTGGACTGGCTGGGGTGCGTTGGCCGCGCCTGAAACGGGCGGCATCGGGCAGGGAGCCTGACCATGGCAACGGTGGGATGCGGCGGCGTACTGGTGGCAGATACTTTCTGCGGGCCCATGCAGCGGCTGCCGGCGGCCGGCGAGTTGATGGTCGTCGACACCATGCTGCCAGAAGCCGGCGGCTGCGCTGCCAATGTGGCCATCGACCTGGCCCACCAGGGGATCAGCGTCGATGTGGTGGGATGCCTGGGGCGGGACGCGTCAGCGCGCATCGTTACCGAAGGCTTGGCAGCCAGCGGGGTGGGCTGCAGCCAGGTGGTGTATTCGGACCGCTTCCCCACCAGCAAGACCGTCATCCTGATCGTCTCCGGTGAAGACCGGCGCTACATCCACACCTTCGGCGCCAACCAGGCATTCACCGTGGCCGACGTGCAGCGCGACTGGGTGGCTGGCCTGCGCGTGCTCTACATCGGCGGCTTCCTGTTGCTGCCGGCCTTCCACAGCGAGCCCTTCGCCGAGTTACTGCGCTTCTGCCGCGCCCATGGCGTCACCACGGTGGTGGACGTGGTGACCCCCCGCCACGTGGCCGGACTGACCGGCGTGGCCCCGCTGCTGCCCCTGATCGACTGGTTCCTGCCCAACGATGACGAGGCCCGCGCCCTGACCGGCCGCAGTACTCCGGCCGAGCAACTGGCTTGCCTGCGCGATGCCGGCGCCAACGGGATCGTGATCACCTGCGGCCCCCATGGCCTGGTGGCGGCAGCCCACGGACAGGCCTGGCAAGCACCGGCGTTCACCATGGAGGTGGTGGACCCGTCGGGGGCCGGCGACGCCTTCAGCAGTGGCCTGATCGTCGGCCTGCTCGAGGACTGGGACCTGCGGCACACGCTCGCCTATGCCAGCGCGGTGGGCGGTTCGGCCGTGCGGGCGGTGGGCACGACGCCCGGTGTCTTCGGCGCCGCCGAGGCCGAGGCCTTTATCGCCGGGCATCCCTGGGCCCTGTCGCCCCTGCGCCTGCCCTGAACCACGGTTCGACTGACTGGCACTGCGATCCAACCCGCCACGTTCCACCGGAGGCAGCATGATTCTGAAAATGAAGATGCCCGACCTGTCGACCAACGAAGCCACCGTCAAGGTGGTGCGCTGGCGCGTGGAGGTCGGGCAGCGTGTCGAACGCGGCCAAGCGCTCCTGGAGGTCGAAACCGACAAAGCGGCGATGGAGGTCGAGGCCATTGCCAGCGGCACGATGGTGGAGTTGTGCGTAGACGCCGAGCAGGAGGTGGAAGCGGGCGAGGTGATCGCCATCATTGACGCCGAGGCGAGGAGGTAGGCCCATGCCGCCGGCCGACAGTGCGACCAGGGCAGAAAGCGATCCGGTGTGTGGCTATGATCGGGCCTTCCTGCTGGACCTGCTGCACCGCATGTGGGTGATCCGCGAGTTCGAGGAGCAGGTCAAGTTCCTGTTCCTCGAAGGGGCGATGCCTGGGACCATTCACCAGTGCCAGGGCCAGGAGGCGGCCGCGGTGGGCGTCTGCCGGGCCCTGGAGGCAGCCGACTACATCACCTCTACCCATCGCCCGCATGGCCACGCCCTGGCCAAGGGCCTGACCCCGCTCGAGATGCTCATCGAGCTGTTCGGCGGGGGCACCGGCTGCTGCCGCGGCAAGGGAGGGTCGCTGCACATCGGCAACATGGCTAAGGGAATGCCCCCGGCCGTGGCCATCGTGGGCGGCGGCATCCCCATTGCCGCGGGCATGGCCCTGGCCCTGAAGATGCAGCGCCGCCCGCAGGTGGTGGCCTGCTTCTTCGGCGACGGCGCCACCTCCGAAGGCGCCTTCCACGAGGGTGTGAACCTGGCCGCGATCTGGGACCTGCCGGTGATCTTCGTCTGCGAGAACAACCTGTACGGCGCCTCCACCCCGGTGGCGCAGATCACGCGGCTGCCGCGCCTGGTCGACCGCGCCGACGGTTACGGCATTCCGGGCCAACGGCTCGACGGCAATGACGTGTTGGCGGTGTACGAAGCCACGCAGCAGGCGGCAGCCCGCTGTCGCCGCGGTGAAGGCCCGGTGCTGCTGGAGTTGATGACGTATCGCATCACCGGCCACTCGCGGCGTGATCCGTGCCTGTACCAACCCAAGGACGAGCGGCAGTGGGCCAGCGAGAACGAGCCCATCGGCCGCTGGGCGCGACGCCTGCAGGAGCAGCGCGCGGATATCAGCGCGGACGACGTCGAGGAAGTGCGGTGCCGTGTTGTCGATGAGATCACGGCGGCGGTGGAGCAGGCTCGTCGCGAGCCGGAGCCCACCGTGGCCGACCTGTTTACCGATGTCTACGCGGACTGAGGGCGGGCATGAAGCGGTTGTCGGTTGCCGAAGCGCTGCGCAGCGCCATTGCCGAAGAGATGGCGCGCGATGAACGGGTGTTCTGTCTGGGCGAAGATATTGGCATCCCCGGTGGCTGGGGGGGAGCCTTCACCGTTACCCTGGGCCTGGAGAAGGGCTTTCGCGAGCGGATCCTGGACACGCCGATTGCCGAGAACGGTTTCTTCGGCGCCGCGGTGGGCGCCGCCATGCTGGGTATGCGGCCGATTGTCGATGTGCAGTACGGCGACTTCCTGTTCTGCGCCATGGACCAGATCCACAGCAATGCGTCGATGATGCGGTACATGTCCGGCGGCACGGTGTCCGTGCCCATGGTCATGCGGGCCCCGGTCGGCGCTACCGGACGCGGCGCTCAGCACGCGCGCAATCCAGAGCGTTTCTTTGTCGGCATTCCGGGCATCAAAGTGGTGGCACCGTCGGACGCGTACGACGCCAAGGGCCTGCTCAAAGCCGCGGTACGTGATGACAACCCGGTGATGATCTTCGAGCACAAGCTGCTGTACGGCTCCAAGGGTGCCCGCACTGAATCGGGCGCCGTGGATGCCAGCCGTGACGTGCCCGACGAGGACTACGTAGTGCCCCTGGGCACGGCGGCCGTGCGCCGGACCGGCACCGAGGTCACCGTGCTCGGCTGGCTGCTGATGCTGCACCACGCTGTGCGCGCGGCAGACGAAGTGGCCGCCGATGGCATTGACGCGGAAGTGATCGACGTGCGCAGCCTGTCACCGATCGACTACGAGGTGATCGGAGCCTCGGTGGCCAAAACCGGCCGCGTCGTCATTGTGGAGGAAGGCCCCAAGACCGGCGGCGTGGGCGCCGAACTGGCGGCCGGCATTGCCGAGCGCTATGGGTCGCAACTGGTGGCTCCCATCGTGCGCGTAGCATCGCCCGATGTGCCGGTTCCCTTCGCGCCGGTCCTGGAACAGGCGTACCGCCCCGATCCGGCGCGGATCGCGGCGGCCATCCGTCACGTGGTCGCGCCCTGAACCGGCGACCAGGAGGAGAAGGCGGTGCTGACGAAGAAGGAAGTGCGCCAATGGCAGCGCCACAGCGCGGCGATGCTGGCCGACGCGGGGCTGGTGGTGACGCGACGCGAGCAGCAGGGGTTGGAGATCGCCGATTTCGGCTTGGGTGATTTCGCTCACACCGGACTGGGCGTGCTGGTGTACGTCAACACCGAACGCTGCTGCGCCAAGGAACTCACCATGCTGCCCCGGCAGACGTGCCCCGAGCACCGCCACCCGCGGGTGGGCCGCAGCAACCCGGGCAAGGAGGAGACCTTCCGCTGCCGGTGGGGCAAGGTATACCTGTATGTGCCGGGCGAGGCAACGCCTAAACCAGGAGCCAAACCACCGGCGGGAAGCGAGGCGCATTACTCGGTGTGGCACGAGGTAGTGTTGCGTCCGGGCGAGCAGTACACCCTCAGCCCCGACACGCTGCACTGGTTCCAGGCCGGTCCCAAAGGCGCCGTGGTGTCTGAGTTCTCTACCCGGAGCCTGGACGAGAAGGACGTGTTCACCGACCCGCGCATCGCGCGCGTCACCCGCGTCGTCGACTGAGGCGGCCGCGCGGCGCTGCGGCACAGCAGCCCATGGCCGGCCCGGACGGGCGCGACCGGGTCAGGCCGAACGCGCGCTCGTGGGGCGCGGCGCGCTCCGGGTCTGGCGCGGGATAGCGCGCAGCGGCCCGAAACCATCGCCGAACGGGCGAGGTGGCGGACCAGACACCCGGCGCCTCCACGACAGGCCAGGGTCGCGGCGAGCCTGGTTTGGCCCGCCACGGCCCCCTGACCGCGCGCGGCCCGAAGCGGGACCATGGGGTCGGGGCGGTATTGACGACAACACCACCCCGACCTCGGCGGGCCGGCTTGCGCGCGAATCGGCGCGTCAGCGCCCCATCCAACCGCCGTCCACCAACAGGGTCGCGCCGTGGACATAGGCCGCGGCGTCAGAGCATAGGAACACCGCAGCGCCTTCCAGATCCTCGGGCCGTCCCCAGCGGCCAGCCGGGATGCGCGCCGTGATCGGCCCGTAGCGGTTGGGGTCATCGCGCAGGGCTTTGGTGATATCGGTCTCGATGTACCCGGGCGCGATGCAGTTGACGTTGACCCCGTGGCCAGCCCACTCGTTGGCCAGCGCTCGCGCCACCTGAATCAGCCCCCCCTTGGCCGCTGCGTAGCTGGGCACCGTGATGCCGCCCTGGTAGCTCAACACCGAGGCGGTGAAGAGGATTCTGCCCCAACCGCGCGCCAACATGCCCCGACCGAACTCGCGGGCCAGCACATAGGGCACATTCAGGTCCACCTCCACGGTGCGGTCCCAGGTCTCGTCGTCGTGGTCGACGGCGGGCTTGCGCGGGATGATGCCGGCATTGTTCACCAGGATATCGATGCAGTGCCCGTCGTGGTGCACGCGCCCGACAAAGTCGTGGACCTCCTGGCGCTGACTCAGATCGCAGGTGTAGCTGAAGAAGCGCCGGCCGGCGCCTTCTACTTCCGCGGCGATGTCGCTGCCGGTGGCCTCCATCTGCGCGCTGACCCCGACGATGTCGGCCCCGGCCTGCGCCAGCGCCCTGGCGATACCCCGGCCAATGCCTCGCCGACAACCGGTAACCAGCGCCGTACGCCCATCGAGACGGAAGCGCTCCAACACACTCATCGGCTGATCTCCTTGGGTTTCACTTCAGGAACAACTCAATGACCGGCACAGCCACCGACGGCTGGCGCACGGGCAGCGACAGGGTGAGCGTCTGACCGCCAGGACCGTCTACGTCGGCCTGATGCGGCGGCGGCTGGCTAATGCGGACTTCCGATGCGTCGTTGAGCAGCTGAGCGTACTCGACGCGGCCGGCCAGGCCGTCCAGGTGCAGTTGGCCCATGGGCCAGGCGAACACGTGCACATAGAGCCGGCGGGTGGTGGGATTGTAGGTCAGCCGGCAGTCGGCCGGGGGCGCGATGCCTTCCGGCGCGGCGGTGCAGCCGTAAATTGACCGGCTGTGGTGGTGCATCCAACGACCCATGCCGGCCAGCCGATCGAGGGCTCGTTCGTCGAACTCGCCGCGGCCCGTGGGCCCGACATTGAGCAGCAGATTGCCTCCCTTGCTCACCACCTCGATCAGCATGTGCAGCAGCTGGTCAACGCTCTTCCACGTGTTCTCGTCGCGATGGTAGCCCCACGAACCGGAGAACGTCTGGCAGGTCTCCCAGACCACGGGTTGACCGTTAAACATCACCCACTGGCGCGGCAGGAACTGCTCTGGCGTGCGGATGTCCCAGCCGCCTTCCACCTGGTCCAAGTCCAGCCGGTCGTTGACAATGATGCCGGGCTGGAGTTGGCGGGTCAGCTGCAGCAGGGCTTCGCTGCCCCAGTCATCGTGGCCTTTGCCGCGGTAGTCAGCGGGTCGGCCATGGCTGCCCGGCGGGTAGCTGAAGTCGTAGAACAGCACGTCGATGCGACCATAGGTCGTCAGCAACTCGCGCACCTGGCCGTGCAGGTACTCGATGTATCGGCGCTGATCCCGTCCCTGGTTGAGCGTCTGCCGGTCGGGGTGCTGACGCAGCGAATGCAGGTCGTCGATGGTGAAGTCCGGGTGGTGCCAGTCGATCAACGAGTGGTAGAACCCCACGCGCATGCCGTTGGCGCGGAAGGCATCGACCATGGGCCCGATAAGGTCCCGCCCCGCCGGCGTACGGGTCGCTTTGTAGTCGGTCAGCGCCGAGTCCCACAGGCAGAAACCCTCGTGGTGTTTGGTAGTCACGACGAAGTACTTCATGCCGGCTTTGGACGCTGCCTCGGCCCACAGATCCGGGTCGTAGAGATCCGGGTCAAAGTGACGGAAGTAGGTGTCGTAGACCGCGTCGGGTATCTGCTCGATGTGCTTGACCCACTCGTGGCGCGCGGGCAGGGCGTACAGGCCCCAGTGGATAAACAGGCCGAAACGGTCCTGGGTGAACCACGAGGTGTCGCCCACCGTGGGCTTGGGGATCATCATTGCAGCGTTCTCCGCGTCGAGTTCCGGGACGGCCGCCAGGGGCGGTTCACGGACAGGTTTCAGTTGACCACATTGCGCAGCGGTTGCCCGAGCAGGGCGCGGCGGACCGTCTGGACCCCCTTGAGGCGCATGTCGGCCAACCCCTGCTCGGAGTAGAACGCCGTGTGCGGCGTGATGATGACGCGATGGTGCGCCGGATGGCCCGGGTCGCGCCAGGCAGCGATAAGCGGGTCGTCCACCGGGGGCGGTTCCAGTTCGAGCACATCGATGCCGGCACCGGCCAACCGCCCGGAGGCGATGGCGTCAGGTATGGCAGTGGTATCGACCACCCCGCCGCGCGCGGTGTTGACCAGGTACGAAGCCGACGGCATGCAGGCGATGGCCGCCGCATCGATCAGGTGGTACGTCTCGGCGCTGAGCGGGCAGTGGAGGCTGACGGTGCGTGACTGCGACAGCAACTCCTCCAGAGACTCCGCCCGCCGGATGCCGACGGCCTTGTCGTAACCGTCCGGTTTGTAGGGGTCGTAGAAGACCACGTCGAGGCCCAGGGCTCGGGCGCGCAGGGCCGCGGCAATGCCGATGCGGCCCAGGCCCACGACGCCGAAGACCGAGCCCCGCAGACGCTGCAGCGGCGCCACCTGGGTGTAGGCCCACGGGCCCTGCCCGGCCCGCAGGCGCGAGTTGAGGAAGGGGATGCCACGCATCATGCTGACCGCCAACCCGATGGCGGCGTCGGCCACATCCTCGGTGCCATAGTCGGGCACATTGCAGACATCGATGCCGCGGCTGCGGGCATAGGCGTGGTCGACGTTGTCAAAGCCGACACCGCAGCGAACGATCAGCCGACAGTGGCGCAGGCGGGCGATGGTCGCCTGCGACAGACCCAGGTAGTGGTACACCATGACCGCATCGGCGTCTTCGATGCGTCCGGTCAGTTCCTCCTCACGCATGGCCCCGAGGGCCTCGACGCGGGCCAGGCCGTCGAGCACCTGGTGCTCGACCGCCAGGTCATCGGTGACGAAATCCGTGATGACAACGCGGTAGGTGTCGCTCATCCAACCTCCGGCGGGGGGAAATGGGGAACCGCCTGCCGGTCCCGGGCCGCAGGCGGCGGCGTTACCTTAACCATAGGTCGGCACGCCGGCAATCGCCGGCCGGGCTACCTCTCCCAGGTGAACACGTCCGTCATGCGGGTGCCGGCGCGGTCGGCGGCGAGGCGGCGGCGGGCCTGCGCCGTCTGACGGAAGCCGCTCGCCAGGAGGACCTGGCCTTTGTTCGGGCAGTCGGGATCGCTGTATGCCAGGCAGCGGCCCGCCGACGGCAGTTCCAGGGCCGCCAGCAGTTCCTCACCCCGGTGCCACCAGTCCGGGTGGCAGTACAGGTCCACCAGCGTCGTGTCGGGCCACAGCGGATCCCAGACCCACGCGGCCAGACCGGCCACGGCCCCGGTGGCCGGCAGGACCAGCGCCACGGTGGCAGGTGCCTGACCGTCAGACCGGCGCTGGTGCTCAGACCGCAACACTGGCAGCAGTGCGCCTTCGGTGGAGCCGCGGCCGAACAGGCGCAGGGGAGCACAGCGGATCACTCCGGCGAAGGCGCCCATGAACAACGGCGCCGACGCCGGCCAATGGGGCCAGTCGAGGGGCTGCACCTGGGCCGCACCCGGGGCCAGGTACTGGCCCAGGAATTCGTCTTCTGGGGCCACGGTGTAACTCATGTAACCGCTACCGGCTTCGAGGCCGCGGAAGCCATGGGCCGCGTACAGGCGGTAGGGGTGGCTGTCAAACCCGGTGCCCAGATACAGAGCCCGACCGCCCTGCTGGTGGAAATGGTCCATGACCAACCCCAACAGGTGCCCGGCAGCCCCTTGGCGACGGTCATCCGGGCGCGTGTACACGTGACCGAAATGGCCCACGCCGGCCCGGGTAGCGGTCATCATGTTGGCCAACGGCTCTCCCTGGCGGTGCAGCAGGTAGAAACGCGCCTCAAGGCCCACCTGGCGTCGCACGATCTCGCTGTTCTGCCAACACCAGATGTCCCCTTTGTGGGCCAACAGCACTTCGATGCGGTCGGCCCAATCCAGGTCCGGGCCCGTGACGACGCCGGCTTCCACTCGTTCACCGGTGTGCAGGCGGATGTCGGTCAGGCGTTCGTACATGCCAGTGTTCCTCCAGGCAGCGCCGCGCCTCAGGGCGGCGCCGCAGCCACGCGGTAATCGCGCAGCAGTTCGAGGCGCGCGGCCATCAGCGCCTCAGGGTTGGGCTCGGGTGCGTCCAGGGAGGGCACTACCCGGGCGCACAGGGATTGGGCCCAGGCAGGGTCTGCCTGAGCAAGCAGCTCAAGATCCTCCAGGCCGTCGCGCAGGTTTTCCAGCCGGAGGGTCGAAATCGGGCCGTCCACACCCGCGTACAGCAGACAGCCATCGCCGTGCGCCTGGCCGAAAGAGGCCGGATCCCAGTCAGTGCGACCGTCGGCGACCGCCACCATGGGCCGCTCGGGCCGTGGCCAACGGTTCAGGGCGTAGTAAAGAAAGCCCTGTACGCGCGCCCGGCACGCGTGCCAACCGAGCAGGCGCGCGTCGAGGCAGGGGTACTCCAACAGCAGGTTGGCGTACGGACGGTTGGGCACTGAGCACACGTACCACCAGATCTGGCGCCCACGGGTCTGGGCGGCGCGGGCGGCCGCTGTGTCCAGCAAGGCGGTCAAGGGCACCCAGGTGTCGACCACCCGGTCCAGCCCGGAAACCACGCCCAAGCTCGGGTCACGTGCCGTGGTGACGGTGCGCAGGCCCGGGTAACGGCCGTGGACCCAGGCAAAGACGCGCCGGAGAGCCGCAAACTCGCTAGCCTCGGCCTCGTCGAACCCGTACACATAGGCCTGCGCGAGAAGTCCGGCTTGGGTCAACCGGGCTACCACCGGGTCCAATACGGCTGCCAGTTCAGGCAGGCGGCCAGCGTCGGCGGGATCGACGTACAGCAAATTGCCGCCCGTCTCCGTGCCGCGTCGAGCCGCCTCGACCCAAGTGGCCACATCCGGCGGCTGGCGCCGGTACAGGTGGTCGGGACGGAGGCGGTGCGCGGACAGGAACTGGCGGTACCGCTGCCGCAGTTCGGGCCCTATGGCGGGGCCATACACCTGGGGCAGGTTCTCCTCGTTCCAAGTGCAGGCGGTGCGGAAGCGCCCCGGCGCCGGTACCTGTACTGGCCAGACGTGGACGCGGAGTGGCACCGCCAACGGGGCGGCCAGCGGGCGCGACAGGACCACGGCACCGCGATACTCGCCGGGCGGCGCTGCAGTGTCGGTCTGGCACGATATCCACAGGGCCAGGCACTCGCCGGCCAGCGCCGTGGCCGTGTCCGTGGGCAGCAGCGGATCCGGCCACCAACCGATGCGGTGGACGTAGTAGGGCGGCCAGTCCCGCGTCCGGACATAACCGACCCGGAAGCTGGTGACGTCCAGGGAATCGAGGCTCGCGAGCCGCCGCGGCGC
>CAITNQ010000009.1 GCA_903893785.1 uncultured Gemmatimonadota bacterium
CTATGACGAGGTGATGGAACTGGGTCTCTACGAGTAGGTCTTGACGCCACTGGCCGCGAGCGCGGTTCACCTTGCCGGCCCGTTACCGCGACCCGCGTTTGACGGCAGCCGCGGCGTCACCGTGCCTTGAGTTGGGCCAGTATGCGGGTCGTACCGCTGCCCCGTGGGCATACCCGGCGTCGCGCTTGGCCGGCAGGGTCTCTGGCGCGACCCACGTCGACGCCGGTCACCCCCGGCCAAGGGGCCGGGCAAGCGCCTGGGTTGGCGCTCTACACCGCGGCGATGGTGCGGCATCACGGAAGGGACAGGCGATGATGGGCGATGGGGGCACGCGGCCGGAGGCGCGACGCGTCCGGGCCAGAGCGGCCGTCTTTGGAGGCGCCGGGCAACCGTTCTCCGTGCACGAGTTCCCGGTTCCAGAACCGGGAGCAGGACAAGCCGTGCTCGACCTGGAGGCCAGCGGCATTTGCGGCACGGATGTGCATTTCCACGACGGGACCCTGGCCCTGGATCCGGGTTGCATCATCGGTCACGAGTTCGTCGGCCGGGTGCGGGCCTTGGGCGAGGGCGTCACTGGCGACGGCCTGGGCCAAACCCTGGCCGTGGGCGACTGCTGCATCGCCTGCATTGCGCTTCCCTGCGGGACCTGTTTCTGCTGTCGCCAGGGCGAGACCGCCAGTTGTCTGAGTTTCGGCGTCACCAACGCTGCCCCAGCCGCCGCGCCGCCGCATTTCCACGGCGGCTACGCCGAGCTGCTCGCGCAGCCAGCCGCCACCCTGGTGCGCGTGCCGGCCGATGTGAGCGTGGCTGCGGTCGCTGCCTTCGCCTGTGCCGGCCCCACCTGCATACGGGCTTTCGCCTTCGCCGGCGACCTGCGGGGCGACGAGTTGGTGGTCGTGCAGGGCACGGGTCCGGTGGGGCTTTTTGCTGTCGCCTGGGCCGCCGCGCGGGGCTGCCGCGTCGTGGCGATCGGCAGTGGCAACAGCCCGCGACGGCTCCAGATGGCGGCGCGACTAGGCGCGACCCTGGTGCTTGACTATCGCTCTGTACCGGCCGCGCAGCGCCAGGAGCAAGTGCGCGAGCTGGCGGCCGACTTGGGCCGCGGCAACGGCGCCGATGTCGTCTTTGAGGCCACTGGGGCACCCGGCGCCCTGCCCGAAGGGTTGGAGCTGCTCCGCACCCTGGGCACATACATCGTTCCCGGGCAATATAGCAGCAGCGGCGCTGTCGCCATTCGCCCTGAGTTGATCACCTTCAAGGCCCTGCGCATCATCGGCAGTGGTCAGTACAAGTTGGGCGATATCGGGACCTACCTGGCATTCCTGCGCCAGAGCGCCGACCTGCAGCAGGACCTGGCCGCGTGTGTAACCCATCGCTACCCGCTGGCGCAGGTCAACCAGGCCCTGGCGGACGTTGCCGCCGGCACCTGCGTCAAGGCCGTGTTCGTACCCTGAACGGTACGCCCGGCGCCGTCGGGCGGCAGGGCCCGCCTTGCCGCCGCGCGGCCCGTGCGTACCCGTGTCGTCCGGCCGGTGCATGCCCGCGCCCGCCGTCGGGGTCAGTCGACGGCCACCGTCGACGTGGGCGGCCCTGTCGGCGCCGGACAGCAGCCGGGCGTGCCCGGTGGTTGTCGTTTCGGTTCGCCGTGCCGCCGTCGCGGTGGGCATGGCCGTGGGTAACCTGGACAACCTTCAGCAGGTCCGCATGATCCCGCCCTATGCGTCTTTCAGTGACCTCGTCGGCCTGCAGCAGACGTACGCATCGCTGCCGTGGGTGGACGCGTCGGCGTCTTGGCGGGCGGCGTCGTTCCGCGCCACCGCCGGCCTGCCGATGACGCTGCGGCGCGCCGAAGCGCTCAACGCCGTGCTGATGTCATGCCCCGTACCCGTGTTCCCCGGCGCCCTGTTGGCCGGGGTGGGGCACATCGGGCGCTGCCTGCCGGCGGACGCTGTGCCCGCCGATCAGCTGGCCGCGGATCGAGACTATGTCCACGCGATCGGCTGCCGCACCTTTGGCTCGCAGTCCGACCACCACGCGGCCGACTACCCGGAGTTGCTGCGCGCCGGCTTGGCTGGCGTGCGGTCCCGGGCCGCTGCCAGCCGCCAGGAGAAGCAAACGGTTGACGCCCAAAGGGCGGTCTTCCTGGACAGCGTCGTCCGGGCACTGGACGGCGCTCTGGCCCATCTCCGCCGCTGGTCCGCGGCCCTCGCCGCGGCGGCCGACGAGCACCCCTGCTACGCCGCGCTTCTGCGCTTTCAGGCCGCGCAACTGGCGCGGCTGGCCTGCCAGCCGCCCACCACCTTCCACGACGCGCTGCAACTGGTGTACAGCTACCACTGCATGATGCAGTTGGACGACCGCGGCGCCATGGCCTTCGGTCGCCTGGACCAGTATCTGCGTCCCTTCTGGGAGGCCGACCTGCGTGCCGGGCGGGCCACCATGGAGCTGACCCAGGACTTGCTCGACCATTTCTTCGCCCGCATTACTATCGATGAGGATGTCCAAAACATCGTTGTCGGCGGGACGCGTCCGGACGGCGGCGATGGCAGCAGCCTGCTCTCGTGCCAGATACTCGAGGCCTGTAAGCGCGTGGGCCGGCCAGGCGGCAACTGCACAGCTCGTCTGCATTCGGGCACGCCAGCCTTCTTCCTCGACAAGTGCGTGGAGGTGATCAGCACCGGCATCGGCTACCCCTCGGTGGTCAACGAGGAACCGACTATCACCGGCCTGCTGGCGTACGGGTACCGCGCCGCGGACGCGCGGGACTTCTGCAGCGTTGGCTGCATCGAGACGCAGATTCCGGGGCGTCAGGCGCCGTGGACCGATCGCCGCATCAACCCGCTCAAGGCGCTCCACCTGGCCCTGTTCGACGGTGTCAACATCCTCAACGGTCAGCAGGAGGGGCCCCGCACCGGTGACCCCGCTACCTTCGACGCTCTGTACGGCGCCTTCCAGCAGCAGTTCCGACACCTGCTCGACAGCCAGGTCGAGGCCCACAACGGGTACCTGCGGTCCTTTGACGATCGCGCTGGCGATTTCACCAGCCCCCTGCTCAGCGCGTTGGTGCAGGACTGCATCGGCCGCGGCCGTGACGTCAACGATGGCGGGGCACTGTACGAGGGCAACATCGGTTATGGTGCCATGGGTATCGCCAGCCTGGCCGACAGCCTGGCCGCTGTGCGGCGGTTCGTCTACGAGCGACCTCGGTTCAGCCTCGACCAACTGCGCGCCATGCTGCGCGCCGACTTTGTCGGCTACGAAGCGGAACGCCAGCTGCTGTTGCGCGGCGCCCCCAAGTTCGGCAATGACGACGACGAGGTGGATGGCCTCGCCGTACGTGCGATGGAGGACTTCGTGGTGGCCTTCAACCGCCATCGTACGCCACGGGGTGGATTCCATTGGATGCTGATGGCCTCCAACGTGCAGAACATCTCCGCCGGGCAGGAGGTGGCGGCGACCCCGGATGGCCGCCATGCCGGCCAGCCTACCTCAGACGCCTGCAGCCCCACCTTTGGCCGCGATCAGGCCGGGCCCACGGCCGCGGCACGCTCGGTGAGCAAGCTGCCGTACCACCTGGCCCCAGGCGGCAATGTGGTCAACATGAAGATCAGCCACGACGCCGTGACCACGCCGGCGGGGCGCCAGACCCTGGGATCGCTCATCCGCGCGTGTTTTGCCCTGGGCGGTAGCGAGCTGCAGTTCAACACCACGGCCACCGAGCAACTGCGCGCGGCCATGGCAGACCCGGAACCCCACGAGGACCTGGTGGTGCGGGTGAGCGGCTTCTCCGCGCGGTTCACCCGCCTGGGGCGCGACGTGCAGGAGGACATCCTGGCGCGCACTGAGCACGCCCTGACGGGGGGCCGATAGCCATGGCTCACCAGCGATGATCGGGGCAACGGGTGCCCGGCCTCCGGACGGCGCCCGGCCCTCCGGACGACCCGCAAGGTGGCCCGGGCGCGGTCTGCCGCCCTCGATTGGCTGAGGCCCGAGTCGGTTCAGCGGGAGAAGGCGCGGAAGGTGAAGGTGAACCCCAGCAGACTGCCAGCCGCGCCGCTGCCCATGTACGCCAGCTTGGGGAAGGTGTCGCCGGCGTCGGCAAGATAGCACAGGCCCAGGCCCACCAGGCCGCCGGCTAACTCGCCGGCCGTGATCAGGGCACCGTGACCCCAGCTGAATTCCTGCCCCTGCAGGGCGCGGTCCGTGGCCACCAGGCCTGTCCCCATGCCGGCCAGTGAACCACCCACATAGGCTTTGGCGTGGTCAGTGCCGCTCAAGCGCACCAGGGGTACGGACATCACGGCCCCCAGCATGCCGCCGGCCCGCAGGACATAGGCGTCTCCATCGGTGTAGTCGCGACGCTGGCCCAGGCGGTCACCGGCCACCACTCCCAACCCGCCGCCGGTCAGCGCCAGCGCGTCGCCAAGCCGCCGGTGGTTGATCTCGGCATGGTGCAGGCCGGCCAGGTAGCCACCCCCCAGCGCGGCCACAATGCCCACATCGCCTAGGACGCTGCACAACTCGCCCTGTCCGGCAGTGTAACTGCGTCTGCCGGCGGCCAGGTATCCCGCCAGCGCCCCCCCCGTACTGCCCGCCATGGCGCTGGCCAGCGCGGTTCGCTCCGTCCCGCGGCGGGGGAGCAGCAGGCGCTCGGCCAAGAGCCCCGCCCCGATGCCACGGTGTGCGCCGTACGCCGCCAACTGCCGCTGCGCCGGTGTTACCCCCGCGTTCCGGGTGAGGCGATAGGGCAGGTAGAACCCGGCGCCTGCAGTAACCATGTAACAGCCCACCGACGGCCGGCCGCCGGGCAGGCCCAGGATGGTCGGCATGGCCGGTCCGTAGAAGACCACGGACAGCAGGAACTGGTGGGCCACGAGGCGACCCCGCGAAGCCGGGTCGCCCAGCGAGGCCGCCTTCAGCCGCTGCAGCCGCAGTTCCAGCTCGCCGCGCAGTGAATCCACCGCGGCGACCGACAACAGGCGGCGCTCGTGGGCTCGCATCCCCTGGCGCTCGAACGAGATCTCCAGCGTCCAGGTGCTGTCCTGGCCCCGAAACAGGCGGGCCGTGCGGAACCCGGTGACCTCGGGGAACAGGTCCAGGTCACGGCGCAGGGAGCGCGACAGTTCCAGCACCCGGTCCTGGCGGTCCAGGGGTTGTTGCACCTCGATGCGCGTCTCCTGCGCCAGAGCGGCGCTGGCCACCAGTAGTGCCATGACCACGCGTCGGTGTGACATGGCTCTCTCCTTGTTGGGCGGTAGCGGCGGCCGCGCGCCCGGTGGGGCGGCGAACGCACCGCGTTGTGCGGTATCGATGCAGGCCCTATGGTACGGTACCTGTCCGCCGCCAGCACCGCCAGTGGCACTTGGACATCGCGACCGACGCCGCCGGCGCCGCCCGTGGCACGTGGACAGCATTGCCGACGCCAATGGCGCCGCCAGTGGCACTTGGGCGTCACGACCGCCGGCGCCGCCCGTGGCACGTGGACGCCATTGCCCAAGCCGCGACCGCGTTGGGCGGCCCGCACGGAAGGGAGTGCAACCGATGGCCCTGGCCGACCCGGACCTCCATCTGTTCCTCGATGACCGCGATGTGTTGGTGCGCGAGCGGCTCTACCGCCGCGTGCAGCCCCTGCGTCGCGATGTCTGTGAACCCGCCTTGGCCGCCAACGGTGCCGACGAAGGCACGGCCATTGGCTACTCGTCGGTGATGCAGGATCCGGCGACCGGCCAGTTGCGGATGTGGTACCTGCCGCACCAGGATTTTCGACCCCGATTGGCGCTTTCCGCCAATGGCCTCCAGTGGGAGCGCCAGGGATTGGCCATGGCCGACGCCGAGTTTGGCTTCGACAACTTGGCCTTGGCGCCGGTGGGCCGCGCCGCAGGGCCTTGGGCCGAGGGCGCCTGCTGGGTGGGCATCGGTTACCGCAACCGGGGCGGCTCGGGTCTGTACGCTCTGCGGTCAGTCGACGGTCGGTATCTAGAAGCCCGCGAGCCAGGTATCGTTCCGGGCGCGGGCGATCGATCCAGCCTGTACTACGACCCGGTGCTCGACCAATACCTGCTCATCAGCCGGCGCGGCAAACTGGGTCTGCCCGGAATGGCGCCCGGTGAGTTCACCCGTCCGCGCTTGGCCAATCTCTGGCGAAGTCAGGACCTGATCCGCTGGGAAGATGCCGGAGTCATCCTGCGGTACGATGATCTGGACGACCCAGACGTGGAAATTTACGGCATGCAGCCATTCCGCTGCGGCCGGGGCTTCCTGGCCTTTGTCGAGATGTACCACAAGAACGTCGAGCGCCTCGACACGCAGCTGGCCCACAGCGATGATGGGCTGATCTGGCACCGCACCCAGGCCCGCGTACCGGTATTGCCGTTGGGCGGCGAGGGCGCGTGGGACTCGCACTGGGCGGTGCCCACCCTGAACCCGCCCATCGCAGCCGGCGAGCGCCTTCTGGTCCCCTATATCGGCGCTGGCACCAAGCACGGGTCGGGTGTGCGGCATCGACGCGGCATCGGTCTGGCATCCATCCGGCGCGACGGCTGGGTCAGTCTGGAGGCCGGTCGCACCGAAGGGGTGCTCGTTACCGGCCCCCTGCCCCTGCGGCAGCCCATGGTCCTGGAGGTCAACGCCAATGTCCACAGCGGGTATCTGACGGCCGCCGTGATTGCTGCGGCGCCGGGCCCCAATCACGAGCCGGTTCCCGGTTACGACGCGGCCGGCAGCCGCATCGAGCAGCGTGATGCGGTCTGCCAGCGCCTGGCCTGGGGTGAGCGGACCTGCGTCGCGCCCATGGACAGCGGCTTCTGCCACCTGCGGTTCACCCTGTACCAGGGGTCCCTGTTCTCGTACCGCTGGCGCCCGGCTGACTGAGCAACCGCCGGCGAGCCCGAGGCTGCGCCGGCGGACAGCCGAATCCGAGTTCACTCGTAGGCGATGCCCAGGGCTTGCATCAGGCCAATGGTGTAGCCGATGGCAAAGACGTGGCCGAGCATGGCGTAACCAGGCCGGGCCTGGGCGTCCTCGCCCGCCATGGCCGGGGCGTGATCCGTGCGCAGCGGGCCGACAAAGCCGCCGCGGGCATAACACTGCAGCATCCGCGCCATATCGGTCGGGCCGTTGTCGTGGAAGGTCTCGTGGTACCGCGTCCGGGCGGTTCCGGCTACATCGCGGAAGTGCACGAATTGGATCTTGCCACGTTCGGCGAACTCGGTGGCCACGGAGTAGATGCTCTCACCGGGCGCGTATTCCATGGAACGGAAGTTGCCCTGGCAGAACGAGACACCGTTGCAGGGGCTCTCGGCCAACGAAAACAGGCGGCGATAGGCCGCCGGATGGGTCATGATCTGGGCCGAGCCCAGGTAAGGCGACACGGCCGGGTCATTCGGGTGGTACCCCATCTTGACGTTGGCCCTTTCACATACCGGAATGATGCGCTCGATCAGCCACGCCAGGGCTTCCCATAGCTGCTCTTCCGTCAGGCACTCAGCCGCCGGCGGCAGGTGCTGCGACGCTGCGTAGTCATGCTCCGTGGTGACGGCGCCGCCGCGCAGCAGTACCTGGTTGCTGGTTCGCCGTCCGCCTTGGCCAAGGTTGTAGCACAGTACCGGGATGCCGACCTTGCCCATGGCCTCAACGGCGGCGATCCATTGGCGCAGCTCCTGTTCTCGGCCGGGCGTGCCGCGTCGGATGTGGTCGGCCGGTACCGGCGTCATGGTTTCATATACGGCCACCTCGAAACCGGCATCTGCCCAGTCCTGCTGGTGGCGCCGCATCACCGCCTCGTAGTCGGTTGGTTCGACGCCGGCTAGGGAGGGGGTGGAAACGACGTGCCGGACGCCCATCTGTCGACACAGTTGCAGGCGTTCCGGCTCGCTCAAGCTCAAGACATGGGACAGCAGGATCCGGCCCTGGTGCATGGGGTACCCCTCCTGGTTCAGACGCCTGGTCGACCGTGTGTTCCCGCGCGCGGCCAGACCGTGGCGGTCAGCGACGGTTGCGGTACAGTAAAGCTGGCCTGCCAGCGCGCCCGGTCTGCGGGCAGACCATCCAGACGATCCCCGGTGCTGGCCGGTAAGCGCCCTGGCGACGCCACGCCCAGAGATGAGCAGGGCGCCTGGCCCATGTACTACCGCCTCCAGCCACCGGCGTCAATCGCGCCCGCGCGTCGACAGCTGGCGCCGCGGCCACGGGAGGGTACGTGCCCGCCGGCGATCGGCACCCGCCTGACCGCTGCTGCGACCACCCGCTTACTCACCGGCCCCGCGTGTCAGCCACCGCCGCCCAATTGGTGTCGGGGCCCGGCCGCCGACGCGTTTCCAGCTTGCCGCCGCCGTCGCCAACCACCATCGGCCGGTCCGCCCTGGCGGCGATCGCCACCCACCTGACCGCCGCTGCGACCACCCGCTCACTCACCGGCCCCGCGTGTCAGCCACCGCCGCCCGGCTGAGGTGGCAACCCTACGGCCCAGGTGCGTGCGGCCGGAACCGGCCGCTGCGATCCGCCGGCTCACCGCCGCGCCCTGCGGGCCCGCGCGTGCGTACCAACCCCGTCCACGCGGTGGTATATTGGTCAAGGCAGGCGATCCCGTACGCGTGGGTCCCGTTCGCGATGGACTGGCCCAGCGCCAAGGGCCACGTGCCGCCGCCGCCAACCCGGCTAGCGCCCGGACGCCGACGCCGCGGCCGCAACTCACCCAAGCGCCGGAGGAGAGCCCCCTATGCGCCCTCGGCACATCGCTGTTGTCTTGGCCGCTTGGGCGATGGCCCCCACGGCCCAGGCGCAGGAGGCCACCGGCTTCGGCCTGGCCGCCTTCCAGCAGGTGGTCATCGACTCGGAAGCCACCGGTTACGGCACCTTCCAGAGCCATAACCAGAAGGTGGTCAGCAACGCCAACGGGATCTTCACTACGCACATCCGGTCACGCAACGACGCCTACAC
Source organism: uncultured Gemmatimonadota bacterium (assembly GCA_903893785.1). Taxonomy (GTDB): domain Bacteria; phylum Latescibacterota; class UBA2968; order UBA8231; family UBA8231; genus CAITNQ01. Next base: position 8,938 of record CAITNQ010000009.1, read on the forward strand.
GGAGCAGCAGTGGCGCCTTTCGCGCAGCGTCGACGGCGGCCGTTCGTTTCGGGTGGTCTACGAGGCGACGGACGGCACCAATCCGCCCACCCTGGAGACCGACGCCGACGCTAACCTGTACCTGGTGCGGCAGGACTACACCGACTACCAGGCGTATGCCTACCGGTTCCTCGCCGCCGAAGAGTACACTGCGCCCCACATCACCCACATCGTCGATGGCGGCGGCGGCAAGTACAGCATGGTGCTGGATGCCGTTCGCGGGGTGATCCACTACTTCGCGCAAGGGCGCGGCCTGTTCCATCTGACGCTGGACGGCCAGACGCGGGATGTGTTGCCCTTGTGGGTCGATGGCGAGCACGCCCGCATCGAGTACCCGCACTCGTACCTCGACCGCGGCGGCGTCCTGCATGCGGCCTGGACTAGCTCCAAACTGGGCGAATACCTCTATTGGGACATCCACTACATGGCTTCAGCCGACGGTGGCCAGACGTGGCATCGCTTCGACGGTTCACCCCTGAGCCTGCCGCAGCCGGCCGACGAGACGGGCGCCACCGACCGCATCACCTGGGACGACGAGTTCGAGGTGCACACCTGGCTGTCCAGCTTCCTGGTCAAAGACGGCAAGGCGCACTTCCTGTACCAGGCCCACCACGATCCGGTGCGACAGCATTACATGCGTTACGACTTGGTCACCGGGCAACGGGATCTGGATGTGCAGCCGCAGTTCCGCGGCCAGCAAATTGTGCTGGAAGGCCTCGATGGGTTTTTCGCCACGCGTCCGGACCTGGCCGATGGGCCCTTGTACGTGGTCGGCCATGCGCCGGGCGGTCGCCTGGGTTGCCTGGCCTCGGACGACAACGGCAGCACCTGGTACGACTACGCCCTCAGCCCGCCCGGCCTGATTGCCTATGCCGTCGGCGGCTGCCGAGAACTGACTGCCGACGGCGCTGTCATCGGCACGTACACCAATCGCTTCTTGAGCCCCGACGGCCTCAACCCGTACCGCGTCGAATTCCTCAAACTGCAGGCCGGCTTGGCCACTGCCCAGGGCCTGGTCGGCGTCGATACATCGGGCGGTTTGCGCGTGCGCTTCCAGAGCGTTCATGGGCAACCGGAGGCGGTTCGGTTCTGGACTGGGGCATGGTCTGCGTGGATTCCCTTCGCTGACACGATGGGCCTGGCTAGTGTCACGTCGCCGACCCGGTTCCAGCTGCGCAGCCGCCTGGGTGTCGTTGCCGCGGCGCAGTCACTGCCCCCGGTTGGCGCCACCTGGTCGGCCCGCGTGCGCGCGGTCACCGCCCTTGGCCAAGGCAGCGAGGTGCGCTTTGGCGTTGCCCCCGGGGCCACCGACGGCCTTGATGCTGACCTCGGGGAGAGCGAATTGCCGCCGGCGCCGCCGACCGACGCGCTGGACCTGCGCTGGGAGACGGACTGGCCTGTCCTCGGACTAGCCAGCGACTACCGGGGGCCTGCAGCCGACACCGCGGGTGCTTCCTGGGCCCTGACGGTCCAGGCCAACTCGGCCGACCTGCCCGTGGTCCTGACCTGGTCGCCGGGCGAGTTGTCGTCCCACGGCCAGTACCGCCTGGTGGACGCGGCCAGCCAGGGCCAGGCTGTCGATCTGGATCCTCGCCAGCGATCCAGCGTGGAGATCTCCACGCCTGGGCTGACGCGACTGGTGCTCCGCTACCAACTGGAGCCGGTTCACCGCATCACCTGGGACTTGCCGGGTCGCTGGAGCTTGGTGTCGCTGCCCGTGGCGGTTCCCGACCCCGCGTTGACCCGTGTGTTCCCGGCAGCACTTGGCCTGTTCGGGTTCGCGGCCACGTACCGGCCCGAGTCCTCCTTCGCCCCCGGGGTCGGGTACTGGCTGAACCTGTCCGAGCCGCAGCAGCAGACCGTCTCCGGGACGGCTTTCCCGGATTCGGTCCTGGCGCGCTCGCTACCTAGTCACTGGAGTCTGATCGCCCCCGGTCGCTGGGCCCTGGACACGGCGGCCCTGCGCGAGGCGTACCCCCAGATTGTTTCCCTGTATGGCTACGATGGCGGTTACCAACAGGCCGCCGTAATGGAGCCCGGCAGGGCGTACTGGGTGAACCTGCGGGCCCCGTCGACCCTCGACTTGAGCGGCAGGCTGGCCCGCGCGGCAGCCCGGCCGTGGCGGGCGCCACCGCCCGCACTGCCCGTGGCCACGCTGTGGGCTGAGGGCCCCGGCGGCCGCCAGGCCATGGCGTTGGGCGGGCCGGTCGGGCCCGGGGCCGAGTTGCCGCCGCCACCGCCACCGCCGCTCTTCGATGTCCGCGCCGAGGTGGGCAGGGGCCTGACAGCTGTGGTGGTGCCGGCTGCCGCCGGCGCGTATGCGATCCGCCGCCAGGGGGTCAGCCGGTTGGCTTGGGATCTACCGGCCACGGGCCCATGGTGGCTGGAAGTCAGGGGCACGGCGGTGCCCTTGGCCGGGCGAGGTGAAATCGCCGTCCGCGACGAGGAGCCGGTGCGACTGCAATACCAGCCGCGGCCTCCGGCGACCGTATTGGAAGCCGCTTACCCCAACCCGTTCAACCCGGCCACGACGATCCGCTACATCCTGGCCAGTGCGGGTCAGGTCAGATTGGCGGTCTATGCCGTGAACGGGCAGCAGGTGCGTGAATTGGTCGCGTCGTTCCAGGCCGCCGGGGCGTACGAGATGCTGTGGGACGGTAAGGACGACCGCGGCCTCCAGGCAGGTAACGGGCTCTACCTATGCCAACTGCGGACGGCAACCGGCCGCCAGGTCACACGTCTGATCTTGGCCAAATAGGCCTGACCGACACGCCGAGTGCTCGGCGGTCACCGCGCCCAGTGCTGGCCCAGGCGCCCGGCCGCGGCGCCCCCGGCCCAGTTCGGCGCCAGCCCCGTGGCTGTCCTGTCCCGCGCCCATGGGTGTGACTGACACGGCGTCGCAGTCGCCGCCGCATCGAGGCCTGTCCCGCGCGCCAGAGCGGGGCGCCGGGGCCGCGTGCGACGACGACTCCGCGCCTGGTCCTGGCAGCCGCCCGGGCGCCACTGGAGCGCGAGATGGCGGCCCCCAGGCTCCGGTGTCCTGTCGCCCGTGCCCGGGCGCCACCGTTGGCTGCCGGCCCTCGGGGCCCCACGCAACGTCGTCGGCGACGGGCTGTCGGCCGCGCGCGATGGCACTGGCACGGCCGGCCGAGCGTCCCGTGTGCCGTCTACGTCGCCCTTTGCCCGGGCCCTTCGGGGTGCCGCGCGAACCCACCGCCCGCCTTTGCTGTGAGGCGCCATGCCAGTAATCGATCACGTCCACTTCCTGATCCACGGCTTCTGCTATGCCGAGATGGCCGCTGCCGGCGGTCTGCCCGGCCACCTGTTGCCCTTCCTGGAGCGTGAGATGCGCTGTGCCCGAGCCTGGCGCAGCGCGGTCGGCGGGTTGGGGCCGGATGACCTGCTGGCCGTCGTGCCCTGGCCGGGTCCCAGCCGCGGCCCGGTCCGTGACTTCGTCTCCTTGGCCGCGTCTGCCCTGGGCGACCGTTTCCTGTTGCTGGACGCGGCCGACGACGGTCACGGAGCGCTGGGGCGGGCCGCAAAGGCGGGCATCGACCCGGCCATTCTGCGAGCCTTCGCCCCCTCGCCGGCGGATTACGACGCGGCGCTCAACCGTGAGGAGCTTGACACCGGCCTCCACTGCGCGGCCCTGGCCGGTCAGTTCCTGGCCCTGCTCGCCGAACGGGGCCACCGCATCGATCCCGGCAGCGTGGCCAGCAGCGCCTGGGGGGCCAGCTTCGACGGGTGCGTGACCAAATACAGCCTTTACTTGCGGCGACTCCTCGGTTGGGCTCGACCGGTGGCCATCGCGTTCGACCTGACGGTGCCCGATGCCCACTTCGCTCTTGGCGCCCACCAGGTCGAGGTGGTGGCCGTGGATGAACACCTGCGGGCCCACATACTGCAGGTTAGTGACCAATACCTGGGCCTGTTCACCGATACCGGCAACTCGCTGCACAGCCCTGCCGCAGCCGTGCGAGTCCCGCTGGACCCGGACGGGACCGTTGTGCTGAGCAAGCAGGGAATACGCCTGTGGCCGGCGCCCGAAGTCTACGTGCTGCGCGATGTCCCCGCTGGGTATGAGGAGGAGCCCCAGACGGTGGTGGCGGCCTCGGGCGATTGCCTGGTGGTGCCCGTGAGCGCGGGACTGGTGTACCGGCTGGCCCGGGCGCCGGCGTACCTGCTGCCGTCGCCACGGGTATCATTGGACGCCTTCCGGGCCCGACTGCGCCAGGCAACACGGGTGTGAACCAGTGCGGCGAGGTGCCGACCGCGACGCCCGTCGGCCGGTGACGTGTCGCCGATGCCCGGGCTCGCCCGGCCCGACAGCCGGGCTCGTGCTCAAGGCCCCCGCACACCGAGCACCACCGCCTCACCGGCCCGCTGCCGCGGCGATCCGGCTGCTCACCGACGGCTTCCTCAGGGCTGCGTCAAGATCTCGACGCTGCCGCTGAAGAATGCCCCGCAGCTTGTTCCACCGATGGCGTTGAAGCCGATAGTCAAGTCTTCCGGGGCGGAAGGGTAGCAGCGGACGGCTCGTTCCCACAGCAGCACGCCATCGCGGAGAACCCGCAGCGGCGGGGTGGGTCCGCGGCCCGTGTACGAAGCATCCAGGGGCCCGGCTTGGATCTCAATGCGGTACGGACGGCCCGGTTCGTATGCCACGGGATCGCTGAAGCAGGGGGCGCCCCCCCAGTCGTCCCAACCCAGGCGAAAGCGGTGGCCCGCCAGGTATTCGACGAACAAGAAGTCACCGCGCAGGCTCTCGCCGCTGACCAGCAGTGGTTCGGGTCCGCCCGCGGCGTCGGGGAAGCATACCCGCAGCCCCAGTTCTCCCCGGTTCACAGGCAGGTCACCGGCGGGCTGCACCGATACGGGCCTGACGGTCGACAGGCCCGGCCCCTCCGTCTGTGCCCGTGCGTCGCCGCGTGCCGGCCGCAACGGCATGGCAGCGTCATTCTGGCTCAGCAGCCATGCCTCCTGTCCCAGGCCGCCCTGGCTGTACAGTTCGAGGCGCGTACTGCCGTGCGCCACCGCCGGTACCGCGTCGGCAACCCAGGTCCCGGCGTCGCGCAGAGCCAGCTCCCAGCCATACCTTGGGCCGTTCGACCCCGGAATCGCGGTCTGCTGCAGGCGCAGTTGCTGCAGCACAGGTGACCCGGTGCCTACCGGAACCTCGAAGCCGGAGTCGAGGCCGGGCGGGGCCACGAGCAGCACGCGCTCCCTCAGGCGCCACTGCGGCGGCGCGACTTGGGCGTCGCGCCGCCAGCTGACGACCCGCAGGCCGCCGACCCCGGCCGGAGCGGCGGCGCGCCCCACGGCCCAGGTTTCTGGGGCTGTTTCGTGGAAGTGCTGGCGCCCCAGGAGCACGGGTATGCCATCTACATCGATCTGTAGCCGCGTCAGCAGGACCGCCTGCTGCGCTGCAGAGATCCCCGCCGGTGGGGGCGCGGTCGGGGGCATCAGCAGCGACCCTAACCACAGCTGCACCGCATGCGTGGCTCCCGGCCGCAACTGCAGCGGATGGCTCCATACGTCCGGGGCCCCGGTGTGTCGGAAACCCAAGCGCAGGCCGCCGATGCCGCGCTGTGACAGGACGGCGTCCTGGTGCCCGGCGTCGCCGCTGCGGAACAGCACCTGCACGCCACCGTCCGCCTCCGGGTCCAACTCTACGGTCATCTGCAGGCAGCCCATGGGACTGTCGGTAAGGCGCTCCAGCGCGTGCACAGGACGGTTGCTTGCGGCGGCCAGGCGGCGGTACATGGGCAGATTGGCGCGGCGGAGGGCGTCGTAGGTCTGGAAACCGACCAGCAGTCCGTTCAGGCAGGACAGGCACCCCAGGCCCAGCGCGAGGACCACTGCGGCGGTCCAGCCCGTTCGCGACCTTCGGCGCCGGGCCTCCTGTCGGGCCGCCGACAGGGCCAGGGCGCCAAGGCAGGCCAGCAGGATGAACGCGGGCAGGAAATCCGCCTGGTACCGAGCCATGGCACCACAGAAGAGAAGTATGGCCCCCAGCATCGCTAGACCTGTCCAGGCCAGCATGGCGCCGGCGGCTAGGCGCTCCCGACGCATGGCGGCCGGCACTCCCGGCTGTCGGTGAACCACCAGACCCAAGATGACTGCCAGGAAGGGGAAGAGCGGTAGAACGCCGCCGATCGCGTCCGTCCCGAAATGGGACGCGGGCGGCGTGACCGACAAGGCCGCCGGGTGGTAGAAGGGGAAGTAGCGCCCCAGTTCGGGTCTTGCCAGCAGCAGGGCCTGGACGTTGTACGGAACGTGCGCCAAGGAGAAGTGGGTCACCTTGGCTTCGTACGCACCCGACAGCTGGTAGGCAACGCCAAACTCAAACGGATTGCCGAAGCGCAGGTGGTTGTAGAGCGCCAGCAGCAGCAATACTGCGGCCATCGGCAGGCAGAGTGCCGCCAGGGTCGCGGCCCGAGGACTCTGGCGAGCTCCCGTAGGGCGGTCGGTCGACGGCTCACCGCGCCGAACCAGAACGGCAACGAGCCCCCATGCAGCCAGCAGGGAGGTGGGGCGCGAGCCGACGGCCAGCCCCCAGCACAGGCTGGACCCCGCCAGGTACCACCGCCAGCGACCGTCGTGGGTCAGGGCCAGCCAGGCCAGCCAGAGCGCCAGCATAGAGAGAGCATAGCCGCCAGCGATGGCGAGTTCGTACTCGGCGTGGCGGCACACCAGCGTCGGTACCATCGTGGCCGTCGCGAGCGCCGCGGCCGACAGCATCAGCGCCGTGGGGCCGGACGTCGGGTAGAGACGCCGTCGCATGCCCACCAGCAAGTGCAGTGACGCGGTATAGCCCACGGTGGCCAGCACCACCAGGGCAGCGCCCAGCGGCAGCGCGTGCCCGGTCGCGATCCGGAAGGGCAGCAGCAGCGCTATTGCCGGGACGACGCCGAAGTAGATGTAATACCTGCCGCGGTACAGCGAGGCGTCGTGCAGCGCCAGTCCGGCCGGCCGCTGGCGCGGGTCGTACGGGTCAACCAGCGCCAGCAGGGCCGGTGGGACCTCCGCGTCGAGGCTCAGTTGCCCTTTGAGCAGGCCCTCGACCAGGGCACTGTAGCGATCGCGCTGAGGGTCACCAACGCGCCAGGGCGCGCTGCCGGCCACCGAGAGCCAGCCGAAAACGACCGCCGCCAGCAGCGGCGCCAGCCAGAGGATGACCCGCTCAATCCGAGCCACGTGCATCGGCCGTCGGGCGAGCGACGCCGGTTCCGGAACGGGCCGTTCGCTCGCCGCCGGGTGGCGCCGGCCCATCAGAAGGTCAACTCGACTGCCACCACCCCCCGGCCCGGCACGCGCACGGCAAAGCCGGCGCCGTCCGGACGGATGGGCAGGGGCGGGAAGGGTGTGAGGGTGCGGATCGAGGCAATCGGGCGGCCGACATCGATCCGCGTGCGCGCATATCCGTGCTGGTCGTTGGCGATCAACAGCGCCCAGCGACCATCGGCCGCCGCCAGGGTGACCACGCGTATACGGTCCGCGCAGGCTACCGCCCGACCGCCGCCGCTCAAACCGTTGAGGAGGCTCGCCACCGCGTCGAGAAAGGCTGCCGACACCGGGCGGAAGGGCAGGTCGACGATGAACGACGCGGGTTCGACGACAAGCCCCGGATCGATGCTTTTGCCAGGCGACGGCGGGGGAGGGCAGGTCAGGTCAGTGCCATCCACCTGGCCGTACACGGCACAGACCATCGCCAGGGGGTCCTCCCCATCGCGGTACACGAAGCGGGGCCGGGGCCATCCGGCGGCCGCAGGTCCGACGAGGACCACCGGGCCGCCCCGGTAATCGAGCACTGCCGTCCGCTCCTCTGGCGGCAGCAGATGCGGCAAAGGCACCAGCACTGGCCCGGTAGCTGCGTGCAGGTCTTCGCTGCGGACCACGGTGTGCACCGGCGCCCCGGCGGCCGTCAGCCGGTGCACGATCCGGTGCGGCGTCCAGTTCCGGCTGACGACGAAGTCCTCCCGTTGGGCCTCCAGCGCCTGCGCCGACCATACCACGGTGGCGCCGAGCACCCGGGCTGGGCATGGCTGCGTCGCGCTCGTCCACAGGGCGCGCAGCCAGCCCCACTCCTCGCGCCGGATGTCATCGGCCAGGCAGACCATCAGCCCGGCGGCGCAGCGGTGAAGGCCGCCGCCCGGCCCGACACGATGGGCATTGGCGAGCGCGTACACCTCACGCTCCAGGGCCGGCGGCGTGTGGCGCAGCACGTTCCACTGCTCCTCGGTGTCCTTGACGCCGTGGAGGAGGATCAGCGGCAGGCTGGGCACGCAGGCGTTGATGCACATCAACATGGCGGCGAAGTCGTGGAGGACGCCAGCGTCCGAGCACGTCCGCTCCGTTTCTGAGGCGCAGGCCGCAGCTTCGACCACCAGCCCATCGATGCCGGCGATGGCCATGGCCCGGTAGTCGACCCCATAGCGGTACGCGGCCTCGAACGGATCGCGCGTCCAGGTGCTGTTGATTACGACGCGCTTGCCCGCACCGTGCAGTGCCGCCGCCACTCCCGTCCAGAAGCGGGTGATCCGGTCGGTGTAGAACCGGCTCCAGGCACGCTGCTGGTGACGCCAGATCCAGGCCGCGCGCGCCTCGATGGCTCCCGGAATGTCGTCGCAGGCGCCCCGCAGGGCGGGCGGCAGCGCTATGCCGACTGCGGCCCCGAACTGGGCTACCATGTCGTCGGAGAAGTCGCCGTCGTAGATGGCGATGCGCGGGTGCGCGTACCCATCGGCGCCGTGCAAGCCGTCGAAGCTGTAGTCGGCCATGACGCGCAGCAGCTGCGCCGTGAAGAACCCCTCATAGAACGAGCCGTCCGCCAGCCGCTTCCACGGGCACAGGGACCGCAGGCGCTGCCCATCGCGCCGCACGTGCAGCAGTTCGGGACGCTGCCCCAGCCATTCGTCGGTAACGAACATGTCGAACACCGCGGGGTACACGGCGATTCCGTGCCGGTGGAGGTGCGCCACCAGATCCCGCACCTGCGTCGTCGTCCACGCCTGCCGTTGACGCTCACTGTTGGCGCTGTGGCCCCCGTACGAGCAGCAGTCATAGGGCAGGGGGCGCTCCACCTCCAGACCTTCGTGCAAGTGCACGAAATCCGGGTTGAACAGCAGCAGGGACACCGTTTCCGGCACGAAACCGGCATTCTCAAGCAGCGCCTCGACCCCGAAGTCAGGCGCGGTGTTGTCGAAGCCGATCAGCTCAATCCACAACCAGCGTTCAAAAGCAGGTGTTCGCATGTACCTGACCCCCTGTCCATGGCCCTGCCTGGCCCCGGCCTGGCCGCGCCGGCGGCTGTGCCCGAAACCCGGCAAAGCTAAGGCCCTCCGCCCAGTGCGCCACCCCGGACAACACACCCGACCGCGGGCCCCCGTGCGCGGCTGCGGGGCAGCCGCCGACCTGGACGCCCCGTCAGCGTCATCCCGCCATCGACCCTACGCCGCGCACCGGCCGCCGATCGACGACAGCCACCCGTAGGCGCCTGCCGCGCCTCCCCCCCATAGCCCGTTTGGGGCTGTCCGCGGCGCGGCCCTGCGCCGCGCTTTTGCCACTGGCCCCGGATCGGCCACGCGCCGGCCGCCGATCGACGACCGCCCCCCGCAGGCGCCTACCGCGCCTCCGCCCCATCGCCCGTTTGGGGCCGTCCGCGGCCCGGCCCTGCGCCGCGCTCCTGCCACTGGCCGGATCGGCCACGCCGCGGCCGTCCGGCATCCGTGCCGGCCCAGGCGCGAAAAGAACTTGACATCACCGGGCTCACGCGTCATTCTTTGTTCGCCGACCGAACAAAGCCAGGCGCCCAGTCCTTGTGCAACCGGCCTCCGGCCCAGTGGATCATCGGGTGACTGGGTCTGCGACCGCGGTCGTAAGGGCGCCGGCAAACGGACCGCGCGCCAGCCCCGCATGGGGCCCCTAGGTGTTTGTCACTGTTGACCGTCAACGTTGTCTGACACGCGCCCCTGAACCGTTGGTGTCAACCTTCTCACCCGTAGGTGTTTTCGCACAGGAGGCAGAGAGTATGACC
>CAITNQ010000010.1 GCA_903893785.1 uncultured Gemmatimonadota bacterium
CAGCGCCGGCGCTGGCCCAGCTCTGTTCGGCGCCGCCGTGGCGCGGGTGATGGGGTGAAGCCATGCCGGCCAGACCTTCGCGCCCGGCGCCAGGTGTCGCTGAATTCGGCTTCAACGTCTACGGGTACCTGACCGGCAACCTGGGTCTGGGCGTGGCGGCCCGCAACACGGTGCGGACGCTCCTGGACAACGACTATCCAGTGCGCCTCACCGACTTCAGTCCCGGGCCCGGCATGCAGGGCCAGGACCTGACGCTGGCGGCGCAGATCGATCGGGGGCTGTCACTACCCGCCTATGCGGTCAACCTTTTTCACCTCAATCCCGACCAGATGCTGTTCCTCCTCGACCCCTGGTCGGGTCGAGTCACGCTGCGCGGGCGTCTGAACGTGGGCGTTCCGTTCTGGGAGCTGCCTCAGTTGCCGGCATCGTGGGTAGCGCCGTTGGCAGCGCTGGATGTGATCTTGGCCCCCAGCCAGTACGTGGGCCGGGCCATCGCGGCGGCGCTGCCGCAGGCGAGGGTACTGCCCTACCCGCAGGCGGTGCATCTGCCTCCCGATATCGTGCCGGATCGGTCCCGCTTCGGCTTTTCCGGGCCGCAGACGGTCTTTGTGATGAGCTTCGACCTGCGCAGCGACGTGGAGCGCAAGAACCCCTGGGCTGCCGTCGAGGCCTTCCTCCAGGCTTTCCCGCCGCATCGGTCGGATGTGTGCCTGGTCATCAAAGCCAACAACGTCGAGACCCTGCCGGGCCTGGGTCGTCACCTGCACCGCCTGCGCCAGGTTGCCCAGGATGCGCGGGTTCGGGTGCTCGATGGGCCGATGTCGTACCGTGACGTGCTGACCCTCTATGCCTCCAGCGACGTGCTGGTGTCGTTGCATCGTGCCGAAGGGCTGGGGCTCAGCCTTCTCGAAGCCATGTCGCTGGGCAAACCCGTGGTGGCCACGGCTTATTCGGGGCCCATGGATTTCATCAACCAGAGCAATGCCTGCCTGGTGGGGTACGATTTGGTCCCCGTGGGCGCCAGCACCCAGCCCCTGTATGGGCGGTCCGGGAGCGGTGCCCAGAAATGGGCTGAGCCGCGGGTGGCCGAAGCCGCGGCGTGGATGGCTCGTCTGGCGGACGTCCCCCAACTGCGGCGGCAGTTGGGCGAGCAGGCGAAGGCAGATGCGGCGCGGCGGGCGCAGGATCATGACCGCGGCGAGGTTTTTGCGCAGTTGGAGCATCTGGTGCAAGACACCCAGCGCCTCAGCCTGGCGCATCAGCGCTCGCAGAGGCGCCTGGCCGCGTTGGCGCGCGGCTACCCCTGGCGCCTGGCGGGCCGGATCCTGCGGGTGGGATGGCGTCGGACAGTCGGTCGCCTGTTCGCCTGACCGGGCAGGGCCCAGCCGGAGCTACCGCCAGCAGCGCGAATGGCCCAGCCGCGGCAGCGGGCGCAAGCGCCCCCGGCGCGGCCGGGCCCGCAGGTGGGGTGGGCGGTCGGCCTGCGTCTACCTCACAGGCGTTCGCCGCCTTCTTCCCACCAATTGCGGTAGAACTCGGTGCCGCGCCAGACA
>CAITNQ010000011.1 GCA_903893785.1 uncultured Gemmatimonadota bacterium
ACCACTTCCGCTATCTGCTGGCCCACGGCGTTGTAGATCTGCAGCCGCACCGGCGCCGCCTCGGGCAGGTCAAAGGCGATCTGCGTGGAGGCATTGAACGGATTGGGCGCGTTGGGGTACAGCCGATAGGCTTGCGGCAGTGGCGGGGCCACGACAACCCGCCCTGAGGCCTGCACGGCCGCACCGACGTCAGCGAACAACGGCTGGCCGGTGATGCAGACGATCACATACCCGTCCGCCGACCCGGTTCCGGCCACAAAAGCGCCGGTGGTGGCGTTGATGGTGCCGATGCCGCCCACGCAGTACCAACTGAAACTGATGCCCGGGACCACGTTGCCGTACTGGTCCTTGGCCGTGGCACGGAAGGCCTGACGCCCACCCGGAACTGTGTTCAACCCGGGGGGCTCGATAGTGATGGATTTGGTGGCCCCGGCCTGGGTGCGCACAACATAAGCCTGTCGGCCCAGCGAGGTGGTGAAGACGATGGAGTCCTGTACGCCGGCACGCTGGGTCAGCGTCAGGCTGCCCAAGGCGGTGGCCGTGCCCAGGGCGGCCGGCACCTGCCAGGTATAGTTGGTCATCAACTGCAGGTCGCTGGTATCGGGCAGGCTGAACGCTCCCACCTCGAAACGCACGGTGCGGCCCGCCAGAATCAGCAGGGGCGTCTTGACCCGGCGGTTACCCTGAACCGCGCGGATCAGCAGGCGCCGACCGGCGGCGGTGACAAAGGTGGAGTCCGCACTCTGGACAGTGCGACCGCCGGCGGTGGAAGACGCGCGGTAGTGGTAGACAGTGCCCGCCGTAAGCCCGGTGAGGTTGACCGTGTGTCGTGTGCCGTCAGCGCCCGTAGCGCGCTGCCCGTAACTGGTGGTCAGCCCGTACTCCACCAGCGAGGTGGCGGTTTGATCCGTGGTCCAGGCGATCGTGGCGCCGGTCTGGGTGATGCTGCTGACCGCCGGTGCGACGGTGATCGTCACCGGCGCGGCGGCCGCGCTGACCTGCACACTGACCGCTCGGCCGCGTCCCCAGACGCCGTCCGAATCGCGGCCGCGCACGGTCACCGCGTAGGTGCCGGCAGCCAGCCCGGTCACGTCCAGGGTGCCAGTCACCTCCTCGGTAGCCTCGTCGAAGGCGCCGTCCACAGCGGCCATGGCCGTGCCACGGCCGGTACCCGGGTCGGTACCGCGGTAGAACTCGGCGGCGGCCACGTACCGCGCCCGCACTAGGGCAGGGATGCTGATGCTGCGGCTGAGTTCATTGGCGGCCACGCCCGCAGTCGTGGTGCTCACCCGCACCGTGTAGGACGGCGTCGCCGCCGTGGCGCCGGCCGCGGCCTGGACGCGCCAAGCCACCTGGCCGGTTTGTCCAGCGGCTAGGGTGGCCGGGTTGACCGCGCGCTGCAGGGTCTGACCCGACACCAGCGTCAGGCCTGCCGGCAGCACCAGCGTGGCGCTGACGCCGCTCAGGGACGCGCTGCCGGAGTTGGTCACCAGGGCAATGATCTCAAAGGGGTTGGGCGACAGCTGACCGTTGCTGAGCGTCAACTCGGCCGGCGCCGTGACGTTGAGGCTGAGCACGCCGGTGCTGACCGCGCCCTGGCCCAGACCATAGAAGGTGGCGATGGCACGGGTGGCGCCAGCCGCCAGGGACTGGGCGTTCCACCACAGGCCCACGGCACTGTCACCGTACGGCCCGCCGCCGATGGTGTAGTTCCACTCCGCGCGGACGAGGCGGTCATAGGGGCCGACCACGAAGCGGTCGGGCGCGGTAGCCCCCGCACCCACCAGCGTGCCCTGCGCGACCAGACGGCCGGTGCCCTGGGTGGGCCCCTCCTCGAAGGCCTGCCAGAACGTGGGCACGCCCGTGCCGCGGAATTCCGTCTCGTTGGCGCTGTA
>CAITNQ010000012.1 GCA_903893785.1 uncultured Gemmatimonadota bacterium
GGCACCCACGTGGGCTCACGCGCGACGGGCAGGCCGAACTGGGGTACAGGCGGGAGGTGACCAAAACGTTCACGACGCACCTCCCTGGCTGATGCCCGGGTCTTCCTGTCGAGCCGTGCGGCACCCACGTGGGCCCACGCGCGACGGGCAGGCCGAACTGGGGTAAAGGCGGGAGGTGACCAAAACGTTCACGGCGCACCTCCCTGGCTGACGCCCGGGTCTTCCTGTCGAACCGTGCGGCGCCAGGGCGGGCGCACCACCTCACGCCAGCCGGCATCCCATTGCCGCAGGCAGCGCCAGGCCACCAGCAGGCCCCACAGTGTATAGGCCACAGAGGTGGACAACGCGGCGCCGATGACGCCCAGGCTGGGAATGAGCCACAGGTTGAGCCCGACGTTAACCCCCAGCGCCGTGGCCGGCGCCCACACGGTTACCGGCGGGTATCCCTGGCCAATCAACCGCGAATTGAACACGGATCCGCAGCCGGAAAACACCATGCCCGGCAACAACCACACCAGCGGGGCGTACGCGTCCGGGTAATCCGGGAAGGCCACGGCCAGCAGGAGCCGCCCGAGCCCCACCAGAGTCAGGGCACAGGCCAGCGAGAACCAGAGCACCCACCGTGCCACCTGGAGGGTCAGGCGCCCCGAGTCCTCGCCGCGCACCACTTTGGAGAACAGCACCACCGCGGCGACATTGGGGACCCGCTGCATCATGTCGGTGAAGTTGGTGGCAACGCCGTACACCCCGACAGAAGCCGGGCCAAGGTAATGGCTGACCAGGAAGACGTCGCTCTTGAACAGGAGGAAGACCAGCACCAGCGCCACCTCGCCACGGGCGCCCACGCGCAGCATGTGGCCCCATGTATCGCGGTCCGGCAGGGCCGGACGCCAACCGGTGCCGATGAAGGCGGCCATGCCGACGGCCACGGCCAGCCCCAGGGCGGCCAGCCACACCGCCATGGCCTGATCCAACTCGACCTGGCCCTGCCAGGCGAGCGCCAGGTTGCCCAGGAGATAGGCAGCGACGAACACCAGGGGCAGGAGCGAATACATGCGCATGCGGCCGTCGCCCAACAACACCCCGAGCTGTCCCTTCTCCAGCACCGTGAAGACGATCAGGCCGAGGCCCGTGAGCCAGACGGGCAGGCTCAGACCCGGGATGAGCAGCTGACCCAACCCCAGGGTGAGCGGTGCGGACAGCAGCAGCACACCGGCCATGGCCACGGCATAGAGCACGCTGGCATCGACAGCGGCATTGCGCGCCCGCAACCGGCCGACCACATAGGTGCCGCCCTTGTTCAGCCATTCAGCCAGCACCAGCCCCCCGAGCAGGACCAGCACAGTCCACAGCTTGAGGACGCCGTACTGCTCGCGGCCCAGAGCGTGGGCCAGCAGGCTGGTGTTGACGAACCCCAGCGAGAAAACCACCAGAGTCGACGCCATGTTGAACGAGAAACCGCGCAGGTAGTTCAACCGCGCCTCCCGCGCTCGCGGCCGCGGGCAGCCGAAACGGGGCGGCCGGGACGCAGCGAGCCCCCACCGGCACAGGTCGGCGGGGGCTCGGCCAGGACGATGTGCATGGAGGCTCTCAGGAGCGGATGAACGCCAGGACCTCGTCCCGGCGCTGCTCCATGGCGTCGCGGTCCAGGGCCTCGAGGTTCAGGCGTAACAGCGGTTCGGTGTTCGATGAGCGCACGTTGAAATGCCAGTCAGAGTAGCTGACCGAGACGCCGTCAATCCATTCCACCTGGCCGTCACCGTAACGCTCGGCCAGCGCCGCGATCTTGGCCTGGGGGTTGGCAACGCGCGAGTTGATCTCGCCGGAAAGGAAATAGCGCGCCTCCAGCGGCTGCAGCAGGTCCGACAGGCGGCACCCGCGGCGAGACAGCATCTCCAGTACGAGCAGGGCCGGGACAATGCCCGAATCCGCCCCGAAGAAGTCGCGGAAGTAGTAGTGCCCGCTCAACTCGCCGGCGAATACCGCCTTCTCCTCGAACATGCGAGGTTTGAGGAAGGAATGCCCCACGCGCTCAATGAGGGGCGTGCCACCGGCCGCACTGATCAGGTCGCGGACGGCCCATGAGCAGCGCACATCGTAGACGATGGGCGCACCCGGGCTGCGTTCCAGCAGGTACTGCCCCAGCAGCGCGGTGACAAAGTCCCCGGGGACAAACTGACGACGATCGTCGATGATGAAGAAGCGGTCGCCGTCGCCGTCAAAGGCGAAACCCAGATCCGCTCCCTCTTCCTCGACCCGTGCCACCAGCGCGGCCCGGTTCTCGGGCTGCATGGGGTCCAGGCCATGGTTGGGCACCCGGCCATCGGGCTCCAGGAACATACCGATCAAGCGCACCGGCAGCCGCGAGAAGACCTGCTGCAGGATCGGCCCGACCATGCCGTTGCCCGTGTCAGCGACCACGGTCAACGGCCGCATGGCACCGCCATCGACCAGGCCAACGACCTTGTCGATGAAACCGCCGGTGAGGTCCCGGTGCTCCACGCGACCTGGCTGCGCTGGCGCCGGACCAAAGGCCTCCTGCTCAACCAGCGCCCGTAACTCGCCGATGCCGTCCGTGCCGCTGAGCAGATACGGCATGCGCCGAACCATCTTGAAGCCGCAGTACTCGGGCGGGTTGTGCGAGGCGGTGACCATGAGTCCGGGGAGGCCGAGGGTCGCGCAGGCGTAGTAATACTGGTCGGTGCTGACCATGCCGATGTCGACGACATCAGCCCCCTGCTCGGTCAACCCCTCGACGAGAGCGGTGCGCAGGGAGGGGCTGGCCAGGCGCATGTCGCGGCCGACCACCACCCGGTCCGGTTGCAGCAGGGTCACGAAGGCCCGGCCAATGGCCCGCGCCACGGGTTCGTCCAGCTGGCCGGGGTAGATGCCGCGGATGTCGTACGCCTTGAAGATACCGGCTTCGACCTGCATGGGTTGCCCCCGGCTCAGGTGAAACTGCGGATGGCGATGTCCAGGTACCGCACGCCGTCCCGGGCCGCGTGGTGCTGGACCAGGATGGGGCTCTGGTACGTACCCTGCACCACCCGGCCGTGGCTGCCGCCCTGGCTGTCCGATACCAGCAGGCTGACGTGGCGCTTCAGGCGCAGGATACGCGAAGCCGGTGTCGACAACACGGACAAGATGCGATCGATTACCGTGCGGCCAAGCGGCACCACGTCCATCAGTTCGTTGTACAGGTGAATCAGGTCGTAGGTGGCATAGTCGCGCGTCTTGCCCGGGATCGACAGCGGGTGCTGCAGCAGTTGCCGCCCCCGGCGCATCATGTAGCGCAGCGGGTCGCTGAGCGCCTCGGGGAGGTCATTGCGCATCAGCAGGGTCTCGTACTCGTTCACGGTCAGGCCGACGTGACGCTCGTGCGGGGCCAGGCGAATCTCGACGCGCCCCTTGGCGATACCCAGCTGGGCCAAACGATCGTCCAACTGCTCGAAAAGGCCGAACCGCGCATCTTTGAGATTGAAGGAGTCGATGATGCGACTGGAAGCCACCGGCACGGCAAGCCGTTCGCGGTGAACCACGGACTCACCGTTGCAGGCGACCACCGTGGTGCGGCGCAGCCGCCGACGCTCTTGGAACACGCCGTCCAGTTCGATGAAGTGGACAGACTGCCCCGGCCGGTTCAGGTACGTGACGCAGTTGCGCAGGCCGGCGCCGATGAAGGTCAGGTGCGAGTCGGCGTTAGTCGGTTCGGTTTCCTTCTCGTGGGCGGACAGTTCGTCGCGCAGCTGCATCTGGTCGTGCAGGTAGCCCGCCTCATGAGGAAAGATGCGCTGGATAGCGCGGATCAGACGGTCCACGTCCTTGCCGCGGCCACCGAGCCGGCGGCACAGCCCCTGCTCGAGGTAGCCCGCCGTGGTATGGAAAGAGCAGTATACCGCCTTGCGGTAGCGGTCGAGCAAATCACCGGCCTGCTCGCGGATCAGACGCGTTACGTCGATGATCTCGCAACGCTCACGCGGGGTGATGGCCAGACTGAGTTCGACGGGCAGGAGGGCCATTTCCTGGGACGGGGCGTGGGGACACGGGGAGACTATCGTTGCCTGACAGACGTTGCCCGACACACGGACTAGGCTTAAGATACCCCGGCGCGCACCCTCACGCAACGCTTCGCTTCCGGCGGAGGTGGCCCTTGCCCACACTGCTGCTGATGCGTCACGCCAAGGCGGCCTTTCCGGCCGGCCTGGACGACGACTTCGATCGACCGCTCAACGCACGCGGCAAGGCGGATGTACCACATATGGCCCGGTGGATCGGCCAGGCGCGGCTGCCGCGACCGCGGATCTGCAGTTCGCCGGCCCGGCGAGCCCGCGAGACGGCCACCACCATGGCCCAGTTGCTGGGCGTTACCGGGGGCGAACTCGTCTTCGACGAACGGCTCTACCTGGCGCCACCCGGGGTCCTGGCCCGCGTGGCCCAGGAACGCCTGGCGGGCGTCGAGTGCGGGTTGGTGGTGGCCCACAATCCTGGCTTGGAGGAGTGGCTGGGCCACTTGTGCGGCGCCAGCGCCCATCTGCCCACGGCCGCGGTGGCGGCGGTGCAGCTACCCGGCGATGACTGGCACAGCCTGGAGGCCGGGGGGGGCGTGCTACTGTGGCAGGTGGTGCCCCGCATGCTGCGGGCAGACGACGACTGAGCCGGATTGCCGCCTCAGCGCTCGAAGTGCGCGATGATACGCTTAAGCGCCTCGTCGAGGTCCACCTTGGGGTCGTAGCCGACCGTGCGGCGGATCTTCTCGAGGTTAGGGGCGCGGTACACCAGGTCCTCGTACGTCCCTTTGGGCCAGGCCTGTTCATAGGGGATGAAATGCACTTCGGACTGGCTGTGGGTCAGGTCCTTGATCTTGTGCGCCAGTTCCTTGATGCTCATCTCGAAGTGCGAGCCAAGATTGAAGATCTCGCCCACCGCCCGTTCTGAACTGGACAGCGCCACCAGACCGTCGAGAGCGTCGTCGATGTACGTCCAGCACCGCCGCTGCTCGCCGTCGCCGTAGACCGTGATGGGATGGCCGAGAAGAGCCTGCTTGACGAACCGGGGCACGACCATGCCGTAATGGCCGGTCTGGCGCGGGCCAATGACGTTGAACGGGCGGACGATGACGCAGGGAAGCCGCTTCTCGCGCCAGTAGGCCAGGGCGAAAAGCTCATCAACGGCTTTGGAGGTGCTGTAGTTCCAGCGAATGACCGTGGTAGGCCCCAGAATCCGGTCGCTGCTCTCGGCAAACGGGACGTGACCGTTCTTCTTGCCGTATACCTCGGAGGTGGAGGCGACCACGACTTTGCGCTTCTTCTCGTTGGCCAGTTCAAGGACGATTTCGGTACCCTGAATGTTCGTCTTCAGCGAGGCCAGCGGGTTGTCGATGATGAAGTCCACCCCAACGGCCGCAGCCAGGTGGTAGATCAGGTCGCAGCCCTCGATCAGGCCGCGCATCACTTCGGCGTTCAGCACATCGTCGATGACCATATGGAAGCGCGGATTGGCTTCCAGATGCTGCACGTTGGTGATGCTGCCGGTGGACAGGTTGTCCAGCGCGGTGACCTCGTCGCCCATGGCCAAGTGCCGTTCGGCCAGATGGGAACCGATGAACCCCGCCCCGCCGGTGATCAGTACCCTCATAGGTCTCGATCCCAGATATGCGCTGACCTGCAGCTCTTGTCCCCGCCCCTCACTCGGGACGGGCCTCGACCAGGTAGTCCCGACTGAGCCGGTGCACGGTCACGCCGTGCCAACCCGCCTGCCGCAGCACCCCGGTGACCTCAGGTCGGCTGTAGAACCGCACTGGACACGAATGGGCGGCCAGGCGCAGCCGACGGCTCAGGGTTCTGACGGTCCAGCGGACCGGGAAGCTGAACAGGGCCTGCCCGGTCGTCTGCTGCCGGATTCGCTGCAGGAACAACAGCGGCTGCTGAATATAATCGAAAAAGCCGATGGCCAGACACAGGTCGTAGGGCGCCTCGGGTTCCCACCCCAGGTAGTCGACCGCCTCAAAACGGCACCGCTCACCGACGCCGGCGGCGGCCGCCGCCGCCTGGGCCAGATCGATCATGGCCGGCGCGAAGTCCAGGCCGGTCACCCAGGCTCCACGGCGTGCCAGTTCGACGCTGTAGCGGCCCGAGCCGCAGCCCACATCCAGCACCCGGGCTTCACGCACGTCACCGCCAAGCTCCATGGCCAACTGGAATCGACGCTGGATGACGCCGCGGAACAGGCCATCGACCACTCGCTGGACCGGTGACTTGTCGCGGGTATAGATGGCGTCGAAGCGCGCAGCAGTGGCGTCGAAATAACGGCGGACCCTGTCGTCAGCCAGGTGAGTCAAGGCAACGTCACCGCTTCTCCGCAGGAGAGCGCTTACAGGGCGAGCACTTGGCCCATAGGCGCAAACCGGAACTCGGACAAGAGCCGCTCGAGCCGGTGGCGGGTCTGCGCCAGGTTGCGGTAGTGGGGCAGGCTGATGCGCATCGGCAGATCGAGGCGCGGGTGCCCTGGATCCAGTTCCCAGGGGTGGAGGTAGAAAACGGCCGGCTGGCCGGCAGCGTTCGTATCCCTCAGCGCCCGCCGAATAAAAGTATAAGGAAACAATCGGAAATAGGCACCCCCGGCCGCCGGCAGGTTGTGTCCCAGGCATCGCCAGGTGGTCAGCGGGAATTCGATGATACTGCCCACCCGGTACACAAACCGGGGCGCGTCCGGGATGCCATAACGGTAGTTACGCACCGGAAAGACACTGGAATCGTAGCGCAGCCCACAGTCTTCCATCACGCTGAAGGCCCACGGCGTGGCTCGTGTGATGGAGAAATAGGGGGCTCGATGGCCGCGCACGGGCACGCCCAGAAGCTGCTCCAGGCCGCGCAGCGAGCGCTCCAGATCGGCCCGGAAGCCGTCTGGCCCAAGACGGTAGACGAACTCGTGACCGTAGCCGTGGGTGCCGACCTCGTGGCCGGCGGCGTGGATCTGTCGCACCACCTCGGGTGAGCGCTCGGCAACCGACCCCAACACGAAGAAGGTAGCCCGCGCCCGGACGTCGGCCAGCAGTTCCAGCAACAGGTCGGTGCCCACCCGCAAGCGGTCCTCGCGGCCCACCCAGCGGCCCAGCGGCAACTCGATGCCTTGGTACCAGTCCTCCAGGTCCACGGTGAAGGCGTTGATCACGGGAGCGCGGACGGCGAAGGCGTCGCCACCAGGTCGCGCAGGGCCTGCAGCAGGCGGCCCTGGGCCACGGCGAGCGAGAATTCCCGTTCGACCACCTGGCGGCCGGCCTGGCCCATGGCCCACCGAGCGCCGGGATCCGTGATCAGGCGCGCCAGACGATCTTCCCAGGCCTGGTCGTCGGCGGCCCAGTAGCCGTTGACGCCGTCGGTGACGATACGGCAGTTGACGCCGACGGGGCTAGTTACCACCGGCAACCCCACCGCCATGTACTGCAGCAGCTTGTACCCGCCCTTGCCGCGCGTCCAAGGGTCGTCGGGGATGGGCATGAGGCCGATATCGAAGCCCTGCAGATCCGCCACCTCACGCTCCAGTGCCCAGGGCCGGGCCACCACCCTGACGCCGGGGAACGCTGCCTCGGGAGCGCCCACCACGTGCAGTACCAGTCCGGGGAAACGAGCGCTCAGCCGCTGCAGCGGGGCGGTGATCAACGCCAGGTAAGGGAGCGTCGTGGCGCTACCGATCCAGCCCAGCACGACCTGGTCGCCCACCTGGGTTCGGCGGGGGCCCGGCTGGTGACCGACAGTGTCGATGGGCCCGGTAATGGTCAGCACCGGCGGCCCCTGCGCCGCTGCGTACCTGCCGGTGTAGTCGTTCTCGACCACGGCCAGGCGGGCCAGGGAGAGCATAGTCGGCAGGCCGGCGGCGTTGCGCCGCTCTTTCCATGCCGCCAACCAATGGCGTTGACGCACTTCGGTGGTGAAGATGGCGTCGTCGAAGTCATACACCACCGGCAGGCGCCGACGGCGGATCCACCAGCGCACCGGCGCGGGCAGAATGACCTTCTGGATGAACAGCACCCGGGCGTCGCGGGCCAGGCGCGGCAGTTGCAGGCCAACGCGACAGGTCCGCCCCAGGGCCCAAATGTAGTAGAGGATCTTGCGCCAGGACGAGCGGGTCACCAGCACCTGGGATCCGCCCAGACCGCGATCGGGCAACACCGTGACGACGCGGCACTCCAAGCCCTGCTGTCGCAGGAACGGCAGGTACTGGAACACGCGCGTACGGCTGCTCGCCGCGCGCAGGCCGTATTGGGTAACGAACAGAACGGTCATGGTGGCCGTCAGCGCCGCGGCTCAGGAGACCGGCGGTCCGGGCGCCGCTGCGGCTGCCCTGTGCCGGCCAACGGCGGCTTCAGGCGCGTGCCTGCCCCGCCGCGGCAGATCCGACGCGGGCGGCGGCGAATTCCCGGACACAGTCGATCACTCGATCCTGCTGGTCGGGACGCAAACCCGGGAACAGGGGAATACTGAGGATGCGTCGCCACTCGCTCTCGGTCACCGGCAGCCGGGTGGTGTAGGGTCGGTACAGGGGCAACAGGTGGTTAGGGTAGTAATGGACGTTGGAGTCGATCCCGTGGCGATCGAGGTACTCGCACAACTCGTCGCGGGCCTCGGGGGCCACCCGCACCACGGCATTGTAGCAGGAGCTGCGGGCGTACTCGCGCTCGGCCAGCAACTCCACGCCCGTCAGGCCGGCGAAAGCGGCCCGGTACCGGGCGACCAACCGCCGCCGTTCCTCGTTGGCAGCGGCCACCTTGCCCAGCTGCACCAGCCCCAGCGTTGCCGCCAGGTCGTTCATCTCGTACTTGAAGCCCACTTCCTCGACATCGTACATCCAGGAACGGCGAGGTCGGCCGGGGCGGAAGCGCTCCCAGGTGGGCCGGGAGATGCCCATCCAGCGTAGCCGGCGGACCCGCGCGGCGAGTTCGGGATCATTGGTGACCAACATGCCACCATCGCCCGTGGTCATGTTCTTGGTCGCCTGGAAGCTGTAGCAGCCCATGTGGCCCAGGGTGCCGAGTTGGCGCCCTCGGTACAGGCCACCGCAGCCGTGGGCATTGTCCTCGATTACCCACAGACCATGCTCGCGCGCCAGTTCCAGCACCGGGTCCATGTCGCAGGCGTGGCCGCCGTAGTGCACCACCACCAGAGCCCGCGTGGTCGGCGTGACTTTGCGGGCCAGTTCCTGCGGGTTCACGTTCAACGTGTCCGCCTCGATGTCGCAGAAGACCGGGCGCCCCCCCCCGAGCAGGATCGCGTGGTTGGTAGAGACGAAGGTCATGGCCGTGGTCAGGACTTCCTGGCCGTCGACTTCTGCAGCCAGCATGGCCAGGTGGAGCGCTGCCGAGGCGGAATTGAGGGCAATGGCGTGGCGCGCGCCCACCTGTTCGGCAAAGCGCTGCTCAAACTCAGCCGTGCGGGGCCCGGACCCAACCCAGCCCGAGGCCAGGGTCTGCTGCAGCGCGGCCACTTCGTCGTCGCCGAAGTTGGGACGCGCCAGGGGAATGCGCTCATCCACAGTGGATCTCACCTTTCGACATGCAGCGCTCCGCTGCCGGGGCCGGCAGCCGAGTCCCAGTAAGAGCGATCGATGAGGGTGCGCCGGAGGATCTGGACATAGGCCGCCGCCCGCTGCCGGGCTTCGCCCCGTCGCCGTGCAACCACGACTGACACGCTGCCCCAGATCACCGACCGCAGCGCGGCTTCGATCACGGTCAACAACCGGAGCAGGTGCAGGGTGCCGCGGCCGAAGTGGCGCCCGAAGAGGTAATATTGGCTACGCTGGCTGATGACCAGCATGCGGCCGAAGTCCTGCCGAGTGCTTTGGCCTCCCAGATGGGTCACCACCCCGGCGGGGCAGTACCATATCTGCCACCCGGCGCGCTGGATCCGCAGGCACCACTCGAGGTCTTCGTAGAACATGAAAATGCCGGGGTCGAGGTACCCGACCTGTTCGGCGACCTGTCGCCGAACCACCAGGCAGGCCCCG
Organism: uncultured Gemmatimonadota bacterium; assembly: GCA_903893785.1. Taxonomy (GTDB): domain Bacteria; phylum Latescibacterota; class UBA2968; order UBA8231; family UBA8231; genus CAITNQ01. The sequence continues at coordinate 10,000 of CAITNQ010000012.1, forward strand.
GTGACCCAGCCCACACAACGGGCCCCGGCATGGTCCCAGCGGCCAAATCTATGGAACGGAAGTAGCTTGTGCAACAACAATTTATTGATGATTTCGGCGGCCAGTCCCGGGGTCCGGCCGCAGGATAGCTGGAGGGTCCCGGAGGCGCTCTCAAGCCGCGGGCCGACCACGCCGGCACGGGGCTGGGAGGCCATGAAGTCGGCCAGGGCAGCCAGGGCGCCGGCATGGACGCGGGTATCGCTGTTCAGCAGTACCAGGTAGCGTCCGCAAGCGTTGCGCAGGGCCAGGTTGGTGGCGCCGACAAAACCGAGGTTGGCCGGCAGCGCGATCAGCCGGATCTGGGGGAAGTCGGCGGCGACCATGGCGGCGCTGCCGTCGCTGGAGGCGTCGTCCACCACCAGCACTTCGCAGAGCCCGGCAGCCACATCGGCCTCGAGGGAGCGCAGGCAGTCGGCCAGCAGCGCGCGTGTGTTCCAACTGGGGATGCAGACCGATAGCGTTGGCGCAGCGGCGGCGGCCATCACTTGAGCCCCCAGTCTCCGAGCACCTGCAGCACCTGACCGCGGAGCGCTTCCTGGGTCCAGACGGCCGCCAGGTTGAGCATTACCAGCGCGGCTAGGGCGGCCAGCAGGCGGCGCGGCCCCCAGCGCTGTCGGCTGTCGTCCAGCTGCAGACCGGCGAGAACGAGGAACAGCGGCTCGAGCGGCAGGCGGAAACGCGTCGAGCCGTACAGGACCAGGGAGAACGCCAGGACCTGCACCGCGATGGTCCAACTCAACAGGGCCGTCTCGGGTCGGCAGCCGTGGCGCCACCACCCGACCACCGCCCACGGCAGCACCAGCATGAACCAGAAGTTGTATTCAGGCCGCAGGAAATACCAGAAGCGCACGAAGCGCTCCAGCGCCAGGCGGGCGTAGTGCCCCGGGTGGCTGCCGATGTAGTTGATGGCCTGTTGGCGCCAGTAGCGGTCGCGCTCGACTTCGCCGGGATGGCGGCGGAGGAAGCCCTCGTCGATGCCCCATCCGTCAGCCTGACGCCAGGCCGGCTCGGCGGCGTTGCTGCGGGCCAGGATGAACCCGCCTTGAGAGGACAGCGGCATCCAGGCTCCCAGCACCTGGTGGTTGCGCCACGCCCACGGCAGCAGCACCAGGAAGACCGCCAGGGCCACCCAGGCGGCGCGCCGCGCCCCCTGCCAGCCCTGCTGCCAGCAGGCCACCCAGGCACAGGCCGGCCACAGGAGCAGGCCCACCGGGCGCGTCAACGTGGCCAGGCCGATCGCCGCGCCGCCGGCCAGCCAGCGACGGCGACCGGCGGTGCGGGCAGCACCCACAGGCAACAGGAGCCAGACAGACAGCACCACCCAGAAGGTAAACCAGGTCTCGCTCATGACCTCGTTGGCCGAGGCGACGAGGGGCCCGTACACAGCGGCCAGCCCACCCACGGCCAGGCCCAGGCCGGGTCGCAGGTGCCAGGCGATCAGGCAGACGAACACCACAGTGACAGCGCCAACCAAGCTCTGGCAAACCTTGACGGCCACGGGATCCGTACCCACCGTGGCATAGACGAGAGCGAGAAAAGCCGGGTAAAGCGGCGGCCGCCAGGCTCTGAGCGGCACGCCGAACCAGTGCTGGCTGGCCACCAGGCCTTTGCCGGCCAGCAGATTGCGGGCCAGTTCATCGTAGTCAGGGGTGTCCTGGGGGGGCACCGGATAGTCTTGCGCAACGTAGGCCAGCCGCACGGCCAGGGCAACGGCGAACAACAGCCCCAGCCAGCGCCGGGACAACGGCGCCGAAGCCGCGACGACGGCCGAGGTAACGGCTGGGGCGCTGTTCACCGACGCCCCGCAACCGCGCGAACCTGGTCGAAGCAGGCCGCTAGCGCGGCCGCTTGGCGCGGGCGCCAGAAGGGCTCCAGTGCCTCCGGGGCCACCGGCGGCGGCAGGCGGCCCGCCTCCATGGCCCCGTACCATTCCACGAGCGCCGCAGCGATGGCCCCGACATCATCACCGGTGACCCAGCGGCCGCCGCCAAGGCGCTCGAGCAGTTGCTGCGTCTCCCCCGGGCCGCACAGGGCCAGCACGGGGCGGCCGGCAGCCAGGTATTCGTACAGCTTGCCCGGCACATTGGAGGCTGGCCACGGACGCAGATGGTCCACCAGCAGCAGCACGTGGGCGGTGCGCTGCAGTTCCATCGCCACCGATCGGGGTTGGGGCCCGACCGCCTCCACCATTCCCGCGGCCACCAGGGGCGCCGCGGCCGTTGCCTCGTCCGCCCGCAGGGCGCCGACCAGGACCAGGCGCAGGCGCTGCGCCCAAGTGCGGTCCAAGTCCAGCAACCGCCGCATGGCCGCGAACAACGGCCCCGGCGAGCGCCGCGGATGGCTGGCGGCGAAAGACCCGGTGTGCACCAGGCGCAGGGGCGGGCCGACCGGCGGCGCCCCGTATGGTCCGGCCAGGCCGGGATCGAAACCATTGGGGATCACCCGAACCCGGTCACCGGCCGGGCCGCAGTGCCGGCGCAGGTACCGGGCGCTGGTTTCGGTGGCGGTGATCACAGCGTCGGCGCACTGGACGACGCGCCGCTCGAGCCGTTCCTCGCGGCGCCGGCGCCAGGTGTCGGCTTCCAGTTCGGGGTCCAGCGGGTCAGCGGTCCAGCTGTCGCGGAAATCGGCCACCCACGGCAGGCGGGTCGCCCGCTGCAGCAGCAGGGCCAGCAGGTGGTCGCTGGCCGGCGGATAGGTGGAGTAGATCAGCTGCGCCGGTTGGCGGCGCAGAGCCACCAGCGCCTGCGCCAGGGCCGCCGGCACCCAGGTGATCTGGCCATCGGGGATAAGCACATGGCGCCGCGCCCACGCCAGGGGTCGACGCCAGGAGCCCGGGTCAGTGCGCTCGTACGAGGGCACCGGGGCGACCGCCCCCCCGCGGCGCCACCGGCGATACGGGCCCAGAGGTTCCCAGGCGCGCATCACCTGTGCTGCGGGTTCGTCAACCACGTCTCCGCCGAAGGCCGACGTGGTCAGCACCCGCACGCCGTACCCGTGATCGTGCAGGTGGCGCACAAAGGATAGCGTGCGCTCGACGCCGGCCGAACGGATCGGGGGGTAGTGGTAGGCGACGAATAGCGCCGTCGGCTGCGCGGTCGTAGGCAGGCTCCTGCGGCGGTGGACCGCTCGGCCGCAGCTCAGTCTCCCGCCTGGGCCAGCGCCAGCGATCCGTAGTTGTTGCGGAGGAAAAAGGCCACTTCCGGCTCAACCACCTCGTCGAGCAGCAGAGTCAGGTCTTCGACCGCCAGTTCGCGGGCAAACACCGCCTGGAACAGGTTGCTGGACCGGTCTGCCATGAGGCGGTCCGTCCACAAGGGCGACTGCGGCATCGCATCCCCCGCTGAGGTAGAACCTGGTCTTGCTCCACCACCCCCGACACAGGCCGATGCCACCGGCGCGGACACCCTAAGCGGCATGGCCCCATCGACGCCCCGTGCCGCCAGGGCCCATCGCTCGAGGTCGCGGCACCCAGCCGCAGCCCCCAAGGTGAGGAGACAATACATCTATCGGTGAGTCCCCGCAAACCTTGCGTCCAGGCGCGCAATACCCGCCCGCAACGGGGCGCGCCTGGCCCGGACGGTTCGCTGCGGGTTGCCTAGGGCAAGGCGATGACTTATAATTCAACGATTAGCCGAGGAGCAGCGGCGTGCCCAGCGCCCGTTGTCCCGGGACGCTCTGCGGCGCCCGGTTTCGGCCAAGCCGTTCACGCCTTTCGGTTCAGCGTCGCTGCATCCCGAGGAGACTGACTGATGACCCTGATGGACATCCTCTCTCCCCAGTCGGTCATCGTCGGCCTTCGCGGCGAGACCAAAGAGGACATCATCGAGGAACTGGTCGACGCCCTCGCCGCCGGAGCGACGATCAGCGACCGCGAGAAAGTCCTGCAGGCGGTGCTCGAGCGCGAGAAGATCATGAGCACCGGAATCGGCGACGGCATTGCCATCCCGCATGGCAAGTCAGACGCCGTGGTGCGCCTGGCGGCTGCCCTCGGAACGCAGAAGCGAGGGGTGGATTTCGAGGCACTGGACGGCGAGCCGGCGTTTGTGTTCTTCCTCCTCGTGTCGCCGGCCAATGTCTCCGGTCCGCACATCAAGGCCCTGGCCCGCATCTCGCGACTGCTCAAGAACGACGACTTCAAGAAGAAGCTGATCAGCGCCGCCAACGCGGCTGAGATCATGGCCATCGTTGAGTCTGAGGAGCGCGAGCACCCCCCGTCCAACTGACGGTAGGCGGAGCGCTTGCAGTTCCTCAATCCCTTTGCCCTGATCGGGCTGATCGCTGCCGGCATCCCGCTGGCCATCCACCTGCTGCACCGCGGGGTGTCCAGCCCCGTACCCTTCAGCAATCTGCGCTTCCTCCGCCAGCTGGAACAGAGCCGCATGCGTCGGATCCGCTTCCGGCAGTGGCTGGCGCTGCTGCTGCGGACCCTGATCATTGCCCTGCTGGTGGGGGCCCTGGCCCGGCCCTCGCTGCGGCCCGGCACGGGTTGGGGCGGCCAGCCGCCCCCCGTGGCCGCCGTGGTGCTCGTGGATGTGTCGGCCAGCACGGGGTACCACCAGGCCGGCGCCACCCTCTTCGCCGGATTGCAGCGCCAGGCCCACGCCATTCTGCGATTGCTTGGCCCCCGCGACCAGGTAACGCTGATCCCCTTTGCGGACCGGCCCCAGGCCGCCATTATCGGTTCGCTGCCCCAGCTCGATGAGGCGGTGAACCGGTTGGCGCCCGCCGACGGGGCCACGCACCTGGCACCGGCCCTGGCCGAGGCCGACCGGTTACTGGCCCAGGCCGCCCCGCCGCTGCAGCGCGAGCTGTACCTGGTCACGGACCTGGCGCAACCAGACTGGCCGGCGCTGACCGCACCAGTGGCCCTGCCGGCGGCCACTCGCGTCTTCGTCAGCGGACCGGCTGGCGGCGAGCGCGCCAATATCTCCGTAGACCGCGTGGCCAGTCGCAGCTGGATGCCGGCCGCAGGCCACGGTCTGGACCTGGACGCCGTAGTCAGCAACCACTCGCCGCGGGCCGTGGACGGCGTCGGGCTCGACCTGTACCTGGACAACGAGCATGTGGGCCACCAGGAGGTGTCCCTGGAGGCGGGCCAATCACTGCCCGTGCGCTTCCGCCTGTCGCCACGCCGCACCGGCCGCCTGGCTGGGTTTGTCGAACTGGAAGACGACGCCCTTAGGGTTGACAACCGCCGCACATTCACCCTGGAACTGCCCGACCAATTGCGGGTTCTCGTCGTGGGCCAGGAGTCGGGCGACACGTACTACGCTCAACGGGCCCTGGTGGCCGCCGGGACCGCGGATCCGGTTCTTGCGGTCACCGCGCTGTCGGCCGCCGCGCTGGATGCCACTGCCCTGGCGCACGCCGAGGTGGTCCTGTTGGTGGGCATGGATCGGCTGTCGCCGGGGCAGGCAGCGGCGCTAGACGGCTTCCTGGGCAACGGCGGTGCGGTGCTGATCTTCCCGGGCCTGCAGGCGGCTCAGGGGAATGTGGCCAGCAGCCTTCTGCAGGGACTGGCCGGCGTAGGCTTCGGGCCGGCCATCGGCGCCCCGGGGCAGACCCAGGCCTGGCAGACCCTGGACGCCACCGCGCCACACCACCCGTTGTTCGACGATCTGCTGCGCGATGCCGGCCGCACCGGGCCGCGCTTCTTCGCCTGCTACCAGCTCCAGACCAGCGAGGCGGCTTCGGTCTGGGCGCGGCTGACGCGCGGTGACCCGGCGGTGGTCAGCGTTACCGCCGGCAGGGGTCGCCTGGCTCTGTTCGCCGCGCCCTTGGCCCTGAACTGGACCGATCTACCGCTGCACGGCGCTCTGGTGCCGCTGCTGCAACGGCTAGTCCGCGAGCTGTGTCTAGGCGACGAACGCGACCGCACCTGGTTGGTCGGCGACCTGGGCGACTGCCGTCCGCCGGCCGCCCGTCCGGACCAACCGCTCGAGGCCGAGGCTCCCTCAGGGAGGCGTCTCGCGCTGGCGGCTGCGGCCCCCGCAGGCGCGGCCGGCTGGCGTCTGCCCCGCCTGGATCAGGCCGGGCTGTGGCGCCTGCGGCAGGCCGACCGGGTGGTGGATGAGTTCGCGGTGAACCTGGATCCGGCCGAGTCCGTCGTGGCGTCGGCCGACACCGCCCTGGTCGTGCGTGCTCTTGGGGGGCAGCGAGTCATTTTCCTGCCGGCCGGCGCCGACCCGGAGCCGCGCGTGGCGGCGGTGCGGTTCGGCCGCGAGGTGTGGCGCGAGTTCCTCGCTCTGGCCGCGGCGCTGCTGCTGATTGAGCTGTGGGTGGCCCGGGCACCTCGGGACCGCCGCACGCCCGCCGTGGCGCCGCCCTGAAACTGTCGGTGTGGCCCGCCACAGGGCCCGGGTCGGTCAACCGGCCACGCCGGGGTCGAACTGGCGCAGGTTGGCGAAGGTGTAGATCCCGTGGTCGTGGCCATCGCCCCAGACGATGCGCAGTCCGTAACGCCCCACTGGCTCGAGCCGCACGGCCTCGCCCGTGGCGGCCGCGGCACGGCCGTCGAGCAGTACCAGCTCCCCCGGCGCAGGGGCCGGCGGGTGCTGCCGCAGCTCCTGGCAGCCAGCGCACGGGCAGTCGCGGCGGAGTTGCTTGAGCCCGAACCGGCTCTCGCTGCCATCGCTCCAGGTGATCACCAGTTGGCTAGCCTCGCGGTCCAATGCCGCGCGGCTGGCGCGAATGCGGTTGGCGCGGTTCTCCATTGCCCCTCCCTCGGCCGTTTCAGCGCGGCGCGCCCACGGCGCGCCCGGTCACTTCGTATGCATAGCCAGAGGTAATCTCCACGTCGACGAACTGCCCGGGCCCGGCCTGGGTATCGGTGACCATCACCTGCCCGTCGATCTCGGGCGCATCGCGTTCCAGGCGCCCCAGGGCTATCGCCGCGGCTTCGTCGCGGTCGTCGATAAGCACCACACGACGGGAACCAACCAGATCGGCATTGATCTCGGCCGACACGCGTTCCTGCACTTCGGTCAAGCGGGCATAGCGCTCTACCGCCACTTCGGGCGGCACCTGGCCGTCGAGGCGGGCGGCCAGCGTCCCCTCCTCGGGCGAGAAGGTGAACCCGGTGACGTGATCGAAACGAGCGGCCGCGACGAACTCGAGCAGTTCCTCGAACTGCGCCTCGGTCTCGCCCGGGAAGCCGACAATGAAGGTCGAGCGGAACCCGGCCTTGGGCAGCGCACCTCTCAGGCGCGCCAACAGCTGGGTCGTCTGGGCCCGCGTCGTGGCGCGTTTCATGCGCCGCAGGACGGCGTCGGAGATATGCTGGAGGGGCATATCGATGTACGCGCACAGACGCGGTTCGCTGGCGAACACGTCGATCAACTCATCGGTCCAGAAGGCCGGGTAGGTGTACATCAGACGCAGCCAATCGACCCCTGGCACGGCCGCCAGGCGCCGCAGCAGGGCGGCCAGGCGCGGCCGTCCCTCCAGATCAGCCCCGTACCGCATGGCGTCCTGGGATACCAACACCAGCTCGCGCACGCCAGCCGCAACCAGGCGCTCGGCTTCATCCACCAGACGGTCAAGCGGTTCAGACCGGTGCCGGCCGCGAATGCCCGGTATGGCGCAGAAAGCGCACTGGTGGTCACACCCATCTGAGATGCGCAGATAGGCCCAGTGTTTCGGCGTCAGACCGACGCGCTGCGGCGGCCGCGACTGCGGTCTGGGGGCACGCCCCAGAGCCGCGTCCACCTGGCCCACGATATCGCTCTCCTGGGCGATGGTGAGCAGGCGGTCGGCTTCGACCAGCTCTTCTTTGAGCTCGGTCTCGTAGCGCGTGGCGAGGAACCCGGTAACAATCACCGCGCGGCACCGCCCCGTCTGCTTGAGGCGATGGGCCGCCATGACGGTCTCGATCGACTCCTCCTTGGCCGGACCGATGAAACCGCAGGTGTTGACCACCACGACATCGGCCTGCTCGGGGTCGTCCGTGATCTCGTACGCGCTGCCCTGCAGCAGGCCGAGCATGCGCTCTGAATCGACAGTGTTGCGCGGGCATCCGAGGCTGATGAGGTGGACCCGGGCCGGCGCGTCGGCGGGCATCGGCGGGGCAGGCTCCGGTTCAGCGGCCATAGTGCTCCTGCAGATGGGTGACGGCGGCCCTCACTTCGCTCTCGGCGATACCGTCGACCACCGCCGCTTCGCCCAGCCGGCGGCACAGCACCAGGCGCAGATGGCCGTCGACCCGCTTCTTGTCGCTGCGCGTGCGCTGGACGATGCTGTCGGCGGCGATGTCAGCCACACCGGCGGGGACGCCGAGGCGAACCAGCAACGCGTCGTGGCGTTGACGGTCGCTGGCCGACCAGAACCCGCGCCGAGCGCCCAGCTCAGCCACGGCCAGCATACCCAAGATCACGGCCTCGCCATGCCGGTATCGTTCATACGCCGTAGCGGCCTCGATGGCATGGCCGATGGTGTGCCCATAGTTGAGCAGGGCTCGAGCCCCGCTCTCGCGTTCGTCGCTCTCGACGACGCCGGCCTTGATCGCCACATTGCGGGCGATCATCCAGTCGAGTTGATCGGCGGCCAACCGTTGCTCGACGAGAGCTTCGAGGTGCTCCTCGAGGAAGGTGAACAGGTCACCATCGGCAATGGCCGCGTGTTTGACCACCTCGGCCAGGCCGGCGACGAATTCACGCCGGGGCAGCGTGCGCAACACGTCGGTGTCGATGACGACCAGACGCGGCTGGTGGAAGGCCCCCACCAGATTCTTCCCGAGCCGATGGTTGACGGCCGTCTTGCCGCCCACGCTGGCATCCACCTGGGCCACGATGGTCGTGGGCACCTGGACAAAGTCGATGCCACGCAGATAGACGGCGGCGATGAAACCGCCCAGGTCGCCCACCACCCCACCGCCCAGAGCCAGAACCCAGGCACGCCGATCCAGCTCCGCTTCGATCAGACGTCCCAGCAGATCCTCAGCCGTGGCCATGGACTTGGCCGGGTCGCCGCCCTCGAACGGCAGTACCACGGGCGAGAAGCCGGCAGCCTGGAGCGAGGTACAGACCGGATCAAGGCACGAGTCGGCCACGGCCTGGTCAACGACGATGGCTACCCGACGCCCCAGCGCCAGAGCCCGGGCATGGTCGCCCAGGTTCGCCAGCAAACCGTGGCCTACCTGCACATCATACGAACGCTCAGCGAGATTCAGTCGGATGGTCCGCATACCATTGCTCGATGGCCCGCAGCAGTGCCCGGGCCGTGTCGTCGGGGGCACGGTCGTCGCAGGAGGCGATGGTGATATCTGCCTGCGCGTAGAAGGGTTGCCGCTCGGCCAGCAGGCGCTCCACCTTGTGGCGTCGTCCAACCGCGTCCAGGCCCGCCAGGAGTGGCCGGTCCTCGCGCCGACCGACCCGCCGCAGGATGGTGTCGACATCGGCGGTGATACAGACCAGCAGGCCCGCGGCGCGGATCCGCTGGCGGTTGCGCTCCGGCACGATGGCACCACCGCCGAGCGACACTACCACACTGGTACGCGACGCCACGGCATCGATGCAGCCGTGCTCCAAGTCGCGGAACGCGGCTTCGCCCTGACGGGCGAAGATCTCACTGATCGAGAGACCGGCTTGCTCCTGAATCAGTTGGTCCGTGTCGACGAAGGACCACCGCAGGCGCTCGGCGAGCAGCCGGCCAATGCGGCTCTTGCCGACGCCCATGAAACCGGTGATGAAGATGGGCGTGTCGACCACGACCTACATCCGCTCCACCACGCCGATGCCCAGCAACCCCAGGCCGCGTTCGATAGTACGCGCGGTCAGCAGTGACAGCAGGAGGCGGCTGGTGCGCACCTCGGCCTCTGCTTTGAGGACCGGGCAGGTCTCGTAGAAGCGCATGAACGCCTCGGCCAGTTCGTACAGGTACGTGCACAGGTGGTTGGGGTAGCACTCGCCGGCAACGCTGTGTACCGTCTCGTTGAACTGCACCAGTTTGACCGCCAGCTGGCGCTCGGCCGGTTCGGCGAGAATGATGTCGCCCCGCGGATCGGCCTCGTCCAGGCCACCGCGTCGGAAGATGCTCTTGACGCGGACGCAGGAATACTGGAGGTACGGCGCCGTGTTGCCCTCGAAGGAGAGCATCTTGTCCCAGCTGAAGACGTAGTCGGTCGTGCGGTTGAGAGACAGATCGGCGTACTTGACGCTGCCAATACCGATGGTGTGCGCCACCGCGCGGCGCTCGCCTTCGGGCAGTTCGGGGCTCTTGCTGCTGACCAGGGCAAAGGCTCGCTCTTCCGCCTCACGCAGCAGATCCATGAGTTTGACCGTCCCTCCTTGACGGGTCTTGAAGGGCCGGCCGTCTTCGCCGAGCATGGTGCCGAAGGCGTGGTGCTCCAGCGAGCATGCGGGTGGTACCAGGTCAGCCGCGCGAGCGACGCTGAAAACCTGGCGCAAGTGCAGCGATTGCCGGGCGTCAACGATGTAGAGGATGCGGTCCGCGCCCACGTCGTTGGCGCGGTACTGCGCGGCCGCCAGGTCGGTGGTGGCGTACAGGTACCCGCCATCGGATTTGCGCACTATCACCGGCGTGATCTCGCCGTCCTTACCGCGGAATTCGTCGAGGAAGACGCACTGCGCCCCTTGGGACTCGACCAGCAGTCCCTTGGCCGCAAGCTGGTCCAAGATGCCGGGCAGCGCATCGTTGTAGGCGCTCTCGGGGCGGACATCGGCGCCAGTGAGCGTTACCCCGAGTTGGCGGTACACTGCCTCGCAATGGCGCAGCGACTCACCGATGAACTGCTCCCAGGCGGCGCGGCAGTGGGCATCGCCGCCCTGCAGACGGACGACGTACTCGCGGGCCAGGTCAGCGAAAGCTGCGTCGCGATCGAAGCACTCCTTGGCCGCGCGGTAGAAGGCCTCCAGATCCACCAGGGCGGTAGACAGGTCGTGGCCCTGCTCGGCGGCCAGGCGGTCCATGTAGGCGATGAGCATGCCAAACTGCGTGCCCCAGTCACCCACGTGGTTATGGCGGACGACCCGGTGGCCCAGGAACTCCAGCACGCGCACGAGGGCATCGCCGATGATCGTGCTGCGGAGATGCCCGACGTGCATCTCCTTGGCCAGGTTCGGGTGCGAATAGTCGACGACCACGGTCTGCGGCGACGGCGCCGGTTCGACGCCGAGACGATCATCGCGCAGCATGGCAACCAACCGGGCGGCCAGCCATGAGGGACTCAGGGTGATGTTGAGAAAACCCGGACCCGCCACCTCGACCCTGTCAGCCAGGTCGCCCAGATCGAGCTCGGCCACTACCCGCTCGGCCAGCTGGCGGGGGTTGGTCTTCAGGTTCCTGGCCACGGCCATGACCCCGTTGCTCTGGTAATCACCGAACTCGGGGCGGGTTGCCTGGCCGACCTGAGCCGGCGTGCCATCGGGGGCGCCGGCACGCCGCAAGGCCACGGCCACCCGGTCTTCCAACTGCTGCTTCAGGGTCATCGGTAGGGACCGCCTTTCAACGGGCCAACTCCGGGCGCGCGCCTGGCCGTCCGGAGATCAGGTGTGAGTGCGGGCTGCCAGGGCGAAGCTCTCCAGCGCCGCCGCCAGCATGGTGTCCACCGGCGGCCATTGGCCGGTCCAGATCTCGAAGGCCCGAGCGCCTTGGCAGACGAGCATGCCCAGTCCGTTAAGGGTGCGGGCGCCGGCCGCTTCGGCCTGCTGCATCAGGCGCGTGTGCAGCGGGTTATAGACGATATCGAGGACCAACGCGGAGGGCTCCAGGCCGCTGCCAGCGGGCAGGGGCGAGGCGTTGGGGACCGGGTGCATGCCCACGGATGTGGCATTGATCAACAGGCCAACGCCGGTCAGATCCAGCGCGCGGCCGCCATCGAGACCACCGACGTGCACGCGCGCGCCCCCACCCATGGCGGCCGCCAGCGCGTGGGCCCGGGGCAGGGAGCGGTTCAGCAGCTTGATTTGCTCGATCTCGGCGCGGGCCAGCAGCGCGTAGAGAATGGCACGCGCCGCACCCCCAGCTCCCAGCAATGCTACCCGGGGCGGCAACTCAACCATGCCGCCGTCGCGACGCAGACTCTCGATGACGCCAAAGGCGTCCGTGTTGTGGCCCACCAACCGCCCCTCGCGGTTGACCACCGTGTTGACCGCGCCGATGGCGCGGGCCTCGGGCGAAACCTCGTCCAGCAGGGCCATCACCGCCTGCTTATGGGGCACGGTAACATTGAGCCCGCACAGGTTGAGGGCGCGCATCGCCTGCAGAGCCGCCGGTAACCCCTCGGGCGCGACGCGGCAGGCGATGTACACATAGTCGAGCCCGAGCTTGGCGATTGCGGCGTTGTGCATGACCGGCGAAGCCGTGTGCTCCACCGGATAGCCGATTACGCCCAGTACACGCGTGCGGCCCGTGATCACGCCAGCAGATCCTCGACGAACTGGTCGGCAATGCCCAGCGCCTCGTCCCACGA
>CAITNQ010000013.1 GCA_903893785.1 uncultured Gemmatimonadota bacterium
ACTACCCTGTCGCCGAAGGCCGCCTGGTCGCCGGCACTCTCCTGCAGCGCCGAGCGGATGGCGGCCGCCGTCTTGGCCTCGTCCGGGTACCCCAAGAGGCAGCACAGTGCCGCCAGGTGGTCACCGCGACCGCGGGCCAGGTCTTGCGAGATCTCGTTCGCATACACCATGGCGAACTGGCGCACGGCTCCTCGGCGAGAGAAGTCATCCAGCGACTGTCCCTCAGCCCTCAGGTCTACCTGGTAGGTCGCCGGTGCGTAGCTGTAAGCAGCGCCGGATGCAAAATCAGTGATGCTGCCCACGGTCCCACCACAGATGATGTTGCCCCAGAACATCGGGACAAGGGTCTTTGACAGCGTGACCGTACCAGCTTTGTAACCCGCCTTCTCAATGCGGAGCGAGGTGCCGTTCTTCTTCACGCTGCCGTTAAAGGGTGTAGTACCGATCTTGACGCCGTCCAGATAGACGTCAGCCCCGTCCACATTGCTTGTGATGGTGATCTGCTGCCTAGTTCCTGTGGCTAAGGTGGCGCATCCGGCCAGGGCCAACCCACCGCCCACCAACACGCTGCACAACAGCCTCGTATGTGTCACGGTACCCTCCGCGGAGTTCGAGGACAGACAGATCGGAAATGCCCAGGCAGGTGAGTTTGGGCGTTATTAACGCCGCTCTGCACACCGGTTGAGCCGGCCAACGCCGGCGGGGCTCGCGGTTGGGGGCCATGGGTCCCCTGTTCCTGGGCCGCGAACTCGCCCAGGGGCCGCTGCACTCGACGGCCAAGCGACGTGCAAGCAGTTGCCACGCGCGCCACGACACCCGGCAGCGGTGTGGCCGTCGACGAGCAGGTCTGCGCCAAGCCATCGGCGTCGGGGTGAGAGCGACCGCCCCCATCGCTGACCCATGCGGCGCGGCGCCACAACCATGGCAGCGCCGCGACTGTCCCTTGGCGCCACGATGAAGCCAACCCCCATGCCGACCCGTTACGTCGCCTGCCGCCCTCCTGCCCCCCCAACGCGGCAGGCCTGCTTGTTCCATCTGAGATCGACAGCGAGCGCCGTGGGCGCCGTGGGCGCAGTCACATGCGGTCACCCCCGGGTCGGCTGACAGGCACAGGGGCCCCTGGCAGCGCAGAACCGCCTCAAGGCGTTGGCGCGCCGGCCCCCCCCCAGGAGGCGTACCGGCCGCATGGCCACGCGCATCGGCCTTCTGGGCTGGCTTCGCCAACGGGCCGGCGGGAGCGACGCTGCCTTGGGTGCCACCGATGGCCACAGGCGCCCTGTGGGGTCGTCGGTGAAAGCCAACGTGGTTGGGGACGTATGGCGTGCAACGCTCGGGTTGGCCACGCACAACAGGGCCGAAGGTTGGATCGGCGAAGCGCTTGGGCGGCGCTTGTTCGCGGCCAGGTTCAAGGCTCATTGCCCGTCCGGCGCAGCCGACCACCGCGGCTTCATCTCGACCGCGGGGCGGCGCCTGGGCTTCTCTTGGTCCGCTGGTGGCGTACCTGTCGGGTGTGGCCATGGCATGCCTCGGTCAGACCTGGAGACTGCCCGCAGGCAGCGTTGCGCACCCACGCGGCGATCTTGGGCGCGCCCGGCGCCTGGCCCCCTGGCACGGGTGGCCGCCCGAGAGCCGCCGTTAGTAGCCATGATGCGCTTCGTACAGATGAATGTCAAGCGGTAGCTGTGTGCTTTTTTGAGTGTTGGCTGAAATGCACCATAATAGGTCCAATACTGCACCACGACTGGTGCGCAATGACACCACATGCGGGGCCGTGTGATTGCGGCACGGTGCGGGGCTGGGCCGCCGCTGGTGCGATTCTGCACCAAGAATCCGGGAGGTCCAGGGGCTTGTCCTTGGTGTCTACCTGCAGTTTGGTTGGGGCCGCGCTGTTTTCCACTGCCGCGGCAGAGGACACGGTTTGCGGATCGCGGGGGCGCCCTGAAGTGTCTCGAGGGTGCGCTCGAGGCCGGTGAGCCGGCAGGAGCGGAGTTCCGAAGCTGCCACTAACCGGTGGCCCAATGCTGCGGGGCCGGGCTGGGCCAAAAGGGATGGGACTGGCCCTGCGTTGGGCGAGGCGCTGTTCCGGCACGGCGCCGCCGCAGTTAGTCCTGCACCTGCCAGCCGCACCCCCTCTTCAGCGGTCGCACCGGTCGCAGCTCATGCCGAGGGGCGAGGAGCGGTCGCCACCGCCGAGGGA
>CAITNQ010000014.1 GCA_903893785.1 uncultured Gemmatimonadota bacterium
CAGGCCTTCACCGTCAATGTGCCGGGCCAGGACCAGGCCCGCATTGCCGACTACTGGGGCATGGTCTCAGGGCGCGACGTAGACAAACTGGCGGCCGTTGGCCTGGTGGCCTGCCGGGCCGCTACGGTGGATGCCCCGTATGTGGAGGAGTTCCCCGTGGTGTTCGAATGCCGCCTCCGCGCCACCCACGAGCTGGGACTCCACACCCAGTTCGTCGGCGAGGTTCTGGACCTGCGGATCGACGAGACCATGGTGGATGCGGCGGGCCACTGCGATGCGGACCGCGTGCGCCCCTTCGTACTGATCGACGGCTACCGCGGCCTGGGTACGCACCTGGGCAGACCCTTCTCGATGGGCAAAGAGGGGTGAGCGCCGGGCATCGGGCGCTGCCGCCAGCGGCAGCCGTCCGCGCCAGCCGTGAGCTGGGCGCAACCGGGCGCCGGACGACCGCTGGCGACGACGCGCGGGCAGCCTCGGTTGGGGGCCACAGCGGCACAGCAGGGGCGCCGGCCGCGCTGCGCCCAGCCGCCAGGCACCGAACCGGCAACCCCGCACCGTGGCCCGGCCGCGCGACCACCACTTTGCCAGGCCTGCCCGGCAGATCCGCCGGATCGTCAGCGATTGCCGCCGCCGCCATAGCGGCGGACGCGCAGATCGGCCTGCGCCTGGTGCCCCCAGAATCTCTCGATGGCGCACAGACGCGAGCAGCAGGCGCCCAGTTGGGCCGATGACGCCGGGTCGGTAATGCGCTGATAGGTGACGGTCTTGAGGAACTTGCCGACCCACAGGCCGCCGGTGTAGCGCGCCGCCCCTTGGGTCGGCAGGGTGTGATTCGTGCCGATGACCTTGTCGCCATAGGCCACATTGGTCAGCGGCCCGAGGAAGAGCGACCCGTAGTTAGCCAGGTTGGCGAGGAAGTAGTCGTCATCGGCGGTCATCACCTGGACGTGCTCGAAGGCCAGATCGTTGGCCCAGGCGAGCATTTCCTGCCGGTCGCGGCAGCAGATGACCTGGCCATAGTCAGCCCACGAGCGGGAGGCGATGTCCGCCGTCGGGAGGACAGCCAACTGCCGCTGGACCTCGCGCAGAGTGGCCTCGCCCAGGGCCCGGGAGGTGGTCAGCAGCACGGCTGGCGAGGTGGGCCCGTGCTCAGCCTGTCCCAGCAGGTCGGTGGCGCAGGTCTCGGCATCCACCGTGTCGTCAGCGATCAGCAGCGTCTCGGTCGGCCCGGCCGGCAGGTCAATGCCAACGCGGCCGTACAGCTGCCTTTTGGCTTCGGCAACCCACGAGTTACCCGGGCCCACGAGCATGTCGACGCGGGCCACGAACCCCGCCCCGAGCGCCATGGCCGCGACCGCCTGCACGCCGCCCAGTACGTAGATCTCGTCGGCCCCTGCCAGCGCCATCGCCGCGATCGTCTCGGCCGGCAGCCGGCCGTCGATAGGTGGTGTGCACGCCGCGACCCGCGGCACGCCGGCCACTTTGGCCGTTACCACGCTCATGTGGGCCGATGCTACCATCGGATAGCGTCCACCCGGCACGTAGGCGCCCACTGATCCCACTGGGATGTGCCGGTGCCCCAACGTGACGCCCGGCAAGGTCTCGACCTCCACGGATCGCAGCGAGGCCAACTGATGTTGGGCGAAACGACGGATCTGTGCCTGCGCGTACTCGATATCACTGCGAACCTGGGGATCAACACCGGCGAGCACGGCGTCAATCTGAGCTGGCGTGAGGCGGAACGAATCCGGGTCCCACTGGTCATACTGCCGCGACAGCTGGCGCACCGCGGCTTCGCCTTGCTGTTCCACGGCCGTAATCAGGGCTCGGACGCGCTCGGTCAACTCGAGGTCGGCGCCGTGAGCCGCTTTGCGCTGCGCCTGCTTGAGGAACTCAGCCATGGACATGCCTTTCGTAGCGCGCCGACCACCGTAACCCGACCGCCCCGCGCTTCGGGTCGACGACGGCCGGGCGGAAAATAACCAGGCCAGTGACCAGGCGGCAAGGGCCGGCGACCGCGCCCCCGCGCGCCGGCCGACCTCCCGTGGTCGCGGCCGGCGGCCGCACCCGCCCGAAGGTCAGACGCCAGCGACAACCCTCGGCGACGGCCCCACCAGCGGCCGGCCAGCCACCTGTCGCCGCATCCACGCCCGATCGTCCGGTTCAACCATGGGCGGTCCGGCGCCAGGACCGGACCCGAACCGGGTTCGTCGACTACCCCGGGAACGCCGGCGCCGCCAGGTCTGGCCCTCGTTGCCAGGTTGCCTACACTTGGGGAGTCACGCCGCCCGTCAGCGATGCCTCGGGTGCAGATCTGCCTGCACCGGCCTGACCGCCGCGGCCCCTCCCATTCTCGCCCGCAACCGTCGAGGTGCCCCATGGTCCCCTCCACCCCCCCACCGTCGCCCACCGCCTCACCTTGCCCCCCAGGCCGTTGGATCGCCTGGGGACAGCGGCCGCGCATGACCATCGTCACCGCTGCCGAGGCGGCGCCCAGCGAGGCGTACGCAGCCGCCGAGCTCCGGCATTACCTGAACCTGATCGCCTCGGTCAGCCTGCCGGTCGCTACCGGCCAGGTCACCGGACCGGTACTCGCCGTGGGCCAGGCCGCGGCAGACCTGGGCGTCAGCGCCGGGGCGGACCTGGGGGCCGACGGTTTCACGCTGCGCACGGTGGGAGACTCGTTGGCCATCGTGGGCGGACCGCGGGGCGTGATCTATGGCGTGTACGAGCTCCTGGAGCGGTTGGGTTGCCGTTTCTTCACGCCCCTCGCCGAGCAGATCCCCTCGCGCCCCGACCTGGCGCTGCCGGACCTGGACGAGACTCAGATCCCGGTGCTGGAATACCGCCAGCACAACTACACAGATTTCGCTCGGTACCCCCGCTTCGCCGTCAAGAGCCGCCTGAACGCAGGCCACCTGCCCCCGGAGTACGGCGGGGGCATGAGCTACGCATGGTTCGTCCACACGTTCGAGCCCAACCTCATCTCGCCCGACGAATACTACGACTCCCACCCGGAATACTTCTCTCTGGTCAACGGCGTGCGGGTGCGGGAACGGGCGCAGCCGTGCCTGAGCCACCCCGACGTGCTGCGGATAACCATTGCCAAAGTCACGGCCGCGCTGCGGGCGCACCCGGAGTGTCGGTTGATTTCAGTGTCACAGAACGACTGGGATAATCACTGCACCTGCGATGGCTGCAGCCGCCTGGACACGGCCGAGGAGAGCTCAGCTGGTAGCCTGATCTGGTTCGTCAATCAGGTCGCCGAAGCGATCGAGGCGGAGTTTCCCCAGGTGATTGTCGACACCCTGGCGTACCAGTATTCGCGGCCCGCACCGCGCCATATTCGACCACGCCACAACGTGTGTGTGCGTCTGTGTTCCATCGAGGCCTGCTTCGCCCATCCGTTCGCCACCTGCGATGACCCCTCCCGCTGGGTGAAACGCCCCGACGGAACCGCCAGCAGTTTCATTCGCGACCTGCGCGACTGGGGCCAGGTTTGCGGCCGCATGTACATCTGGGACTACACTACCTGCTTCGCCCACTACCCGGCGCCGCACCCCAACTGGAACGTCCTGCAGCCGAACATGCAGGCCTTTGTGCGCAACAACGTCAAAGGCGTGTTCGAGCAGGCCTGCGGCGCCTACGGGGGCGGGGTGGACCTGAACGAACTGCGCGCCTACCTGATCACCCGGCTGTTGTGGGACGCGAACTGCGACCTCGAACGGCACATGAGCGAGTTCCTGTCTTTTTACTACGGGGCCGCTGCCCCCTACATCGGCCAGTACATCCGCACCCTGACCGCCAAGGTGGAGGCAGACAATATCCATATCGGCTTCAACGACCAGTGCGATCGCGCCCACTTGACGGATGACATGCTGGCCCAGTATGACGCGCTGTTCGACGCGGCCGAAGGCGCCGTACGCGGTGACCCGGTACGCGGGATGCGGGTGGCCAGGGCGCGCCTGGCGATCCGCTGGGTGCGCCTGAAGAACGATGCCATGCTACAGGGACGGCACAGCGCCGAGGAAATCACCCGCTTCTTCACCGACTGGCGGGCCCATGGCTTGACCCGCATCGATGAGTGGGTCAGCGCCGAGACCACCCATCGCGCGCTGATCGAGAATGTCTGGCGCGGCACCGAGTTCTACCGCAATTGGTGGGAAGAAGGCGGCGAACGCCTGTGAGGTAGACGCAGGCCGACCGCCCACCCCACCTGCGGGCCCGGCCGCGCCGGGGGCGCTTGCGCCCGCTGCCGCGGCTGGGC
>CAITNQ010000015.1 GCA_903893785.1 uncultured Gemmatimonadota bacterium
CTGCCCGATGCTGCCCTGCGCCCGGAGCCGTGGCGTGGCAAGCTGTGGCCTGTGTGCCGACTGGCAGCAGTGCCGGTTCCTGGAGGAGGTGTTCGCCAGTGAGCCGGGTGCACGAGAACGCCTGCAGGCCATCGCCGACGGGGGCCGCTGAGGGGCGGCGGCGGTTGGGGTCGTCGCGCCGTGCTGGGAACCCGGCGAGCACGGGACATCACGCTGGGGGTACTGCAGGCGGTTGTCGAGCCTGCTCCCCCCGTCATCTCCCGCAGGTCACGGACACGTAGCCAATGGGCGCTTCCCTCCGCGCGGTCGTGTTTGACTTCGACTACACCCTGGCCGACTCCTCGCGGGGTGTTCGCCGATGCGTGGACTACGCCCTGGGGCAGATGGGCCTGCCAACCCGACGACCCGATGACATCGACAGGACCATCGGGCTGCCGCTGGCGGAGGCGTTCCGGCGGCTGGCGCCGGCAGCCGACCCGGTCCTGGCGGCGCGATTCGAGGACCTGTTCCTGCGGCACGCCGCGGAGGTCATGGTCGAGCTGACCGTGGTCTACCCCCAGGTGCCCGCCGTGCTCCGGGCCCTGCGGGCTGCCGGGCTGGCGCTGGCCATCGTGTCGACCAAGCACCGGGTCCGGATCGAGGCGATACTGGACCGGGCGGGGCTGCGAAGCGAGTTCGCCGCGATCGTGGGCGGCGAGGACGTCACCAGGCACAAGCCTGACCCCGGCGGCCTGGCCGCAGCCATGGGTGCGGTTGGCAGCAACGCGGCCACGACCGTGTACGTAGGCGACAGCGTGGTCGACGCGGACACGGCTCAACGCGCCGCAACTCGATTCGTGGCCACGCTGACCGGCACGACGACCAGGGAGGAGTTCGCGGCCTTTGCCGTGGACGCCTTCATCCCCCACCTTGGCGAGCTCCCAGGCGTCCTGCTGGAGCCCCGCCGGCCCGGCCAACTGACCCGGGTTGCCGGACGACCTGACTGACCGGACAGCTGCTGCCGGCGTCGTTCAGGCAGGCCGGGGCCAGCCACGCCCGGCCGCCGTCCTGCCGGGAGGCGCGGCGACGGCCGAACGTGCGTGCGGTGGGGGGAGCGTGTCCTTGGCAGCCCACGGAGGATGACGTGAAGTCAGCCGCGAGGACCGTGATCCGGAAGCTCAAGCGCCCGGCCACGATGTACCGATGGCCAGCCTATGTGGTCTGCAGCGATCGCCATGGTCTATGGCTCTACAGCCCCAAGGGCACGGTGCACCGAGGCCAGGTCGGCGAGACCATCGGCGAGTGCATGGTGGGCCTGCCAACCGAGGGCGCGCCGGTGATCCAGTTGGTACCGACGTCGTACTGGTGGACGGCGACGTGGTGCCGGGAGAGCGACATGTCGATCAGCGTGGACATCTGCACGCCGGCAGTCCTGGCGGATGGTGAGTGGACCTACACCGACCTGGAGCTGGACCCCATACGGCGGGGTGATGGTCACGTGTACGTCGATGACGAGGATGAGTTCGCTGCGGCCTGTGCGGCGGGACTGATCTCCGCTGCAGAGGCGGCGAGGGCGCGAGCGGCTGCGGTGAGCACGGTGAGGCACCTTCAGGATAGGGCCGAGCCGTTCGGCGACCTCGGGTGGCAGCGACTCGACGAAGCGCTGTCCTTGCCGCTGGCGCCGATCACGGCGCTACGCGAGGTGTCGCTGTGGGACTACGGGCCAGACCGCCAGCCGTGACCGCGGGTGGCTGGAGCGTCTTCGCCGGGCGCTCCCCAGCAGCACGCCTGACGCTCTGGACGCGTCTTGTGGTGCCGACCCACCGCAGCCCGGGGCCTGCCACCGAGCAGGATCATGGGCCTGGTGTACCCGACGGGGGTGGACCCCGGTAGGCCAGCGGAGCCGCAGCGTGGTTGGTCCGCAGCGCTGCAGGGCCGTCGAGCGGGACCGGGAAGGCCTTCGCCCCGTGGCCAGCTCCTGCCGCGAGAGGTCCGCGCAAGATAAGGCGACGACGCGGCTCTCGCCGCAGACGGCGCAGCGCGCGCAGAAAACCGTACGCCAGGAGGTCGCACGGCAGGTAGGCCCGCAGCTCCTGCTCGACGTAGCCCGGCAGGGGCTGGTCGGCGCCGCGCTGCAGCGCCAGGAAGGTCTCCAGGTGGCCGGCCAGCACCTGGTAGAGGGGCTCAGCTTCGGGCGTGCGGCGGCGGTACGTGGCGGTGGCGGCCCCAGCAGGAACGGGTAGCATGCCGGCCCCGCCTGCAAGCGGCAGGCCACAATGGGCGTCGCCCGAGTGCGGAGCGGACTACCGGCGGCCGCGGTGTAGCCGTCCCTACACGCACCTGTAGGCGTACGGTGACGTCCACCACGCCACCGCCCCCCCCGGGAGGGCCCAGGCCCTGCATTTCTCTTGCTTGGGCCGATCCCATAAGAGGGGTCACAGACATCCCTTGGAGGCACCATCCGGAGGCAGACATCGCCGCGGTGCAGTTGGCCCCAGGACCTTCCATCGGGGAGGGGTTGTTGCCGCAGCGGTTCCTCCCGTTGGCTATGCTCTGTGCCGACAAGCGTGCTCCATCACGAGACGTCATCCTTACGTCGGTTGGCTTCCCGCTGGGGCTCGGCGCAGTAGGCTACTTCTCCCCGCTCACTTCCGAATCGAAGGCGTCGAGCGGCCTACTGACCCCGAAACCGGGCCAATACTGGTACCCCATGTACATTCTCCGTGCCGCAGAACCCCAGCATAGGCGGGTATAGCGGGTGCCCGGTGTTTGACCTCTCCGTGTACCGCATGGGTGCCATGGTCACAACGGGCGTCGGGACCGTCTGTCATGGCATCATGCACGGCACCATTTCCGATGAAACTGGAGGCAAGCTCGCAGCAGTAACGCCGAGCTACTACCTTCGTGGGATGATATGAGCGAACAACAGTGTCAGCCTGCCGTGTACGTGCCGCCGCTTCGCGCCGTCCTGCACACGGCAGGTTACGCTGAGCGTTCGGATTCATCTCGATCACAGAGATGAACGGATCGCCCGGGGTGGCGCGATCTTACGGCGCGAACGATTCGGCTGGAAATGGCAACGCAGGCCATGGGGAGAGGGTGCGAGCGGCGCGATGGGCAGCCTTTGCAGTCATGCCGCATGGAGGCCGCTCAGCCAAGGCATCATTTCCGTTTCAAGCAGACGTTCTGGTAGGACAACCCCGCGAACACGAACGAAAGACCTGAGGAGGACAGCATGACCCGAACCGACAGAACAGCCGTCTGCGCGCACTGCGCGGCGGCACCGCGAATGGACTCCTCAA
>CAITNQ010000016.1 GCA_903893785.1 uncultured Gemmatimonadota bacterium
CCGTCGGCGGCCTGCATCTCAATGGCCGAGTAACCCGGCGTCATGACCGCTCGCAGTTCGCCGCGCGGGCCATAGGGCCCGACCACCGGCAGCGCGTGGGCGCAGCCATCGCCCCGGCCTGGCACGGCAGCGCCCCACACCTGAGCGATCAGCTGCCGCCGGCCGTCCAGGCGGAAGTGGTACTGCATACCGTGGTTGTCGATCAGCAGTTCGGGTTGACCGTCACCGTCCAGGTCGGCCACGGCGATCAGCCGCGGATGTGGGCCCACCTGGCAATCGACCCACAGCCGTTGCCCGGCCGCGTCGAACAGGCAACTGCCCAGCTGGTGCTCGCCCAGACGCAGGGGGACGAAGACCCACGGGCACTCCTCGCCGAACAGGACCACGCTGCCCTCGTGGCGCGGGAAGACACCGGCCATCATGGGGTTGCGGTTGAGTGGGTGTGGCAGGTCGATCACCTGCCAGGCGGTCGCCTCGTGCTGTCCGGGCACGGGTCGTCCAAGCCGCAGGCGTTCGGCGTCCGCGTCGGCGACGCACAGCCACCGTTGGCCGTCGCCGCCTGACCAGACCGCGGGCATGGTGCCCCGGACGCTCCAGGCGGCCGACAGGCACCCGGATCGCGCCAGATCAGGCACGCCGCCCACGACGCGGCCATCCGAAAGCGACATGATCAACTCCGGACGGCCCTGGGCCCAGGCCACCAGGGCCCCGCGGGCGCTGGGCGGCGATGGGTCCGCGGCCGGGCCCACACCGAAATCCAGCTGCCGCTCGGCCAACGGCGCGTCGCGGTCAGACAGGATCAGCGCACGGCCGAGGACCGACGGCACAAACGGTGTCAGTTGTGATGCCCCGTCGACCACGCGCCAGCGGTACTCGCCCACCGCTTCAGCCGCCTGCCGGATGACGAGTTCGCCACCCGACCCAGTGCCGGGCAGGTAAAGCGGTTCGACCAGTGCCCCGTAGTAGGTGGGGTTGGGACGGCGCGGCGCGAACAGGCGAGCGATGGTGGAGTAAAGGGTGGTCGGTCGGGCCCCCTCGACCGCGCCTGCCGTGGCCAGGTCCGGGCCCCCGAAGGCCTCCAACCGCCCGGAGTCGGGCGCCATCCGGCTCTGGGTCGGCGCGGTGATGACCTCGGAGCAACCATCGCCGTTCAGGTCGAAGCACCCCCAGAAGAACCGGCCTTCCCATTCTGCCAGCGGATGACGGTAACCCGCCAGCGGGTCGAGGACCACGGTACGCCAGCGGTCGGTTAACCCCACGTTGTACAGACCGACCGTCAATTCCGGGCGGCCGTCGCCATTGACGTCGCACAGTGAGGTCGGTTGCGCCCGCAGTTCGCGGTGATCCTCGGGGAAGTCCTTCTCGATGAACAGGGTCCACGCCGGCGTCAGGGCCTGGCCCGCGTCGTTGTGCAGGACGGCCAGGTACTCCTCGACCTGCGTGGCCGCCACGACAATGTCGGGGTACCCGTCGCCGTCCAGGTCAACGGCCTGCAGCAGGCCGTACGGACGGCCGATGTGCGCCCCGTCAGGCCGGCCGAAGCCGTAGGGGTCCTCCACCTCGTAGTGGCACTCGAACTTCAGCTGGCCGGTGTCAATGTCCACCACCCCGACCCAGGCTGGCTTGCTGGCCAGGACCAGTTCCTCAACGCCGTCGCGGTCCATGTCAGCCAGGATCAGGTTGGGGCCGTAGTTGGCCCAGAACCGCCCGGCGAAGTCCACCTCCCACCGCAGCCTGGCGGCCCCGTCCGTGCCGGCGAAATCGAAGCAGTAGCCCACGGTCGCGAGGGGGCTGGGTGGAATCACGAACAGGCGCGCACCGGCGGGCGCGACGCGCAGTTGGCAGCGCACGACCGAAGACCCCGCAGGCAGCGCCCAGTGCCACAGCCGGCGGCCATCGGCCACCTCCAGCAGCGCCAAACCCACCTTGCCCAGACTGACCAGCACCTGTTGCCGGCCGTCGCCGGTGAAATCCGCTGCGGCGATGACCGCATCCACACCCAGGAGCTGGTCCCAGACGGCGCTGCCGTCGGCCCGCAGCAGCGCCAGGCCCCGGCCGCGCTGGACCAGGCAGGCGGCGCCGGCGGGCAGGCCCGCGGTGCGGGCAAAACCATACACCCCCGCCGCTCCGCCATACGCCCACACCTGCCCGGGGGCCTGGGCAAAGTCCGCCGGCACGTCGGCCCGGGCGGTGTTACCCAGGTCCTTGCGCGGGTTGGGCCACAAGCCCCTGGGTGCGGTCCGGGTATCGCCTGCCATGCGCACCTCGTGCGGGTCGAGGCAGCGCCCGACCCTGGCCGCCGCCACCTCGCCGCCTCAGAAGTTGAAGATCACATTGCCCTGCACGCCGTTGTACCCGTCGATGAACACCCAGAGCGTGGCGGTGGCGAACTCGCCCAGCGCCAACCCCAGGAAAAACGGCAGCAGGCGCCGATACAGCCGCACACCGCCGTAGCGCAGCACCGCCACCTTGATCAACCAGGCCAGCAGAATGGACAGCCACGCGTAGTACTCGATGGTGAAGGTCTGGGCGATGGGCAGGCCGATCGGGTGCAGCGGCCACCAGAGAAAGCGCTGACGGAAGAACAGCAGCAGCGCCATGGCAGCAGCGCCCACCAGGGTGAACTCCATCCGTGGCAAGAACGAGGCCTCGGGCAGGTTGTAGACCGAGGCCATGTAGTCATAGGGCCAACGGGCTGCCCCTTCGTAATACCAACCGTGCAGATTGATGCCGCCGTGGGCGTACGCCAATTCCATTGTCGTCCAGATGGATCCCCCCAGCCCGATCAGGATGGCGACGAAGACCGCCACGGGCAGCCGTCGGCTGGACAGCCCTTCTCCGGAGACCAGTTTGAGCCCGTGGACCAGGGCGTTCATCATGTTGGCCGCCGTCTCGCCCATCCAGGTGGTGCTCAGGCCCAGGCAGGTCATGTTGCGCAGCCCCAGGACCTCGGGGCCCAGGCCGCGGGCCAGGAAAGCCTGGGGCACCATCGGCGTCTGGGCGCCGGGCAACCCGGCTTCGCAGACGATCCGCGCCAACCCGATGTACACCACCAACGCCCCAGCCACCAGGAGCACGGCGACCCAGGCCGACATGCCGGTGACGGCCAGCCAGGTGACCATGCCGGTCAGGCCGATCGCCAGGCCGACCAGGGCGGTGCGCGGTGCCAGGGCTTCGTCCGGATCCCGCTCACCTCGCCAGGCCAGCTGTGCCAGGTAGCGCAGGTGGCCGCGGGCCGCCCAGAGCGCATACACGGCCAACATCACCAGAGCACCCGCGCCCTGGTGCGCGATGGAGGGCGGGGCGCCGCCGGAGGTCCAGATGTCGCCCGTGCCCGCGATCTGCAGGCCGAGCCGGGCAAAGACCAACCGTTCGGCCATGGCCAGCAGGAAGAAGAACCAGATGCTGAAGGCCACATTGAGCGACATCAGATAAGCCAGGCCCAAGATCGGCAGGTTCAGGCGGAACAGGAGCGACGCAGCGCCCTGCAGCAGGACCACGCTGCCATCCAGTGGGATGGGGTGGAATGCTTCGTGGTAGTTGTGCAGCGAGTTCCACGAATGGATCAGCAGCGGCACGGCGAAACCCAGCCACATGAGGCGGCGGCTGAACAGCGGCGCCAGCCGCGAGGGCCGCTCCGAGTCCTCTTCCAGCATGGCCAAGGGCAGGCGCGTCAGCGGGAACACCAACCGTTCGTGGTTCACCCATTGGCCGCGCAGCAGCACGGCCACGCACAGAGTCACCCAGTAGAACAGCAGGACGAACAGGGTCCATACGCACAGGGGCGTCCACCAGGCATGCCAGGGCACAGCCATGCCCTGGGGGGCACCCTCGAAGAAACGCCGGATGGCCTCCGAGTCGGTGGGCGTCAACCAGGGACTCAGGTGAGGCAGGAACAGCTCGTTCCACTCATTCTCGGGTGTGGCATAGTAGACCGCACCGGTGATCACCGACAGGAACGATCCGGTGAAGCCCGTGGTGACCACCACCGACCCCACCAGCATCATCGTGTACACGGTGACCAACTCACCGCGCGACAGGGCCCAGGCCCGCTGCCAGAGCCGCAGCAACGGCATCACCCCGGCGGTCAGCAGCAGCAGCAGCACGACGGCGATGATGGGGATGGCGTTACTGGTCAACTGCGAGCCCTGCACCATCAGCACGGCCCACGGGCTGAGCAGGCTGATGGCTAACACCGCCAGGGCGCCCAGTCCCAGGGCCCGGGGCGTCACGGTCGGGTGCCGTGTTCCGGATGGGGCCGTGGGCCCTGACTGCGCCCGGTTGCTGTCGCCAGGTCCGCCCATGGATCACCTCGGTGGCTCGCCGGCCCGTTCAGCCGCGCCGGTCGGCCCGGTCGGCGGCCCTGGGGGCCGGTTGCGGACGGCGTCGTGGCGCCAATCTACAGGCGCCCTGCGGCCATGGCAACGAACTGCCGGCCAGCCCCTGCGCCGGTCGGGTGCCCCGGGCCACGGCACGCGGGCGCGCGGCAGGTCCACCCAGGTCGGCGGAGCCGCAAGGGCCGGGTCAGCGTTCAGGTCGGCACGAACCCCTCGCGCTCAAGCGTCTGCACCACGGCGGCGGCACTGGCCTGGCGGCCGGCAGGGCTCAGGTGGAGCTGGTCCTCGGCCAGGTATTCGTCCACGCGCGACGATACCAAGGCCCGCAGGTCGTTCACCGGCACGTCCTGGGACCGCATCTGGGCCAACGCCGCCGCGTCGTACTGAGCCATCTCCTCGTTGCGCCATGACCACTGCTCGGCGCGGAACAGGCGCTCGGGATGTTGTGGCGTGGTCGTCGCCCACACCACTCGGGGGGTCACCGCCCGCAGGGCAGCCAGGATCAACCGCAGGTTGCCCAGGTAGTCCGCCAGCGGGATCTGCACGGGCGCCCGGTTCGGGTTGTGGCCGCAGTCGTGGATGCCGTTGTTCCAGTGGACCATGTCAACCGGGCCCAACTCGGCCAGCCACGTCCCCAGGCGCGTGAGGGTGTAGAGGCTGAACTGGCAGTTCTCGGCCGGGCCGAACACCTCAACCCGCCCTTGGAGCCGCTCGGTTACCAGCGGCTCGTAGCTCATGCGGATGGAGTCGCCCAGCAGCAGCAGGCGTGGAAGCGGGGACATAGGTCACTCTCCACAGACGCGCACCGCGGATCGGGTGGGCTCAGATGAGCCTCGTTCAGCCGCCGGCACCCGCTCCGGGCCGTCCGGCTGGGGCCGGAAGGCATCGCATCCGGCGCGAGCAAGGGTCGGGCAGCGCCGCGCCCACGTCAACCTTCAGCCACCCGTTCGGCGACTCCGTGAGCACAGCCGGCCAGGCCGGGGTCGACGCCGCAGCCGATGGCCATGCCCGTCCGCTCCGGTTACGCGCTCATGCCCGGCGGGTATCTGCCATGGCCGCGCGGGGCCCGGTGTGCACGCCGTCACGCGCCAGTGGCCCGCGGGTGCCTGCCGTGGCCGCGCGGGGCCCGGTGTGCACGCCGTCACGCGCGGGTACGCCGGGGGCGCCTCGGGTCCTTGCGACCCGGTGCCCGTCAAGGGTATCTTCGCCGCATCGCGATTCACCCAGGTACACCCAAGGAGGCCAACATGAGAGTTGCCGTGGTCGGCACGGGCAGCGTGGCTCAGGGCTGTTACCTCCCCTGCCTGTCGCAGCAGGACGATGTCGAACTCCTCTACTTCAGTCGCACGCGAGCCCGGGCCGAGGCCTGCGCTGGACAGTTCGGCGGCGTGGTCTGCGGCTCGCTGGCCGAGTTGATGGCTCGTGATCCAACGGTCGTCTTCGTACTCACCAATGAAACCACCAGGGCCGATGTGCTGGCCGAGTTGGCGTCCCATGGGCCGGCCCGGTTGTTCCTCGAGAAGCCGCTGGTGGCCCGCCTGGGTCAGGACAACGTCAGCGAGGCTGACTTCGAGACCGCCGCCCAGGTGATGCAGCGCCTGCACGCCGGCGGCTGCCAGACCGCGATGATCTTCAATTACCGTTTCTTCGACCAGGTGCTGGCCGCCCGCCATCTGGTCAGCGAACGCGGGTTCGGCGCGCCGGTAAACGCCACGGCAATGGTGAACTACGCCTGCTGGAGTCACTGCATTGACCTGTTGCACTTTTTCTTCGGGCCGGTGGACACACTCCTCGCCAGCGAGGGCCAGCAGCGACACCGCCACGGCGCCAGTGAAGCCCCGGACCGCACGGCCTGCCTGCAATTCGCCAATGGCGCCAGTGGCACGCTGCTCGGTTCTTGGGCCCTTGCCTTTGAGTTCCCTCTCTTCGAGCTGGTGCTGAACTACACGGGCGGGCGGCTGCACCTGCGCTGCCTGGACGGCGACCTGGAGATCCTTGACTACCAGACCCACCGGCACGAGACGTGGGGCATGACCCGCAACACCTCGCGCTGGGATCAGTACCGAGCTTCTTTCGCCAAGTCGATCGGCGCCTACCTGGACACTGTCCGCCAAGGCGAGCCGCCACCCGTGCCGGGCAGCGCTGGCCTGGAGGAATTGCGTTTCGAAGCCGCGTTGGGCCGCTCAGCCGCGCAGTCACGGCCAGTCCGGCTAGCTGCTGAATTCGCCCTGCCCACCACCGGAGGGACGACCCCATGAAATGTCTGTGGCAGGGCCTGCTGACCGTTGGCCTCGCGCTGGTCTGCATCGGCACCCGCGCGGCCGCCGCCCCTCCCGAGCGGGGCGCCCTTGGCGGCACCGACAAGCTGCGCATCTTGGTCGACAAAGTGCTGATGGCCGACAACGACTGGGTCATGACCGACGACCATGTCCGGGAAATCGCCGCCGCTGGTTTCAATGTCGTCTCGCCGCGGGAAGGCAATGAGGACCCGGGCGAGGTGCGCCGGATCGCCGGCTTGGCCGCCAGGCACGGGATCTTCCACCTGCCCTGGATGCGCGGTGACAGGATCGCCCAGGGCTCGGTCAAGATGGTGTGGGCGAGCGGTGTCGAGCAGGAACTGGCGAGCCCGAACTCGGACGAGTTGTGGACCTGGCTGACGGACCAGATCCTCACTTACGCCCGGATCAGCGTTGAGTGCCCGGCCCTGATTGGCGTGTTCCTGGACTACGAGAACTACTCCCCCAACTCCGGCGGCAATCTGTACGAGCTGTCATATGACGACAAGATCATGGCCGAGTTCGCCGCCGCCGAGCACCTGGAGCTGCCCGCACTGGGCTTCGGGCAGCGCTACGACTGGTTGGTAGGCAAAGGGCTGCACGATCGGTTCCGCGCCTTCCAGGTCAACCAGTGGCAGCAGCGATGCCGGCAACTGCGTCAGGCGATCGACGCGGTCAACCCGAAGTTCCAGTTCTGTATCTACCCGGTACCGGCCCCGCTGTTCCTCACCGAAGCCGCCTGGCCCGTCTGGGCCACCCCGGCCGCACCCATGATCGTGGCCGATCCATCCATCTACGGCCGCCCCGGCGGCCTGCTCACCCATGCCGCTGCGCTGGCCGCCAATCGGCAGATCCTGCGCCAGAATCTGGCCTTCGCCCGGGCCCGTCAGTTCCCCATGATGCTGGCCGGCGGCCTGGATCCGGCCGTCCCCGGCGCCGACCCTGAGTTCTGCGGCCGCAATGCGGCCCTGAGCGCCGACGAGACCGATGGCTATTGGGTTTTCTATGAAGGTCCGACCTACCGCACCACGCACGCGGACTACTTCCGCTGGTTCACCCGAGCCAACCAGGCCATCGCCCGGAACGACGCCAGCGCCTTCTGGCAAGCACCCCGGGAGACGCCTGACCCGGCCGACGCCGGCAGCCTGGTGAAGCAGACCGACAAGCCCCAACTGGGCGTGTTCGATACCCGTGACCTGATGCTGCAGATGCTGCAGCAGGACAGCACCTTCGAAGTCCACGCCCTCCAGGGCCTCTCATTGGGTTACCTGCAGCAGTTCGATGTAGTGATTCTGCAGAACTACAACGTGGTCCAGAGCGCCGACGATCCGTCGAGCCAAGCCCTCCGCGCCTATGTGGAGCAGGGCGGTGGCCTCCTGCTGGCTCACGACACTGCCTGGTACATGGACAGTCCCTTCCCGGAAGTCGCCAGCCGCGGGAAGCCCGAGCACCAGGTGCAGGCAGAGCGCCATGTCGTCGATGCCGACCTGCGCGTGGCCGCCCCGCACCCGGCTGTCGCCGGCCTGCCGGTGGGCACCCGTTTCAGGCCCGAGTTCAACGACCACATGATCTTTGCGCCCGGGCCCGCCGGCATCACGATCGTCGAGAACACCTTTGCCGACCCGGTGTACGTCGTCGGTCAGGCGGGCAAGGGCCGGGTGGCCTTCGTCGGCCAGTACCAGTGCTACCAGGGTCCCCTCCAGGGAACCGAGCGACAAGCGTTCATCGGCACACTGCGGTGGCTGGCGGCGCGCTGAGGCGCTAACCCGCTGGCCGCCCGCCTGCACTAACGCCAGGGGGTGCGCCCGTCGCCCACGCGCCGGTGCACCCCCGTTGCAGCCGCCTTGGTCGGCCTGCGGGCCTGAACACCGCGTCGGCACCGTCCTCCCCCCAGCAGCACGGGCCTGCGGAACCGTTGCTACACCTCAGCGCCGCCACCGCGACCGGGCGCCTCGAGGTGACACCCGACCGACCGGTTGCCTCGGCAGTCGGTACCCCCCGCTGGCGCGGCCCGGCCGCCCGGCGGCGTGGCAGCGCCCGCCACCGATGCCTTCGCTGCCCCGTCGGGCGCGCCCCCCCGGCTGGCACTGTCGGCCAGCCTGGCCCCCTCTCCCACCCGGCTCCTTGGCAGTCACACGGCCGTGCGACCCCCGCCCGATGTCTCTGGTGCACCGCGGAACCGACCGGGGTGCATTGCTCGGTCCGCCAGCCGCGGTCCCCGGTGCCCAACTCAACCCTGTTCGCCAACGGCGCCCCACCATCGGTTAATTCGTGCGTGTATCACCACGTCAACCGACACGCATCGCTCCTGCCCCCAGTCGGTCTTCGCCACCCACCGGGCGCTTCGTAGTCAGCCCCGTCCCGCAAGCATCGCCCAATGCCTCTGTGCATCGACCTGCCGTCTGATAACCATCGCTCGGTCGACCCGCCGAGAGCCTTCGCCACCCGCGTCACCCGCACTGGCCTCCGCCATGTGCCTTTGGTGAAGCGCCGGCGCTACCCCCGGCAGAGCTGTGCGCACCGCTCTGCCCGTTATCCCGGTCCGTCCACACCCCACGGTCGTTCGTACTCGATATGGTCGCGCCAGCATCCCACAATCCCGCCGTGCATTGCCCCGCCCACCGCACCGCGGCCGCGTCTGCCCGTCCGGCCGGACCGTCGCGGTCATGTCCCGGCACTGCATCGCGCACGCGGTAATGCATCGACTCCGGCTCGCCTCCATGGTGCGGCCGTGGCCATGAGATGCGACTGCGCTGTGCGGCATTCATAACGGCCGGCCTGGTTGCCTCTCGTCTACGAAGCCGTACATATATTGCGTCTTGACTCTGCCCGCTGAATGTGCTATCCCTCGCTTGCCCCATGGGTCCGCTCTTGGCCCACGACACGAATGGGTCCGAACTCCCTGCCAGCGCGCCAGATGGGGCTGACCGGATGGGGAGCTGACCCGCCAGGTGCAGCGGTTCACACCTCAACAAGGATCCTGAATGGACCAGGCGCACGAGGCGCTGGGAAGTCCGCACCGGCGCGGCCACGGCGGTACCGTGTGGCAGCGCTACGGTTGGCTGCTCGTCGCCGCGCTGGTGCTGTCGGGCAGCGGCCTAGTCGCGTGGGGCCAACTGGGCCACGCGGATGGGCAGTTGCGTGCTGAACTGCTGCAGCTCTGCCAGCTGGCCGCGACCGGCATTGACGCCCAGGAGGTGTTGGCCCTGGCCGGCAATGAGTCCGACGCGGGCACGCCGCGCTATCTCCGTCTCAAGAGCCGCCTGGCGGCGGTCCGGGCGGCCTATCCTCTTTGCCGCTTCGCCTACCTGATGGGCCTGCGTCCGGACGGCAAGCTGTTCTTCTTTGTGGATGACTCACCGGTCGGTTCCGACGAGCTGTGCCCGCCCGGTATGGTCTACGAAGGGTATTATGGCGACCTGGGAATCTTTCAGGACGGCGTGGGGAGTGTAGAGGGACCGTTCTCGGACGCCTGGGGGACCTTCGTGTCGGCCAACGTTGCCGTGCGGGGTCCGGGTGGTCGGGTCGTGGCCATGCTGGGGATGGATGTCGCGGCTGCCGCTTGGGATCGGGAGGTATGGACGACAGCAGCGATGCCGCTATCGCTGACCGCGGTTCTCACGTTGGCCTGCCTGGCGCTGATGGCGCTTCATCGCGCGTACCGCACTGAGCATGAGGGCGAGACCCGTGTGGCGAGCGAGCGGACGCGCCTGAGGCATGTCGTGGCGAGCCTGGACGCAGGTACCTGGCAGCTGAATTGGCAGACCGGCGAAACGGCCATGGATGAACGTTGGGCCGCCATGCTTGGCTACTCACTCGCCGAGTTGGGGCCGGCTAGCCTGGCCTCGTGGAAGCGC
Source organism: uncultured Gemmatimonadota bacterium (assembly GCA_903893785.1). Taxonomy (GTDB): domain Bacteria; phylum Latescibacterota; class UBA2968; order UBA8231; family UBA8231; genus CAITNQ01. The sequence continues at coordinate 10,471 of CAITNQ010000016.1, forward strand.
CTGGTGCACCCCGACGATCTGCAGCGTTTCGAGGATCTGCTGGCACAGCACCTGGCGGGTGCCGAACCCGATTACCGCTGCGACTGCCGCGTGCGGCACAGAGACGGCCACTGGGTCTGGGTCGGTCTCCGCGGCCGATTGCAGACGCGGACCGCAGCGGGTGAACCGCTCGAGGTGTTCGGGGTTCAGCTTGACATTGACGCCGCCAAGCACGCGGAGTCTGAGCGTGAGAGCCTGCGCCGCAGCGCAGAGGCCCTCGCGGCGCTCTTTCTTGGTTTGGGTACGGACGTGCGCGACAACATGTCGCGCCTGGTTCGCGGTGCCTGCGAGTTGACCGGCGGCACGGCATCGCTGTACAACCGGATGGACGACGCCGGCCAGTCGCTGGCGATCTGGGCTGGGCACAATCTGCCAGCTGATTTGCCGAGCGCCGACGCACCGCACGGGCACATCTGCTACGAGGCGACGATTCGCGGCCAGGACCAGACCGTGGTGCTGGCGAACCTAGAGGGCACGGACTACGAGCGCACGGATACGACCGTGGCGCGGTATGGCCTGAAAGCCTATCTGGGGCATCCGGTCCACCTGCGGGGCGAGTGCGTGGGCGCCCTTGCCGTGGTGGATAGCAGACCGCGGGACTTCACCGCCGTCGAGATCAGCACCATCCAGACCCTGGCGCAGGCGCTGTCCCTGGAGGAGCAGCGCTGCGAGGCAGAAGAGCACGCCGCACACCTGCGCCGCGTACTCGCGGCCACGCGGGGAGTCGAGCGGCTCATCGGCCTGGAGACCGACCGCAGCCGGTTGCTGGCCAGCACCTGTCGGCTGCTGGTGGAGGCCCGCGGTTTTGACAGCGCATTGATCATTCCGGTGGCCGGCGGGCCGGCGGCCGCTCCCTACTACCAGGCCCGTCGCGTTGCGGGTGGCGGCATCGAGGAAGGCCCGTGGGCGCCCCTGAACGCGCGTCTCCAGGGTGGTTTCCTGCCAGAGTGCGGGCGGCTCGCGTTAGGGCAGGAGGGCGTGCACGTGATTGCCGACACCCGAGCACAATGCGGTATCTGCCCGCTGGCGGACCTGTTCCCCAACACGTCTGCCCTGACCACGCGGATGGCCCACGAAGGCCGCCTGTTCGGCTGGCTCACCGTGGTCCTGCCGGCGGGCCGTGCGGCTGGCCTCGAGGAGCACCGGCTGCTCATGGAAATGGCGGGTGACCTGGCCCGCGCCATGCACAGCCTGGCGACGGCCGCCCAGGGGAGGGTGGCGCGCGACCAGGCGGAAGCCGCCAACCGCGCCAAGAGCGAGTTCTTGGCCAACATGAGCCACGAGCTCCGCACGCCGCTGAACGCCATCGCCGGCCTCACAGAGCGCCTGTTGGAACCAGCCACCGGGCCCCTGACCGAACGGCAGCAGGCTGCGCTGGCAACGATCGAGGCCAGCAGTCGCCATCTGCTGGTACTGGTCAACGAAGTGCTTGACCTGGCCCGCGTCGAGTCCGGCCGGTTGGCGATGGCCATGGAATGGACCGCCGCCCGCGAGGCCTGCGAAGCAGCGATGGGGTTGGTCGCCGCTCAAGCGGCCGGCAAGGACATCAAGCTCGAACTCAACCTGCACGAGCGCGACGCGCACCTGGCGGCCGACCCGCAGCGGCTCAGGCAGATTCTCGTGAACCTGCTGGCCAATGCCGTGAAGTTCACACCGGCCGGCGGCAGGGTCGTCCTGGCCACGACAGCCGCGGCCGAAGGTTGTGCCATCGCCTTCACGGTGACTGACACCGGCATCGGCCTGGCGCCTGAAGCGCAGGCGCGGCTGTTCGAACCTTTCGCCCCCGTGGACCCGCGGTCCGGTGGCACCGGCCTGGGGCTGGCTCTGGTGCGGCGCCTGACCGACGCGCACGGCGGCAGCGTGGCGCTGGAGAGCGAAGCCGGCCAGGGCAGCCGTTTCACGGTGACCTTGCCGATCGGCGCCGAGCCCACCGTTCCTCCCCTGGCACCGCCTCACCCGGTCATCCGGCCGCAGCGTCCGACGGCCCTGGTGGTCATGGAGGAACCCGAGGCCGGTGCTCGACTGGGCAACTACCTGGCCGAGTCGGGTTACGCGACCACGGTTCGCGACCGCGGCGCGGGGACCGCGGCGGCAGCCGCCGACCGCCTACCCGGTTTGGTGGTCCTGGACATGCAGCTAGCGGATCTGTCCGGATGGGAGGTGCTGGCCGCCCTGAAGGCCGACGTCGCCACCTGCGAGATCCCCGTGCTCATGGTGTCGCCGACCGATGTGGCCTGCCAGGCCCTGGCGGCAGGGGCGGCCGGCCACCTGGCACCGCCCGTCAGCCGGTCTGGCCTGAATGCCGTCCTCGCCGCCTTCAACGGCCCCGGGCCAGGAGGACTGCGACGACGGGTGCTGCTGGCCGAAGACAATGAGTGGAATGCCCAACTGGTGCGGGGCTACCTGGAAGACCAGGGTTTCGAGGTGGAGGTGGCGTGCGACGGCCTGGAGGCCCTTGAGGGAGCGCAGGCCCGGGCGCCTGACATCGTCCTGATGGACATCCAGATGCCACGGCTGGACGGCCTGGAGGCGATACGGCGGCTGCGAGCCGATGAAGCGTCCGCCCGGACACCGATCGTGGCCCTCACCGCGCTGGCCATGCCGGGCGACGAAGATCGCTGTCTTCACGCCGGCGCCGACGCCTATCTGAGCAAACCGGTGGCCATGAAGCAGCTAGTCCGGACCATGCACGCGCTGCTCGCCAAATCCGACGCGACCCAGCAGGCCACCGACCGATGAGCCCGCCCGCGTCGCGCGTGCGGTCGCCAGGGCGGGGCTGGCCCGCTGGCGAGCACCGAATTGGGCATCCGAGGGGAGGAGAGTGACCCGATGCAACGGAATGTAACGACGATCCTGGCGCTGCTGGCCGCCACGCTGGGCGGCGCGGCGCTGGCCCTGTTTGACGGTCTCGGCCGGCAGGCCGTGGGCGATCTGATCGCCGTGACCGCCATCATGATCCCTTTGGGCGTGCTGGCGGCGTGGCGTCTTCACCTTCGCTCGACGGCCACTATCGACGCCGCCGAAGCCGCGACACAGGCAGCCCAGCGCGCCGAGGCGCAGGCCCGCGCCCACGGCGACAGCATGCTCGCCGGCTGGGTCGACCCGGCCTTTGTGGTGGCGCACGACGGCACCGTCCTGGCGGGCAACCTGGCCGCGGCAGCGGCGACGAACCGCGCTGCCGAGGACCTGCCCGGGACGGCGTTCGCGGACTTGTTCACCGAACGGGACGCGGCGCTGGCCTGGCTTGAGCAGGCCCGGATGCGGGGCTCGGCTCGCGACACGGCCCTCCACCTGGAGACCGGGGCCGGGACCGGCCGCAGCGTCAGGGGCACGGCGGCGCTGCTGGCGGCAGCCCCCGACCGCGGCCCGGCCGTGCTGGCAACGCTGCGCCATATCGACGATCTGGAACGGCGTGAGCGCGAGCGGCGGGTGGAGGCCCAGTACCTGCGAAGCCTCATCGAGACCTCGGTCGATCCCCTCCTGGCAGTCAGCCCCGCGGGCACCATCACGGATGTCAACCAGGCGACCCTGACCAAGTCCGGGATCCCCAGGGAGTCGTTGATCGGCATGCCGTTCGCGGACCTGTTCAGCGACCCGCACGCGGCCCGTCGTGGTTTTGCCCACGTACTCGCCGAAGGACGGGTAGAGGACTGCCGCCTGCGCCTGTTGAACCGAACCGGGGCCCCGGCCGACGTAGCGCTGGTGGCCTCGCTGTACCGGGACACCGCCGGCAAAGCCGTGGGCATCTTCGTCATGGCCCGCGATGTCACCGAGGCCACCGCTGCTGCCCGCGCGCGCGACGCCAAGGACTGGGTGGTCGCCGGCATCGCCCAACTGAACACGTTGATCCAGGACCAGCCATTGAGCACCGACTTCCACGACCAGATCATCGGCACACTCACCCAGTACGTGCACGCCCACGTTGGCGCCCTGTATGTGATGGATGGCGATGAACTGGCTCTGGTCGCCACCCATGCGTACACCCGCCGGAAAGGCGTTGCCGTGCGCTTCCGCCCCGGCGAAGGCCTGGTAGGACAGGTGGCGCTGGAGCGTCAACCGATGGTGATCACCGAGGTGCCGGCTGACTACATCCAGGTGTCCTCGGGCCTGGGTGCGTCGTCGCCTCGCTGCCTGTGCCTGGTGCCCATGATCATCGAAGGCAAGACTGTCGGCGTACTCGAGCTGGCCAGCCTGAGCGACCTGTCCGACGCGGCGCTGGAGTACCTGCGCCAGGCGGCGCCAACCGTCGGCGTCGCCGTCGAGACATCGCGGGCGCGCCAGGCTCTGGCCCAGGCGCTGCAGCGGGCCGAGCAGGCCAACACCGAGCTGCTGGCGCAGCAAGCGCAGCTCGAACAGGCCAACACCGAATTGGCCGCGCAACAGACCCGCATCGAGACGGCCAACACCGAACTGCGGGCGCAGCAGGCCGCCATCGAACAGGCGAACACTGAGCTGGTGGCGCAGCAGGCCCGCTTGGAGCAGGCCAATGCCGAGCTTGAGGAGCAGACCGTGCAGCTGCGCACCAGCGAGGAAAGGCTGCAACGGCAGCAGGTTGAGCTGGAAGAGAGCAACAACCGTCTGCGGACGGTCAATGCCGACGTGGAGCAGGCGCGCGCCGACATTGCCCTGAAGGCCGAACAGGTTGCCCTGGCAAGCAAACACAAGTCGGAGTTCCTGTCGACCATGAGCCACGAGCTGCGCACGCCGCTCAACAGCCTGCTGCTGCTGGCCCGTTCGCTGCGCGACAACGCCACGGGTAACCTCGACGAGGAGCAGGTTGAGTCTGCCAGTGTCATCTACGACAGCGGCAACGACCTACTGAACCTGATCAACGAGATCCTTGACCTGTCCAGGATAGAGGCGGGCCGCCTTGAGCTGCATCCGACTGACATCGAGCTGAGCGACCTGGGCGAATCGCTGCTGGAGCAGTTCGGCCATATGGCGCGCGAGCACGGTCTGGAGCTGCGCGTGGAAACCGCGACCGACGCACCCACGACGATCACCTCGGATCGGCAGCGCCTGGAGCAGGTGCTCAAGAACCTGCTAGGCAACGCCATCAAGTTCACCGACCAGGGCCGCATCGGGGTCACCTTCGGCCGCCCAGCCCCCAGCGTGCACCTGTCGACCGATGGGCTCGCGGCCGCCGACGCGATCGCCATTCGCGTCGAAGACACCGGGATCGGGATTCCAGCCGACAAACAGCAGATCATCTTCGAGGCTTTTCAGCAGGGCGACACCGGCGATCGCCGCCGCTATGGCGGCACTGGCCTGGGCTTGGCCATCGCCCGCGACCTGACCGCCCAACTGGGAGGCGAGATTCAGGTGGAGAGCGAACCCGGCAAAGGCTCGGCCTTCACGGTCTACCTGCCGGAGCGTTACCAGGCGGCCGAACCGATCAAGGAGTCACCTCGGCCGCCACGTCCCCATGCCATCGTCCGCCCGCCGGCCGGTGGATCGCGGCTGCCACCGCCTCCTGCGCCCCCGTCCGCGCCACCGTTTGCGCCCGCCTCCTCGCCACCGGCACCGGCGCCGCACGTTCCCGCCAAACCGCCGGTCGACGATGACCGCGACGCCATTGCCACCGGCGATCGCGCCCTGCTGGTGATCGAGGATGACCTGCGCTTCGCGCGCATCGTCCTCAAGATCGCCCGCGAGCGCGGGTTCAAGTGCCTGCTGGCAGGCAGCGGCGAGGATGGCCTGGACCTGGCGCGCCAGTTCGTTCCCGATGCCGTGGTCCTGGACCTGAACCTGCCGGGTATCAACGGCTGGACGGTGCTGGACACGATGAAGAATGATATTGCCCTGCGTCACATCCCGGTCCACATCGTGTCGGTTGAGGAAGCCAGCGTCAGACCGCTCCGGGCCGGCGCCATCGCTCAAGCCAGCAAGCCGATCGACAAGGCCCAGATCACCGCGGTGCTGGATCGCCTGAGCGCCTGCACGGCGCTGGCTGAGAAGCACGTGCTGGTAGTTGAGGACGACCCGATCATGCGGCGCGAGGTCCTGGCCGCAGTGGGGAACGGCAACGTCAAGACACACGAGGCGGCGACGGGTGATGAGGCCGTAGCCCGGCTCGCAGCGCAGCGCTACGATCTGCTCATCCTGGATCTGGGTCTGCCCGACGAAACCGGACTGGAGATGCTCAAACGGGCCACGGAGCGGAACATCGCCCTGCCGCCCATCATCGTGTACACGGCGCGGGATCTGACCGGTGACGAGGAATACGCCATCCGGGAGTACGCCGAATCCATCGTCATCAAGGACGTTCGCTCGCACGAACGACTGATCGACCAGGTGGCGTTCTTTCTGCACCGCGTCGTCAACAGTTTGCCAGACGACAAGCGCCGGGCCATCCTCCACCTCCACGCCTCCGATGAGCCGCTCAAAGGCAGGAAGGCCCTGGTGGTCGAGGACGACATGCGCACCATGTTCGCCATGGCCAAACTCCTGGCCGAGCACGGCATGTATCCGCTGAAGGCCGACAATGGCCAGACCGCGCTGGAGACGCTGGCCGCCCATCCCGACACGGCCATCGTGCTCATGGACATGATGATGCCGGTCATGGACGGTTACGAGGCCATGCGCCGAATCCGCACCGAGCCACGCTTCGCGACGCTGCCGATCGTGGCGCTGACAGCCAAGGCCATGCCGGAAGACCGCCTCAAGTGCATCGAGGCCGGCGCCACTGACTACCTGGCCAAACCGGTGGACGGCGAGCGGATGTGCTCGCTGATGCGGGTGCTGTTGTGCCGCTGACCGGTACAGCGCCCGCCCCGTTCGCCGTCTCGGACCAGGAGCTTGAGCAGCTTGAGATCGAGTTGCTGATGGAAGCCGTGCGGCGGCGCTACGGGTATGACTTCAGCGACTACCGGCCCGAGCCCCTGCTGCGCTCGGTACAGCGCTTCCGGGACGGGCTGGGTCAACCGACGTTGACGCAGGTGATCGGTCGCGTCCTGCGCGAACCGGCGTTCTTCTTCGAGTTGCTGTCGGCCCTGTCGATCAACGTAACGGCGATGTTCCGCGATTCCCGGGTGTTCGCGGCCCTGCGTCAGCAGGTCCTGCCCATGCTGCGTACCTGGCCCCACGCCAAGGTATGGGACGCGGGTTGCGCCACGGGCGAGGAAGCGTACTCCCTGGCCGTGATGCTGCACGAGACCGGTCTGCTAGACCGCACCATTGTGTATGCCACCGACATCAGTGCCCCCGCCCTGCAGACCGCCAAGGCGGGCATCTACCCGCTGGAAACGATCCGGCAGGGCCAGGTGAGTTATCTGGAATCCGGCGGCCCCGGCCCGTTCTCCAACTACTACCTGGCCAACGGCAACGCGGCGATCATGGACGGCCGCCTGCGTAACCGCATTGTATTCGCCCGCCACAACCTGGTCACCGACGCCGCCTTCGGTGACATGCAGCTGATCTGCTGCCGCAACGTCCTGATCTACTTCAACGAGGACCTTCAGGACCGCGTGCTACACCTGTTCGGCGAATGCCTGGACGTGGGGGGATACCTCGTTCTTGGCGAACGCGAATCGCTGTTGGGGAGCAAGGCGGCCGCGGCCTTCGAACCCGTGTGCCAGCTGTCGAACATTTACCGGAAGAAGAGAGGCCTATGAGCTCCGCGCCTGACGACGCGACGGTCGTCGCCGCCGCCTGCCCGGCGGTGCTGGTGGTGGACGACAAGGAGGCCAATCTGGTCGCCGTCCGCCGCGTCCTGGGTCACCTGGCCTGCCGGCTGGTGACGGTGCGCAGCGGGGAGGAGGCGCTGGCCGCCACCCTGCGCGACACTTTCGCCCTGGCCATTGTGGACGTGCAGATGCCGGGCATGGACGGGTACGAACTGGTCAGCATGCTGCAGTCGAACCCGGACACCGCTCACATTCCGATCATCTTCGTCACCGCGGCGTACCGTACCGATGCCCACGCCATGAAGGGATACCGCGTGGGTGCCGTGGATTACATCATCAAACCCTACACAGCCGAGGCCATGGTGGCCAAGGTCAGCGTGTTCCTGCGGCTATCGCTGCAGCAGGAGCGCCTGCACCGCATTCAGGCCGCGTTGGAGCAGGAAAAGGGCAAGCTCAAGACCGTGCTGGACGAGCTGAGCTCGTACATCTACGTGCTCGACGACGAGACCTGTGAGATCCTGATGACCAACCGCGAGGTGAACGATCTGCTCGGCAGGGATCCAGTCGGCGAGTTCTGCTTTCAGCGCATCCACGGCGGTCAACGCCAGTGCCAGTCGTCGTGTTTCGCCAAACGCCTGGATACGGCCGGCCAACCAGCGGAGTTCGAGTATCAGGGGCAGGTGATGAGCCTGCGCACCCAGGTGCTGAGCTGGCCCGGCAACCGGTGCGTGCGCGTGCTCAGCGGCACGAACATCACCGCGCGGGTCCGGGCCGAAGAGACCCTGGTGCGGATGAATCAGCAGATCGCCGGCGCCCTGACCACCGTCCGCGGCCTGGCGGCGCAGGCCGAGGCGGCGAACCGCGCCAAGACCGAGTTCCTGGCGAACATGAGCCACGAGCTGCGCACGCCGCTCAATGCCATCCTGGGCCTGACCGAGGGGCTTCTGGAACAGACGCGGGGACCGCTGAACGAACGGCAGCAGAGCTCGCTGCGCATCGTCGAAGCCAGCGGCCGGCATCTGCTGGAGCTGATCAACGAAGTGCTCGATCTGGCCCGGATCGAGGCCGGCCGCCTCGAACTGGCCAAAGAATGGACCCTGGCACTGGAGCCGTGCGAAGCCGGGTTGGCGCTCGTCCGCGAGCAGGCCGCAGCCAAGGGCGTCGGGCTCCAACTCACCATGGCTGACCCGCAGGTGCGGTTGGCCGCCGATCCCCGGCGGCTCCGGCAGATCCTGGTGAACCTGCTGGCCAACGCGGTCAAGTTCACGCCCGCCGCGGGGCACGTGACCCTGTCGGTGCACGAGGTGGCCGGCGGCGAGGCGCTCGCCTTCTCCGTGGCAGACACCGGGATAGGCATCGCACCCGAGGACCAGGCGCGGCTCTTTCAGCCGTTTGTGCAGATTGACGCCGGGCTGGCTCGGCGGCACGAAGGCACCGGCCTGGGGCTAGCCCTGGTGCGGCGATTGGCCGACCTGCACGGGGGCAGCGTGGCGCTGGAGAGTGAGTTGGGCAAGGGCAGCCGATTCACGGTGACCCTGCCCGTGGGATCGGCTCCAGCGGGTCCGCCGGACCCTTCGGGCGGGCTCACTGACGCTGCCGCGCCGACCCGACGAACGACCGCGGCAGCGGTTGGGCCGGGCCGGCCTCGGCGCGTGCTTCTCGCCGAGGACAACGAGTGGAGCATACGTACCGTCAAGACCTATCTGGAAGGCGGCAACTTCGAGGTTGACGTGGCCCACGATGGCATCGAGGCGGTCGAACGGGCCAGGGCTGGCACACCGGATATCGTCCTGATGGACCTGCAGATGCCGCGTCTGGACGGTATGGAGGCGATCCGCCGCCTGCGTGGCGATAGCGCCTTTGGCCAGACGCCCATCGTCGCACTGACGGCCCTGGCAGTGTCGGACGAGGCGGGGCACTTACCCGACAACGGCGCCGATGCGTACCTGAGCAAGCCGGTCAGCATGCGCGAGTTGATCGATACCATAGAGACACTGCTGGCGAAACGGATGGACGGGACGGGCGGGGGGGTATGAGCGAAGACGGCAAGAGCGTGGTCCTGATCGTCGACGACAGTGACTGGGCCCGGGAAACGCTGGTCGAGGCACTTGAGGCAGAGGGGTACGAGCTATTCCAAGCCGCCGGCGGAGTCGAGGGTCTGGAACGCGCCGCGGTGCTGAAGCCGGACGTTATCCTCCTCGACGTGATGATGCCGGTGCTTGATGGTTTCCAGGTGTGCGCCCGGCTGCGCGCCGACCCGGATCTGGCGCACGCGCCGGTGCTCATGGTCACGGCACTGGACGATCGGGCTTCGCGGATCAGGGGGCTTGAGGCCGGTGCCGACGACTTCATCACGAAACCCTTTGACCGCGCTGAGTTGCGGGCGCGGGTGCGTACCGTGACCCGGCTAAACCGCTACCGCAAACTGCGCGATGAGCACGCCCGTCTGGAGCAGGAGATGGAGGAGAAGGGCAAACTGCAGGCGCAGTTCCTGCAGGCGCAGAAGATGGAAGCCGTGGGCTCTCTCGCCGGCGGCGTGGCGCACGACTTCAACAACCATCTCACGGTCATCCTGGGACGCACCGAACTGGCCCTGGCACGCGTGCCCACGACCGACCCCCTGCGCACCGATCTGGAGGAAGTGCGTGATGCGGCGCAGCGCTCGGCCGACCTGACCCGGCAGCTGTTGGCCTTCGCCCGCAAGCAAACCATCACGCCGCGGGTGCTCGATCTCAACGCCACGGTCGAATCGATGCTCAAACTGCTGCGTCGCCTGATCGGTGCCGACATCGAGCTGGAGTGGCGCCCCCAGGCGGACGTGGCCATGACCTACATGGATCCCTCGCAGATCGACCAGGTTCTGGCCAACCTGTGCGTCAATGCCCGAGACGCCATAGCGGGCCAGGGCAGAGTAACGATCGCCACTGCCGACGCGGTGCTCGACAGCAGCTTCTGCGCCCGCCACGCCGACGCTGTGCCAGGTGAATACGTTGCACTTATAGTAGGCGACAATGGCTGCGGCATGGACAGCGAGACACAGGCGCGGATTTTCGACCCGTTCTTCACTACCAAGGAACCGGGCAAGGGCACGGGACTGGGACTGGCGACGGTGTACGGCATCGTCAGGCAGAACCGCGGGGCCATCGATGTTGACACCAAGGCCGGCCGCGGAACGACCTTCACGATCTACCTGCCGCGCCATACCGCGGTAACGGTGCCGCGGCCCGAGGCAAGGCCGAGCGAGCCGGCGACTCAGCCCAGCGCTACCATCCTGTTGGTCGAGGACGACCTGGCGATACTGGACACCACCACGGTGTTGTTGGAGAAGATGGGGCATGCTGTGCTCGCCGCCCGGTCGCCGGGCGAAGCCATGCGCATGGTCCACCGGCACACCGGCCGGATCGACCTGGTCATTACGGACCTGGTCATGCCCCAGATGAACGGCAGCGACCTGGCGGCCAGGTTGATGGCGATCCACCCCGGCATCAGCTGCCTGTTCATGTCCGGGTACACGGCCGATGTCATCGCTCAGCACGGCCTGTCAGGCGAGGGCGTGGACTTTCTTCAGAAGCCCTTCACGAGCCAGCAATTGGGGGCCAAGATTGGCGCCTGCCTGGCCCGGCCCGGTTGACCGTCCGCCCGTAGTGCGGGGCGTGCCGCCCCCCGGTCCGGGCCGCCGGCACGCAGCGGGCGATGGGGTGAAGGGCGCCTGTATCAGGGAACCGAGGCAACCGCGGTGGGGGTCACCACCTTTGGCGGGCAGCCCTGCCCGTCACGGGCGGGTCCGGCCGGCCGCCGTCCGCGCCCGGGCAGGCCGGCACGGGTGCCGCAGACCGCCAGCGGCTGGCCCGACGACGCCGACGGCGGCTAAGCCACGCGCAGGCGGTTGGGCGGACGACGCTGAACGGCGGCTAAGCCAGGCAGTGAAGGAAGCCGTCCTCGGTGGTCACCAAAATCGACGGGCGGCCCTGCCCCTCCAGGTCGGCCACGACCGGGGCACCCACCGTGGCTTGCAGATCGATCGTCCAGGCCACACTGGGTTGGCCTCGCTCTTCCTCGAGGCAGCACAATCCGGCCCCGGTGCCCAGCAGCAGCTCGTCACGCCCGTCGCCATCCACATCAACCGCAGTGATGTCGCTGAGCGGCGGCGGCAGGCGAAGGGTCCAGCGCACCTGACCGGCGCAGCTTCCGGCGCCCGGCGGGCAGCTGGGACAGGGGTGATCTGTTGGCCCTGGTTGGAATGCGGTCAGCAGGCCGTCGGCCTGCGATACCACGGGCTCGATCCGACCGTCCCCGTCCAGGTCGCCCAGGCCGGCGTGGCTGCGGGCAGTGGTGTCTCGCGTCAGACCCCAGTGCCAGCGCGGCCGGCCCTCGAGGTCACTGACGGCGGTGAGCTGGAACGACCGGCTATGAAGGACCAGGGGTCGGCCCTCGCCTAGCAGATCGACAAGGATAGGGGTGGCGTAGGCAGTCCAGTGCCCGGGCACGGCATCCGAGTGCGAAGGCATGGGTAGCAACAGCTCCCGGCCGGTGGCGCCCTCAACGATGTTGTAGAAATTCTCCGACTGCGCGAGGAAGCTGTCGCTCCCGTCGCCGTGGTAATCAAGGACTGCCGTGGGCGTGTGCAGGGCGAACTTGACCCCGCGGTCGCCATAGGATCCGAAGTGCTCGCGCCGCCACAGTTCGGCACCGGTGCGGCCGTCGTACGCGGCTACATACGGGTCGTCCAGGGGCGGGAACTGACGCAGCACGACCCAGCGGCCGCCCCCCGGCAGTCGGCCGGTCGGCCCCAGGCAGACTTGGGCGGCCTGGTTGGCCATGGGCAGGTACAGCTTGCGTTGACCCGACGCATCGACGGCTACCACCGCCGCACTCCCGCCCGCCTCGCGCGTCGAGGCCAGCAGCTCGGTTTCGCCATCACCGTCGACATCGCACAGCTGCGGGTGGTCTGTGCTGTGCAGCACCGACGTAAAGGCCGGGCTTTGCCGGACCAGGACCCTCGGGTCGTCGCCGTTGGCAGCGAGCGAGCGCAGCTGGCCCTCATAGTCGCGCACCACGATACGCACCCGACCGCCCAACCTGCCCACCAGGGGTGGCGGCGCCAGGTACAGGCGTCGCGCGGGCACCTCCCGGGTGATCACCTGGCCGTCGCGGGTGCGCACGCTCAGCGTACGGCCATCCCAGGTGTGGGTAGGGCGCGCCACCGGCTCCGCGGGCGGCGCCACCGCCGGATGGTGCGTCAACTCCCGCACCTGCTGGAGCGATCCCCCGGGGCACAACTCCCAACTGCACAGGCGGCCGTCCACGCGCATCAGGAAGGCCGCGGCGCCCGGTGTTTCGCGCCAGACGACGGGGTTCCTCAAGGTATTGCGGGCGCCCATGGACCGCCCCAGGTCCTGCTCCAGAGGCGCCGGCTGGAACAGCGGTTCGGCGCGGCGGCCCCGCCAGCGGTCGACGAATTGCGCGCCATCCCAATTTGCCAACCGCAGGACGCCGTCGGCCTGCAACAGGAAGACTTCCAGTCGACCGTCGCCGTCCAGGTCTTCGAAGCCGAGAACACGCAGCTGGGGGGCCTCGAAACGCCGCTGGCCGCGATCAGCGCCGAAGACAGCCAACCAGGTGCGGCCGTCGCCGTGTTCGTTGGTGATCGCGGCCATGATCTCGATCTGGCCATCACCGTCCAGGTCGGCGAACGGATCAGGAGCCCCAGCCTCGATCTTCACCTGCGACTGGTACTGGTCTTCGACGCCGACCACCACCCGCCAGCGCTCGACAGCGGTCGTCCCGTCCTGGTCGACGACCTTCAACCCCGGCAGGTGCGGGTTAATCATCAACAGGGATGGACGCGCCCCGGGCCGAAGCGGCAGCGCCGCCGTATGGGCCCAGTAGGTGCGAATGGTCGCGGGTGTCCATCGGCTGTGCCAGAGGCGCTGGCTGGTGTCCAGATCATAAACCCAGAGCTGCTCGTGGGAGATCATGACCATCTCGGCACGGCCATCGCCGTCCATGTCGGCGATCAGGTGCAGAGGAGCGTAGATGACGCCCTCTTCATGGGCCCGAAAACGCACCGTGGGGCGCGTCACGCCCTGCTCGAAACTGAAGACCCAGCCATCGCAGGTCGTGCGCTCGCCGAACACGCCGTCGCCGCTCCACCAGGCGCACAACTGCTGGCCAGGCACCCCGGCCAGGAGGTGCCCAAGCCGACGGGACTCGCCAAAGACATTGCGTTTGGCGTAGAGCAGCACCCGCTCACCGCTGCGCCCATCGACCACCCAGGTCTGGGTCTCGGTGCCGGTGTTGATGTCCAGCAGCAGACCGCGGCCGCCGTCGCCGGTCAGGTCCGCAAGGGTCACCACCTGCACCCGCGGCAGACCGGTGCAGGTCCAGCGATGGCCCCCCAGAAGATCCTGGCAGACCAGCTGATCCGGCAGCAGGCGCAGCCACTCGTCCTGCCCATCGCCGTCAACGTCTTCCACCCGCCAGACCTCGGCCGGGACCACCTCAGCGCCCAGGTCCACAGACCACCGCACCCGCGGCGCGGCCACCAGATGGCCGCGGCCGGGGAAACGGCCCGACAGGCTATCGTCGTGGCGATACTGGGGCCACAGACAGGCCTCCAAGGGTAGCTCGACCGGGCTCACTCGGCCTCCAGGCGCGGCAACTCGACGCACTGCCCGCTGTCGATGGAGAGCCGGGCCGCAATGCCGATCTGGGCGCTCTCGTAGCCCGCCCGCAGGTCGCACAACGGTTGCCGGCCCTGGCGTACCGCGGCGGCAAAATCGGCCAGCAACATCGGGTCCGCGCCCCCGTGGCCGGTGTCGCCGCACGGTTGCTCGCGACGGGTCTCGTGCGTGTGCCGCCGAGTCACCTGAACCCAACACTCGCCGGTGTCGTGGTTAGCCTCCACATCCAGTTGTGCCTGGGAACCGTAGAGGGTGAAATGCGTGGCGTAGTGAGGCGCGAAATGCACTTCCTGATACGAGCCAACAACGCCGTTGTCGTACTGCAGCGTGACAAAACTGACGTCCTCCAAATCGCACGCGGTCGACCATACGCAGTAGTCGTCGCCGTGGTCGACGGTGATACCCGGGGGGTCGAGGGCATAGGTGTGCCCGTGGAAATGCGGGCAGGTATCGCGGATCTCGCAGTCGCGGCAGCGCTTGTCGGCCGGCTGGTCACCGCCGAAGTGGGCCAGCCTTCCCATGGCTGCCAGCCGTCGGGGCGACGAACCGGCAAACCAATTCATCAGGTCCAGGCAGTGCACGCCCTTCTGCAGCACCAGGCTCACCATGACATCCCTGGATCGGCCGCGCCGACGCCCGAAGAACTGGGCCCGGTCACGGCCCACCAGATCCACCAGAGACACCGCGTGGACCCGGCCGATCTCGCCCGCGTCAATGATGGCCTTCACCCTCCGCCACAGGGCACTGTGGCGCAGTTCCAGGTAGGTGCCCACGACCAGACCGGACTCGCGCTGCAGGCGCACGATGTGCCCGAGGTCAGCGAAGCTCTGCGCCAGCGGCTTCTCCACCAGCACGTGCTTGCCGTGGCGCAGGGCTTCCTTGACGTTGCCGGCGTGGAAACGGTCTCCGGTGCCCACCACCACGGCTTCGATGTCAGCTTCACGAGCCATCTGTTCGCCGCTGCTGCAGGCGACCACGCCGGGGAAGGTCCGCCGGGCCAGGTCCAGCATCTGCGGGTCCAGGTCGGCCACCGCGACCAGTTCGGTCGAGGCGCCATCGCGGACCAGGTGGGCCACCCAGTGGCCCCGAACACCAAGACCCACTACGCCGATCCGAACGGGTTCCATGCCGATCTCCATGGGCTGGTCGCTATGCTGCGCGTTGGGCCGTCCCGCCGCGGCCCCGTAGGCGCTCGGGGGCGCCGGCCGCCATCGCCGCTCGGTCAGCCGGGGCACGGCTTGGCGTGGGCGGGCAGGGGAAGCATCGGCGGGCGACCGCCGGGCGTCAAGCACGGCGTGGACAGCCGCCGATGTCTGAGACGGTTCGCCGTTTGTGCGGCGACGCTCTCGCGACACCGGTGTCCTGACACCGCCAGCAGACCGGGCCAGACAGGGCTCAGGCGCCGCGGGTTGCGGGCGCGGCAGGGCGGATCGGCGCCAGCGTCAGAGCCGCGCCGGCCAGGCTCCGGCACCCAGTCTTGACGTGGGCCTTCGGATCATCTATCCCTTGGGATGTACGGCAACGAAAACCACTCCAGACAACCATGGCTTATCCAATGACCGCGGCACTGTCGGCGCCATCGGCGACCCCTGTTCTGCTCGGCAGCGACCCTCTGCCGACCGTGGCCGGGCAGGCCGAACCCACCCACCTCAACGTCAACGGCGAGGTTTTCGTCGGCATCCGCCACGTCAACGCCATGTCGCCTTTCCTGATGAGCATCGTCAGCAACGGCGACCTGTGGCTCTTCGCCGGCAGCAACGGGCCATTCACGGCCGGCCGCGGCGATGCGGACCACGCGATTTTCCCGTACCGCACTGCCGACCGGATCCTGGGCCAGGCTGACAGCAGCGGGGCCCGCAGCATCTTCTTGGTCGAACGGGGCCATGGTTGGGCACTGTGGGAACCATGGCAGCAGGGTCTGGGCCCCTATCGCATCCAACGCAGTCTGTTCAAGAGCCAGTTCGGCACGAGCGTCATGTTCGAGGAGATCAACCTTGATCTGGGTCTGCGCTTCGCGTGGACACTGACGACCTCGGACACCTTTGGCCTGGTGCGCTCCTGCGCTCTGGAGAACCTCAGTCCGGCGCGCACGCGGGTCCGCTACTTGGACGGGTGGCACCAACTCATCCCCGCCGGCGTCGGCCAGGAATTGCTGGAGAAATACAGCTACCTGGCGGCCGCGTACATGCGCCACGAGGGCGATCAGGGCTTGGGTGTGTTCACGCTGAATGCGGGCATCACCGACCGCGCCGAGCCCTGCGAGTCGCTGCGGGTCGCCGCTGCCTGGTCCATCGGCCATCGCGATCCGGCCCTGCTGCTTTGTGAACGACAGGTGGACTGCTTTCGCCGCGGCCAACCGGTCCACGGCGAAAGCGAGATACGGGGCGAGTTCGGCGCCTATCTGGTCGGCGCCACGGCCGAGGTGGCGGCGGGCGCAGCGCATGAATGGATCGCGGTGGTCGACACCGGCCTGGACCACGGGGCTCTGGGCCGGTTGCGGCGCCAACTGGCCTGGCCGATCGAGCTCCACCGCGCGCTGCAGGCCGATGTCGCCGCCACGCGGGAGGGCCTCCGGGCGCGCATCGCCGGCGCCGATGGCCTGCAGCAGACCGCCGACGCCGCGGTGAGCGTACACCATTTCGCCAACGTCCTGTTCAACTGCATGCGGGGCGGCACACTGCCGGACGGGTACCGCTTCCCGACGCCCGACTTTGCCGCCTTTCTGCGCGACCGCAATGCCGAGCTGCACGCGCGCCAGGCGCCCTGGTTGGCAGCCCTGCCGCCCCATCTGGAACTGGCGGCGCTGCGCCAATGCGCGGCTGCTACCGGCGACAACCAGCTGATCCGTTTGGCCGGTGAGTACCTGCCATTGACGTTCAGCCGTCGCCACGGCGATCCCAGCCGGCCCTGGAACCGCTTCGCTATTCGCACCCGCGACGAGAGCGGCGCGACGATCTACGACTACCAGGGCAACTGGCGCGATATCTTCCAGAACTGGGAGAGTCTGGCGCAGAGCTATCCCCTGTGCCTTGAATCCATGGTCGCGGTGTTCCTCAACGCCTCAACGGCCGATGGGTACAACCCCTACCGCATCACCCGCAGCGGCATCGACTGGGAGGTAGAGGATCCGCAGAACCCCTGGAGCCATATCGGGTACTGGGGCGACCACCAGATTGTCTACCTGCTGCGGTTGTTGGAGAGCTACGAGCGCTTCGAGCCCGGCGCACTCACCCGCCGCCTCAACGAGGAGCTGTTCGCCTACGCCCTTGTTCCCTACGAGATCAAGGGGCTCGACGACCTTCTCCGCGATCCGCGCCACTCGATTCATTTCAACGTGGCCCGCCACCGCCAACTCCTGGCGCGCGCCGCCGACATCGGCAACGACGGCCGGCTGTACGCGGCCGCGAACGGCGATGCGTTGCTCGTATCCCTGGCCGAGAAGCTGCTCGTCCCGCTGTTGGCCAAGTTGAGCAACCTGGTGCCTGGCGGCGGTGTCTGGCTGAACACGCAGCGCCCCGAATGGAACGACGCCAACAATGCGCTAGCCGGCTGGGGCCTGTCCGTGGTTACCGTGGCCTACCTGCGGCGCTACTTGACCTTCCTCGCCCGGGTGTTGGGCGCCGCCGACGAAACGCTGGTGCTGTCGGCGGCCGTGGCGCGCTTCGCCGAACAACTCGGCGCCGTCCTGGCGATGCCGATGGGCGACGGCGACGCCGAGCGTTTCCGCGTGATGGCTGCCTTGGGTGCGGCCGGTGAGCAGCATCGACAGGCGACGTACCAACTCGACCTGGGTACGCCGATCCGGGTCCCGACGGCGCAGATCCGGGGCCTCTTGAGTGCCGCCCTGGGCGCGGTCGATGCCACGCTCCAGGCCAACCGACGCCCGGACGGCCTGTTCCACAGCTACAACGCCTTGGTGGTGACGGAGCAGCGGGCCTCGGTGACGCGTCTGAACCTGATGCTCGAAGGGCAGGTCGCCATCCTCAGCAGCGGCCTGCTGGACGCCGCCGCGTCCCTGTCGCTGCTGCAGGCCCTGCGCCACAGCGACCTTTTCCGGGTCGATCAGCACAGTTACCTGCTGTACCCGGACCGCACGCTGGCGCCGTTCGCATCGCGCAACACCCTGCCGGAAGACTGGCGCAGCGCCGTACCGGGCGTGGCCGCGCTCGTCGACCGCGGCAACCGCGACCTGGTGCTCGTGGACGAGCAAGGGGCAGCGCACTTCCACGGTGATCTGGCCAACGCGGCCGGACTGGAAGCGCGCCTGAACCGCCTGGCGGTGCATCCAGGCCATGGGGCGGCGGTTGAGCAGGACCGTGCCGCCCTGCTGGACCTGTGGGAAACGGTCTTCCGCCACCGCGCGTTCACCGGCCGGAGTGGGTCCATGTTCGCCTTTGAAGGCCTGGGCAGCATCTACTGGCACATGGTCGCCAAACTGCTGCTGGCAGTGGCCGAGACCCACCGTCACGCCAGCAAGACCGGGGCGCCCGCGGACGTCATAGCCGACCTGCACCTCGCCTACCATGACATCCGCAGCGGTCTGGGTTTCACCAAGGCGCCAGCCGTATACGGCGCCTTTCCGACCGATCCATACTCGCACACTCCTCGCCACCTGGGGGCCCAGCAGCCGGGAATGACGGGTCAGGTAAAGGAGGAGATTCTGACCCGATGGGCAGAACTGGGCCTTCGGGTCGAGCAGGGCACGCTGGCGTTCGCGCCCGAACTGCTGCGGCGCGGCGAGTTCCTCGTGGAGTCGCGCGAATTCGCCTACACCGACATCGACGCCATCGAGCGGATCTGGCGGTTGCCAGCCGGCAGCCTGGCGTTCACCTACTGCCAGGTCCCCGTGTGCTACCAGCTGGCGAGCCAGGCCCACATCACGGTGGAAGAGGGTGGCGGGGCAACCAGGAGGGTAGCCGGCCAGGCGCTGTCGCTGGAAGACAGCCGGGCCATTTTCCGTCGCGACGGATCGATCGCGCGACTGACGGTCGGCGTACCGGCGCTCGGACTGCGGGACTGAGCCGGCTCGGTTCAGTCCTCCGGGACGCCGAGGACGCCGTATTCGACCGGAACCTTGACATACACCAGGTGCACGCGTTCGCGCTCGAGCCTTTCGAACAGACGCGTGCATTCCTCTTCGGAAACCGCCATCACCACCTCCTGCGGTTGGTCGGCAAACTCGAAGAACCGAGCCGCGTGGATTCGACGGTGGTGCCCGTACCCTTCCGATGCAGGGATGACGGTGGCGCCGCCGATGCCCAGGTCACGGGCCGTCAGCAGGAGCCATTCGGCCAGACTGCGGTGATGGTGCCGGTGGCTCTGCTGGGTGAAGAAGGTGAGTTGGTAACCCCTCATGGCCGCCTCCTCAGCCTCGCGCCAGGGCTCGCCAGGTAGCCAAACCAGCCAGCGTCATCACCAGCGACCCGGTCACATGCGCGGCGATGGCCGCCATGGCGGCGGCCAACTGCCCGCTCTGAAGCAGATCCACCACCTCGGCGGAAAACGTCGAGAACGTCGTGAGGCCGCCGCAGAACCCGGTCACTACCAGCAGCCGCCACTCAGGGGCAATGGCGGCGGCCTGGGCGAAGTAGGCGATGGCAATGCCGATGATGTAGCCGCCGACCATGTTGGCCACCCAGGTGCCAGGCGGCAGAGCCGGGAACAGGCTATTGAGCCTGAGGCCCAGTTGCCAGCGCAGCAACGCCCCCAGGGCGGCACCCAGCGAGATCGCCAGTACAGGTTTCCACATGGCCGGCACCGCGTTCCTGGGGGAAACCACGTGGAGGTGTTCGCCCCGGTCTCATGGACAATCGACGGACAGCACCATGGCCGAAGCGCGGCGGGTCCGGGCCACCGTGCGTGCACCCGGAATGGCGCTCGGCCACCCAGTCGCCGCGCCGCCGACGCGTGCCCCTGGCCGTACGCGGCAACGCCGCCTGTCCGGCTGGCTCGACAGCCCGTGCCGGGGGGCCTCTTGACCGAGGCCAATGGCGAGGGTCGGCAACCCGGTTCGGGCACGCAGCCTGGCAGCGTCAGTAAAGGTCGCGCCAGAAGCCGCTGCCTCCAAGGGCCGCAGGGCGTGGCCGCG
>CAITNQ010000017.1 GCA_903893785.1 uncultured Gemmatimonadota bacterium
GGGCCTCCACCAGCGCTTCGATGGCGGCCAGCGCCCCGGCCAGCGCCGGGCCGTCAGCGGCCGTGAATGTCAGCGGCCCGGCCGCCAGGCACACAGCGTCCGCACCGCCGGCCGCGCGCGACACCTCGCTGCCAGCAGCGGAATCGGCGGTCGGACTGACCGCCAGCGGGCCCGCCGCCCGGTCCGTCGCGCCGGCCCCGAACGCCGGCCCGCCTGCCGACGCCGGACACCCGCCAGGTGCCGTTGGCTTCCAGGTGATGACGCACGGCCCGGGGTGCACGCCCAGCCGTCCCAGTTCCTGCCACAGCGCCGCCTCAATCCGACCGAAGTCCGGTGGCCACGGCATGGCCTCGACCACGCCCAGCACCTGCCGTTGGGCGGTGATCAGCCAAGTCAGCAGGTTTCCGAGGCTCGGTTCGCTCGGCAGCGCGGCAGCCGGTGTGGCGGCAACCGGCAGGACGACCGCGTTCTCCCCGTCCGGCATACGTCAGGCCCAGTCTCCGCTCGCCGGCCGGCCGCAGCCTGGGAGCGCCGTGTGCACCGTTGCCCGCGGTTGGGTGTAGAGCATGTCCAGGGCCGTCGCGCCCTCTGAGCCGGGGTGGCGGTTGGCGCCCCGACCGAACCCGAGTTAACATGAATCAGCGAATGCGCCGGTGCAATATCCATACACCAGGAGTGCGGGGCAACCGGTGCGGCGATCGCCGGCACCAACGGCCAGCCCATCGCGGCCCGGGCAGCGCCCTGCTGACGCGGAGATGACACTATGGGTATTGGAGGCCATCGCGCCTGGCTCGCCCCGGCCCCACGGGCCAGGCTGTTGCGCCTGGTCCTGCCGGCACTGGTTGTGGTCGCGGCTATCGGCGGCGCGGGCTGGTACGCTGTCGGCCACGCTGAGGGACGGGCGATGGCCGCCTGGGAAGCCACCCTGACCAGCATTGCAGACCTGAAGGCAGGCCAGATGGCGGCCTGGCGGCGCGAGCGGTCCGGCGACGGGGTGTTGATCCAGGGCAGCTACCGGCTGCAACAGCCACTGGTACGGCCGGCGGACCCCGAAGCGCACGCGCAGGCGCTGGCGTACCTGCGAACCTTCCAACAGGGACGGGAGTACGTGGCCCTGGCGCTGTTCGACGGCCAGGGCAGGATGCTGGCGGCCGTGCCCGACGACGGCTGGACAGCGATGGGCTGCCTGCAGAAGCACGTGCGTGAAGGCCTGGCAGCCCCGCGTGCCGTACTCACCGAGATGCACCGCAGCGGCCAGAACCAGCCTGTTCATCTCGGCCTGCTGTGCCCGCTGCGCCTGCACGAAGGCACCGTCGGCCCGGCCGACGGTGTGGTGCTGCTGTTGATCGACCCGACCCGGGTGCTCTACCCGTCGCTGCAGAGCTGGCCCCTGCCAAACCGCACCGGCGAGGGCCTGCTGGTGGGCCGTGATGGCGAAGCCGTGGTGTGGTACAGCGAGACGCCTCGCCGCCCCGGAGCAGCCGCCAGCCTGCGCGTGCCCCTGACGCGAACCGACATGCCGGCGGTGCAGGCGGTGCTGGGGACAAAGGGCCTGCTCCAGGGTGTCGATGACCGTGGCAGGCAGGTGATGGCCGTGGGCCGGCCGGTGGCCAACAGCCCCTGGGCTGTCGTGGCTACCATCGACCGCGACGAAGCGGCGCAGGACTGGGGCCGGGAACGGCAGCAGGCCGCCGCCGTGGCGACCGCCTGCGCGCTAGCCATGCTGCTGGGCCTGGGCGCGGTGTGGCGCCAGCAGCGACTGCGCCTGGTCGAACGCGAACTGGCTGAACGCCAGCGAGCCGAGAGGGCCCTGCGGGCCCGCGAAGAGGTGTTTGCCAGCATCGTCACCCAGGCCATGGACGCCATCGTCCTGGTCGACGGCGCCCGCGGCAGCTTCGTCGAATTCAACACTGCGGCGCACGAGGGCATGGGCTACACGCGGGAGGAATTCGCGCAACTCACCATCGCCGACCTGCAAGCCGAGCAGACCCCGGCGGAAATCCGCCGCAACATCGAGGCCATTCACCAGCGCGGTGGCCTCGTCTTCGAGACCCGCCATCGACGTCGCGACGGGGAGATCCGCGACGTCCGGGTGAGTGCCCGGCTGCTCCGTCTCCAGGACCGCGACTGCATGGCCGCGATGTGGAGTGACATCACTGAGCGCCGCCGCACGGAGCGAGCGCTGCAGGAAAACGAGGCCCGTTTCCGCGCCGTGTTCGACCAGGCCGTCGACGGCATCATGCTGCTGAGCGCGGACGGCAGCCGCATGCAGACCAACGCTGCGTTCGCGCGCCTGCACGGCTATGACGATGCGGCGCAGATGGCGTCGTTGACGCTGGCCGACCTGGACACACCCACTTCGGCCGCCCATATCGCTGACCGACTGCAGCGGGCCGTGGCCGGCGAGATACTCAACTTCGAGACCGAACACTGCCGCAGGGATGGTTCTGTTGTCCCGCTGAGTGTGGCGGCCAGCCGGGTTCGGCTGGGCAACGAGTGGCACGTACTGGCCTTCCATCGCGACATCAGCGAGCGCCGACGTCGCGATGCGTACCGCGCCATGGGACAGTGGATTCAGTTGATCTTGGGCGAGACCGGCGAGGTGCCCGCGGTTCTGCAACGGATGCTCCACCTGGTCCAGGCCTCTACCGCGGCCGACGTGGTGGACCTGCGCCTGAACCCGGGCCTGGGTCTGCCGAGTCGGCTGTCCGTGGGTGGGCAGGCCGAGACCACCGCGACCCCGCTGTCGCCGACGTCTGCAGACCCGCTGGCGCAGGAAGATGCAGCAGGGGGCGAAGCCGTCAACTGGGAACGGCTGGCGGACATGGTGGCGGCCGGGCAGGTGCCCCCCGGCGTGCGCTCCACCCCGGGAGGCAGTCTGTGGGTCGATGACGTCGAGCAGATCACCGAACCACCCCCCGCCGTCGGCTTGCCAGCCGCGGCGTGGGGCCGGTTTCTCGGGGGTGGGTACCGGGCCGCGGTCCTGGTGACCGTCCGCGCCAAGGGGCGCGCGATCGGTTGGCTGCACTTGCGAACGCGCGCTGGCGGGCAACAGACACGGGAGAGCGTCGAGGCGCTGGAGGACGCAGCCCGCAGCATGGGCGAAGCCATGTTGCGGCGGAGTGCGGAAAACGAGTTGCGCGCCAGTCAGGAGCAGCTGCGGCAAGCCGTCGACCGAGCCCCGGAAGCGA
This sequence comes from uncultured Gemmatimonadota bacterium, assembly GCA_903893785.1. Classification (GTDB taxonomy): domain Bacteria; phylum Latescibacterota; class UBA2968; order UBA8231; family UBA8231; genus CAITNQ01. Next base: position 3,192 of record CAITNQ010000017.1, read on the forward strand.
TCCTCATGGTCGATGCCCACGGCCACATCACGCTGTGGAACGACGCGGCCACCTTGCTGTTCGGGTACGCGCGCCACGAGGTCCTGGGCCAGGACCTCGACCGCGTGATACCGCGCGAACGGTTGCTGACCGCGGCCACCCAGGCAGGGCCGCCGGACACGGGCGCCGATCGCCGACGCCCCCTGGCACTGGCCGGCCGGCACCGCGACGGCCGTGAGGTACCGATCGAGGCGTCCGTGGCGCGCGTCGGCCTCCACGGCGCCTGGGGGCACGTGGCCATTGTAAGGCATGCCGGCCCGCCCGCGTAACGGCCGCGAACCGCACGCCCGCCCCGGCGCTCCCCGGTCCGGCGCGGACCGGCCTCGCCAGGCCGCTCGACGGCCCCCATGGACGGCGACCACGACAGGCGTACCTTGGTGGGCGGTCACTGACGGTCTTCGCTTGCCACCCAAGGGCTTTGGCCCACGACGGGACTGACGCCAGCCGATGGAAGCCACCCAACCGAACGCTCCCCCGCTCGATTTCCCCCGCTTCGTCGTCCCCGGGCACGAGGCGGCGATGACCGCCCTGCGCGACCTGTTCTGGCTCCACTATCAGCCGGCCGGGCCGCTGATCCCGCTGTGGGACGAGTGGATGCCGAAGGCGACCCTGTGGCCCGCACGGGGCTCGGGCCGCCAGCTCGATCAGATGCGCCGCCGATGGGCCACCGCCCTGGCCGGCCGGGGCATCAACGCCGAGGGCTACGTCCATACACAGCAGCACGACGGCCCGGCCCACGCGGAAGGGTGGCCGTTCCCGCTGTGGTCGCAGGCCGGTGGCATGGGATGGCACTTCCGAGGCACTGGCGTCGCGGGGTACGACGCGCCCCAGGCAACGCCTGAGGGGTGGCGGTTGACGGGCGGCGAGGGCGGCGCTGTCAACGAACAGGGCTGGCCCATCGAACTGCTCGACGCCGACGCCCGCGCCCAGACCCCGCCCTTGGAGGTGCCAGCACGCGTCTGCCCCTGGCTACGCCTGAACTGGTGGGCCGAGGGCCTGGAGTCGGCCAACTGCTACGTCGAGTGGACGACGCCCGAGAACCCGCACTTCGGCGCCGATCGGCGCTGCTACTTCGGGCCCGCCACGGCCACAGGCACCGCCCTTGCCTGGATGCCGATGGGCGGTGGCGAGGGGCAGATGGATCTGGCTCGCGCCGAGACCCGAACAATGATTCCGGTGTACCGAACGCCAGGCTGGTCGGGGACCATCACCGGCCTGCGGCTGTGTTTCGCCAACGGCAGCCCGGCGCGCGTCGTGATCAAGTCATTCCACACCGCCTGCGACACCCGGCACTCGATCAACAACCCCAACTTTGTTCGCGGCGTCCACGACTACTTCTGTTGGTCCGGCGATCTCACCTTTCTGCGCGAGCAGATCGGCCGCGTGCGCACTGCCATGCGCTTCACCATGCGCGAGTTCCAGACGCGCACGCGCCGGTGCGTGTACACGACGTGGCCCGGCCATGAGGGGCGCAGCGGCGTGCGACGCGCGGCCGACGGCCACAAGCAGGTGATCCCTGGCGAGGGGATCGGCGGTAACTACTGGGACCTGCTGCCCTTCGGGGGCGAGGACGCCCTGGCGTCGATATACTACTACGACGCGCTGCTGGACCTGGCCGAGCTCGAAGCCGCCATCGTCGCTCACCCCGAGTGGGGCGTCGCGACCGGGGCAGACGCCTTTGACCCGACCGATCTCAGGCAGCACGCGGACCAGGTGCGAGAGTACGGTACGAACCGCTTCTGGAACCCCCAGACCCAACGTTTCGGCACCGTCGATCTAGACGGAACACTCCACGACTACGGGTGGACCTTCCTCAACAACGAAGCCGTGTACCATGGCTTCGCCACCGCGGACCAGGCCCGCCTGATCCGCGCCTGGATCAGCGGCAGCCGGGTGGTCAGCGGCGACACCTCCGTTGGCCCCGACATCTACCATTGGCGTTTCGGTCCGCGCGCCACCACCCGGCGTAATCTTGACTACTACTTCTGGGCCTGGTCCAATCCCGAGGGTATCCCCTGGGGTTACCAGGTGCAGGACGGCGGGGCTGTCCTGGGCTTCTCGTACCACGACCTGATGTGCCGACTGGCTGTTGACGGCCCCGATGACGCATGGGCCCGACTCCGCGAGATCCTAGCCTGGTTCACCGAGGTGCAGGCCGAGGGCGGGTACCGCTCGTACTACGCCCAGGACCCGGCCCGCGGCACCATGCAGGGCGCCAACGTGGCCGGCGGTCTGGGACTGGACAAGGAGTTCTTCGAGAGCCTGCTGGTGCCCCAGGTAATGCTCTACGGTTTCCTGGGTTTCCGGCCCACCGTCGCCGGCTTCGACCTTAGCCCGCGACTGCCGCAAGACTGGCCCGAACTGACCATCACCCGCGTCCACGTGCGCGGCGTGGTACTTGACGTGACTGCCAGGGCCGACGGCGCGATTCGCGTCACTCCGGACCGGGCCGCCGATCCGCCGTTGGTGGTGCAGCTGCCCGAGGGCGATTGGCGCGACGAGGCGGACGGCAGCCCGATCCCAGGCAACGCGTGGGTCTTGCCGGCCACGGGTGGCGCGGCCGCAGCCACACGGGTGCACCCACCGGCGGTGTGACAGAAGGCCGGGCGAGCGGCGGGCGGGCGCGGAGGTCACGCGGAGCCCGCCGCGCACTGCCAAACCGGATCTGCCGACCGGTGCAGTGCGGGCCAACCACAGGAGCGGGGTACCCCATGGAGCCCAGAACAGCAACGCGCACCATCGTGCAGGTGAACCTGGACGGATGCCCCGTTGGCTTCCTCTTCCGCGGCAAGAACCCGGACTGGAGCCACGAAGAGCGGTGCTTCCCTGGCATGGTGGCCCCTCTCAATCACCGCGGCTGGAAACCGGAGTCATTCTTCCATCTGATCGACGTGGCCGAGGGCAAGGTACTCGAGCACCGGATGAAGGGCGAGGAAACCCTTGTCACTGCGGACCAGGAGCTGGCCGACTACCAGATCGAGGCCAGCGTACGCCAGTTCGTACCCGGCGCCTGGGGCAACATGGACGACGAATACTGCACTGTAGCGCGCAATGGTCTGGTGTTCCGGCAGCAGGACCTGCGGCGCTACTACCAGTTGTGTCTGGAAGGGCTCGATCGCGTCGTGCTGGTGCGGCGGTGCGACTACCAGCGCACAGTCCTGGGCGAGCGGCGTTACCCACTCGACCCGACCCGCTACTACCGTCTGCTGGCCCAGGTCGAGGGCGACCGGATCCGCTGCTGGTGCGACGGTGAGTTGGTCGCGGATGTGCGCGATGCCGAATACTCGAGCGGCGCCGCCGGCATCCGCGTCAACTCCATCTGCCGACTGCGCGACATTCGTGTCGCCACCTGGGACCAGGGGCACCAGGCCAACCTGGCCCACCGCGACGCCCGCCAGCGCGACCTGGAGGAAGCGCGCGCGGCCGTGCCGCAACCGGTCCTCTGGCGCAGTTACCCCGTCGCCACCGGCGGGCGCGTCCATTTCTTCCGCCCCGACGAAGGCGCCGCGCCCCGCCTGCTCGTGGTCGGCGGCGAGGATGTCGCCCGTGGGTTCGCCATGTACGACCTTGACGGCGGTCTGCTGTGGCAGGCACCCGGGCACAGCGGGGGCGCCGGGACCTGCAAGTTCGCTGACATGGACGGCGACGGCATCAAGGAGATCGTCAGTTTCTTCGACGGCGGCATGGCTATCCACAGCAGCGTCAGCGGCGAACGGCTGGCCTGGGCGCCCATGCCCGCGCCAGGACCGTTCGACCAGAACCGCGAGCGGCCCACCATCCACCAACTCTACCCGGCGGCCCTGCGCCAGGCTCACCACTGTGATGGTGTGGTGATCTTCGACCAGTGCGGGTCAGCGGGCGGCTGGACCTTCTGGGTGTTCGACGCCAGCCTGCAACTGCGCTTCAGCCGCACGGTTGAGCTGCCGCCAATGGGCCACAACATCAACCTGTGCGATGTCAACGGCGATGGTCGCGAGGAGATCCTGGCCGGGTACCACTGCTACGACGGTGAGGGTGAACTCCTCTGGCGTGTCGAGGAGGCCCGCTATTGGGACATTGTGCAGGGAGCTAGACATCCGGATTCGGTGATTGCTGCCGAGCTGTGGCCCGGCGCCATGCGGGCGGCTTACGCCGGCGGCGGCGAAGGCTTCGTGCTGGTCGACGCCACCTCCGGCAAGGTGCTGGCCCATCGCCTGATTGGCCACGCCCAGGGCGTCACCGTCGGCAAGTTCCGCAAAGACCTGCCCGGCCACCAGATCCTCATCGGTAACCGGCACGAGAGCTATGGCATCCTGTCGTTTTTCGACGGCGAAGGCCAACCCATCGGGCGGTTCCAGCCTGACTACTTCAGTCAAGGGGGGGCGCCCGTCAATTGGAGCGGCGAGGGCGCCGAGTTAGTGCTCCTGACCAGTAGCGCACAGGCCTTCGGGCTTTGGGACGTGCACGGCCGCAAGGTGGTCGACCTCGGCCAACTGGACTGCTTTGGCGGCCTGCCGGCGGCGCAGCGTTGCGCCGCGGTGGCGCCACCGAGCGACATCACGGGCGACCCGCGCGACGAACTGGCGGTGCAGCACGGGGACCGTGTGTTTGTCTACACCCAGGACCGGCCGTTCCAGGGCAGCCGCATCTATGCGCCGCGCCGTAACGAACGGATCATGGGCCCGGCCATATCGCTGGAGGGTTGGCGCCCCTGGCCCAGGTGATGCGGCGGTACGCCGGCCGGCCCGCCGGGCCCGCGCCCCCGCGTCTGACACCGGAGACCATACCATGAACTCGACGGCTCCACGCCAGCACCCCCTGGACGGTATCGGCCGAGAGAACATCCGCATCACGGACATCGATGTCCTGCCCCTCTCCTATGTCGACCCGGCCGGAGACCTTTGGCGCACCGGCGGCTACCAGGTCTGGAAGACGGACGGAGCCATCACGCGGGTGTTCACCGACCAGGGGCTGGTCGGCCTCGGTGAGGGCAGCCCCTACGAAGGGCCGGGCTACATCAAGGAATACACGGAGCAGGTCATCCGACCGCTGCTGATTGGCCATAACCCGTTCGACGTGGAACTGCTCACCAATCGCGGCAACGCCAGCCGCCGCGATCGCGCGCCGTGGGCCGGGGTCGACAATGCCTGCTGGGATGTGATCGGCAAGGCCAAGGGGCTGCCGGTGTACCGGCTGCTGGCGACCGACCACGAGCCGGTCACGCGGGTCAAGGTCTATGCCAGCGCCGGCGTCGAACACGCGTGGTATGCCGACGGCGAGCGCGACCTGATCGACGAAGCACGGCGCTACCAGAGCCAAGGGTACGACGCGTTCAAGTTCCGCTGCGGCACCGACTGGCAGCAGGCCGGCATGACCCTGGAGCGCTACGTACCCATCCTTGAGCGGCTTAGAGAGGCAGTGGGCCCCGAGTTCCGGCTCATGCACGAGGCGGTGGGCATGCTGCTGGGGTCGCACGAGCGCATCATCACCGATTTCGCCCCGGTCCTGGAGAGGCTGGGTTTCTACTGGTTCGAAGAGGCGTTCGGCGATACCAGTCTTGAGTGCCTGGACCTGTACTGCCGCCTGCGGGACGCGCTGCCGACGGTCATGGTCTCGGGTGGCGAACGCTTCCGCGAGCGGTTCGAGGCTCAGGAGTGGCTGGACCAGCGGGCGCTGGACATCGTGCAGACTGACTGCAATGTCACCGGCATCACCGAGAACTGGCACATCGCCCGCATGGCCCACCTGCGCGGCGTCCTGAGCATCCCCCACAACTGGCACGGGGGCGGCAGCACCATGGCCAATGCCCACTTCGTCGCCGGCATCCCCAACGGCGCCTACTGCGAACTCAACCAGACCCGCAACCCGCTCAAAGAAGGCATCTTCCGCGAGCCGTTGACGGTGAGGCAGGGCTACATGCAGTTACCCGACCGGCCCGGATTCGGGGTGGAACTGATCGACGACGTCCAAGAACGCTTCCCGTACGTCCCGGGCCCCTATCTGCGGCCGAACCCAAGGTTGGGGGCCTGAGCCCGGATGGAACCGCACCGCCGCACGGAGCCGCCTGCTGGGCCGGCCCGTCGGCGGGTCGGCACACGGCCGAACCGGCCACCAGGATGCGCGGCGCAACGCCGGCGCCGCTCCCCTGCCGGGCCCTGAGCAGGGCCACACGGCGCGACCGTGCGCCGGCGCCAACCCAAGCCGCCTCAGATCAGGCGTGCCGCCCCGGGCCGTCGAGTCGAACGCGCTGGCGCAGAAACTCGTCGTAGTCGCGAATGTAGTCCTCGGCCGCATAGGGTTCGGAGGCCAGCACTAGCAACATGGCGTCCGAGGAATACTTGTACTGTATGCTCCAGATCATGGGCGGCAAGTAGAGCGCCAGTTCCGGCCGGTCAAGGACGAACTCGCGCAGGTTGGTGCCGTCGTCGGCAACCACCGACAGCGAGCCGCGCAGGCATACGAGCAACTGCTGGCAGTGCCGATGGGCGTGGGCTCCACGCAGTTCCTTGCCCGGAACATCGAGGACCACGAAGCACCGCTGCGGCGCAAAGGGCAAGCCCTTGCCGATCTCGCGCGCGATGAGGTTGCCGCGCACATCTTTGATCACCTCGACGCGCTCAAGACTCACCCCGGCGACGGCCGATGGCTCAGGGCAGGGCATGGGACTGCCCGCCGTGCCCCCAGAGCCCGCCTGAAGGGAGGAGTTGTAGCGCAGGATGCGGGCGGGGTTGCCGACCACAATGGCGTGAGGAGGCACGGACCGAGTCACGACCGCCCCGGCTCCGACGACGGCGTGTTGCCCGATGTTGGCGCCGGGAAGGACGGTTGCATTGGCGCCGATCAGAGCACCGCGGCGCACGATGGTTGGCCGCGCGTCGGGCGCGCCGGTGAACGAGTCGTTGGGGAAGGCCGCATTGCAGCCGATGACAACATCGTCTTCGACCCGCAGCCCGGCGTGGAGCCGAGCGCCGCTGTGGACAGTGACGCGGTCGCCCAGACAGACACCGTCCTCCACCAGCGCGCCTTCGCCCAGGAAGCAGTTGGCACCGATCACTGCCGTCGCCTGTACCCGGCAGAAGGCCGAAACGCGGGTGCCGGCACCCAGACGCTGGCTGTCAACCACAGCGCTGGGGTGTTGCGCGGGTGGCTCGGAACTGCGGCCCGGACCCACGTCTGCGTCACTCACAGCATAATCTCGACCGTCTCGTGCATGAAGCGGCCCACGCCGAACAAGGGCCTTCCCTCGTCAAGGCCACCGTTGAGCGTGCGTCCGGGCTGCTCACTGTTCCGTCCGAGGTCCCGGCGCGAAAGGCGACGCGTCCCTGGCCCGGCCGCCCAACCAACCGCTTGGCCTCGGTCCGGGCGTCGCGTCGGGCCCGGGCGTACCGCCGTCGCCGCGGTGCCGACCTGGCGTCAGTACCAAGCCCGCACTGACACACTACCTCGCAGTCCAACCAGGCGAATGGTCTCCGCCCGTGGATCGAAATCCGTCCACTCCCGATCGCCGACACGGACGCGCTGGAGGGCCGCTGCCTGCGGGTGGCGCAGCCGCAGAATGACCGCTGCCGGGGGTTGGCGCTCCGGCAGTTCCAGGATCGCGTCTACGTAACCGGCGGTCAGGTTCGACGTGATCTCATAGCTCACCGGGCCGTAGTGGGTGGGCGCGTGGCGAACGGCAACCCGCTGGCCGGAATCCAGCCAGGCCCGTGGCGTGCCTCGCGCCAACCAGAGGCATCCCCCGCGTTCGCTGACCAGCAGATGGCGGAAGCGCTCCAGGAATGCCGCCTCCTCGAAGATCTTGTCAGGCGGGCCGTGCACCGCGTGCTCGTTGAACACATACCCATCGTGCGGCAGAATGTCGACGGCGTAGCAGTTCATGAGCGAACGGATGAACACCGGGATGTCGTCGGCCGCCAGGTGCATGTTCGCGGTACGCTCAAGGCCGCCCTGGTACTGCCATCCAGCTTCCCAGTAAGGGCGACCGGCGACATAGGCGTTCTCCAACAGCAGGCGGTCTTCGAGTACATCGAGGTAACCCTGCACCCGCACATCGTCAGGGGCCAACAACCCAGCAGGGCTGACCAGGGGGGCCGCGGACTGCACGGTCTCCCAGTACATAGGCCCGACATGCTGTCCTGAACCGTCACGACGCCAGCCCCAGGCACCGGTACTCAGGCCGCGCACATAGCAGGCAAAGGGTATCACCGAGTGGTACGTGCCATCGCGCACGGCCACCACCGGCGACAGCGCGACTGAACGCTCCACCGCCGCCAGCAGGTCCCGGCGATAGGCCTCGGCCTCAGCCTGCAGGGCCGCGCCGGTCACCGGGTCGAGTGCCACCAAGGCATCGGCGAAATGCGCCACCGCCAGCCAGTAGTACGCCTCGCACTCATAGAACGGCATCCACAGGCCGCCGCTGTCCGGGGTCACCTGCAGCGCCAGCTGCAGACCCTTGCCCCACAGCCGGGCCCCGCCCGGCATCAGGTTCTGGCCCACCCGCCGCTGGCGCAGTATCCACTCGACGTTGGCCTGCAGGCGCGGCGCCGCGGCCGCGAACCAGGTGCTGTCGCCGGTCAGCCGGAAGTGTTCGATCAGCGCCCAGCCGATCGAGCCCGGCCCGAAGGCATGCACCCCGTCCATGTGGCCGCCAACGCCTTCGGGGCCAACGGCATGCGTCAGGCATCCATGGCCATCGGTGAACAGACCGTTGGGACGGTCGGGCAGCGCCCAGTCATGGTGACCCGCGGAGTTGGGGTCGAGGGGCAACGAGAGCCATTGCTCGTAGCCGTCGGCGGCCTCGCGGTGCAGCCCCATCAGGTCCAGGGCGGCCAGCACCATGTAAGTTTCGGCGGCCAGAACGCCGTACGGGTGGTCATTGAACCACAGCCGGCCGGTCCCGGGATGGCGCTGGCAGTGGCGCAGCAGGTGCCAGGCGCCCAGGTTCCACTGCGCCTGCAGTCGACGGCAGGGCACCTCGACCTGCATGGCCGGGGCGAACTCGGGCGGCGGTACCGGGTGCAGTGGCAGGTCGTCGCCGCGCATGGCGCTGACCGCTTCCTGCCAGGTGCGCTCAGGACGAGCGCGCAGAGCCTGGCGGACCGTGCCCAACTGCCGCCGCCGCAACTCCTCGACGAAGAGGCGGGCCGTGGCGGCGTCGACGGCCAGGTCTATCGGCGGCCGGTGTTCGGCCGACGGCGACGCCGGCCAGGTCGCGCCGGCAACCGCCGCGGCGGACGAGATGGCCCGAACGAAGAAGCCGAACTCGGGAGCAAAGATGGGCCCGTGCTCCAGATCAGCGGCCAGAAACGAGAAAGCGCCAGCGGCCGTCCACAGGGTGACGATGGTTCGGGCCACATCGTCGTCCTGGCTGGTGAACGGGTACACCGATCGCCAACACGAGGTACCCGCGTACAGGAGCGTTCCCTGAAGGCCCCGCCGCGCGACGTTGACTGGCAGCGAACGCCACGACACCGGCCCGGTCATGGTCGTCCCCGTATCGCCGGCAAGCGGTTCGAGCGCAGCCAAACGACCGTCGTACACCTCCACTCGGCCCGAATAGTCGGCGCTCTCCTGCCCTGTCTGGAAGGCCCACTCGACCTGGAAATCCAGCTGCTTCCACCGTGCCCCCGTCATGGCGGCCATCGTCGGCACCGAGTGGCCGGCGGCGGCCCCAGCGGTGCATGCCAGCACCACGCCGCAGGTGTCCTGGCGCAGCGGACAGGTCCAGGTAGTCCTGTCTTGACTGACGGTCCAACTCACCTCCCTGACTTGAGCCCGCAGGTTGTTCCACCAGGAACTGGCCGTGCCCTGGTGATCAAGGGTGGTAACCTCCACCTGATCCGGGCTGAGGCCGGCCGGAGGGACCGCCCAAGAAAGGGCGAGGCGCTCAAGCGGCCGGATTTCCTCCCACAGCAGCGAGCACAGGACCCGGGCCACGGGTTCTGATCGCGGGTCAACCGGGACATTGAGGGGCTGACCGGCATGGTGCATCAGTGCCCACCATGCCTCGGGCGGGTTGGCCTCGGCAGGACGGTCGGCGCGGTACTGGTAGGCGCTGAATGACACGTCGACGGGTTCGCCGACCCGTTCGTTCACCGGCCGCGCAGCGGGATCGGCCACCGAAGCACCTCCGCGTGGAGAAGCCAGGGACGCAGCAGCTGACATGACTGCGGCCCAAAGGTCGGCCAATGACCGGCGGCGGGCAACCAGGTCGGCGCGCCGCCGCCGCCGGGCCGCCCCCCCTCAGCTCGGGTTTGCCCGCCGCAGGCGGATACGGAACTCCGTGCCGTGGTCGTCCGGGTGCGTGGCCAGGTCGCGGCTGACCACCTCGACAGTGCCGCCATACCGGCCGACGAAACGGTGCATGAGCGGCATGCCGAACCCGGTGCCCTGCTCGCCGGCGGTTCCCTGTCGACTGACGCTGCGGGCGACGTCGAAAAGGTCCGCCAGCACCGGCGCGGGCATGCCGATGCCGTCATCGGAGACGGACAGACAGACCGACTCGGGCTCGGTGGTGGCCCGGATGGCGATCACTCCCCCGGGCTGGGAGAACTTGGCGGCGTTGGAAAGCAGGTTGCCGATGACCGACACGGTCAGCGAGTAGCGCTCGGCGATGACCTCCACATCGGGTACATCGCACTCGATCTGCAGGCCCTTCTCCTGCAGGCGCCCTTCCGCCAGCAGCACGGCCTCGGCCACGGATCGCTGCAACGGCACGGCCTGCAGCGGCAGCGGTTTGTCTTCGGACATGCGCAGCTCGCGCACCGCGCGAGTCAGGCCGATGCCATTGCGCACCGCAGTCTCAAGATGCGGCAGGTAGGTCTCCAGTGGTCGAGCCGGGTTCCGCGCCGCCAGTTCGAGGACCATGCTGACAACGCCCAGTTGATTGGCCACGTCGTGGGACACAATGTGCAGCAGCTCCCGCAACTCGGCGTTGCGCGCGTCGATCTCGCGCTGCTGCGCCCGAATCCGCAGATGGGTCCGCACGCGAGCCAGCAGTTCGGCTGGCTGAAAGGGCTTGGCCACGTAGTCGTCGGAGCCGACGGCGAAGCCGCGCACGACGTCATCGACGCCTGTCTTGGCTGTCAGGAAGATGACCGGGATGTCCCGGGTGCTGGCGTTCGAGCGCAGGATCCGGCACACCTCGAAGCCGTCCATCTCCGGCATCATCACGTCCAACAGGACCAGATCGATGCGCCCCACCGTCTCGCATATCGTTAGGGCTCGGGCGCCGCGACTGGCCACCTTGAGGTCATAGTCCGCCTGAAGCAGGCCGACGAGCACATCGATGTTGGCTGGCGTGTCATCGACCACCAAAATGCAGGGCCGGCGGGGAGCAGTCAGATCGGTCATAGCGGCGGCGCCTCCGCTGCGCCGAGAAGAGCACGAACCGTGGACAGTTGTGACAGCGCCTCGCTGAAATCGTACCGGGCCACGTGCTGGCACAGCAGAGACACGGCCGGGGCCAGACGCGTGCTGGCGACGGCATCGGCCAACGAACCGGCCAACGAACCGGCCAGGGCGTCGTCGCGTTGCAGTTTCTCCTCGAGTTCGGAGAGCAGCGCCGTTACCACAGCCTCGTCGGGCGCGACGGCACTGGACGTGGGCGCCGACGGAGGAGCTGCGAGGAACTGGGCCAACCCATCCGTGACCGGCTTGAGGTCGGCCAGCGTGCGAGCCAGCGCACTCTCGATCTGCTCCGGGTCCCCGTCGGCGCAGGCCGCCTCCAGATGGGCGGCGACGGCGGCCAGTCCCTTGGCACCGATGCTACCCGA
>CAITNQ010000018.1 GCA_903893785.1 uncultured Gemmatimonadota bacterium
CAGTGTCGGAGTCACCGCGCAGCCCGAACGCTGCTCCGCCTGGCCGACGGCGCGAGGCACGGCCGGTGGGCGACCGCCCGGCGCCGACCCGCCTGCGTTCCCTACTTCACACCCGCTGCACACTTCGCGTCCACCAGAGCGCCTGTCCGGCAACCGACCGCGGGTGCATCAGAGGGCTGCTGGCGGACGTCCCGTGCGCCCTGCTGGACGGCGGCCCAGTAGGTGGTCGGTCCGGCACATCCTATCCGCGATCTGGCCACAGCGCCGTGCGCAGCAGTCGCCCGGTACCCACGAGCCCATCGGCGCATGTACTGGACAACGGGGGGCCGTGCGCCTCCCGGCGAGCTGGGGCTGGCATTGTCCTGACTCCACCAACGGCCAGGCTGCACCCGCCAGGGAGCTTCTCAGCCACCGCGCCGGCGACGGTCTGGCGGGTGGCTGAGGCCATCCACCGCCCTCGTGCGCGGCCGGCCTCGGACCAAACCGAGCACGATGCCGATCCCACTGCCAATTGAGAGGCCGATGCCGACGCCCAAGGCGAGGTTGCCGATGGCAAGCCCGAGGCCTGAGCCAACCGCGACACCCAGCGTCATGCCCAGAGCGATGCCGTTGGCCAGGCGGCTTTCACGGACCACACTTGGCGATCTGTCCACCATGCTATTCTTTACTCCTTGTCGACAGCCCGGCGGGGTCAGGCGACGAGGCCAAGCCCCACTTGTCGTGTGTCCGGCCACCAGGCAGTGAGACGCAAAATGACCTTGGCGCAAACCGCGAAGATGCTACTGACGCACGTGGCCAGTGTTGAAAAGCTGTGTGATTGGTGCTGCTCGCGTTCCGTAAATATATGTAAATAAACAAGTATCGCCTGCCTTACAGGCAGGAGGTCGCTGGTTCGAGCCCAGCATCGCCCACCATGCTCCAACTCGTTCGACCCCAGCGAAAATAACATAGCCTATTGGCCGGCAACGGTTGAGGTTGTGCCATCGGGCCGCGCTTCAGGCCTTGAGGGCGTTGCGGGCGTGCGGCACCAGAGGCACTGGTTGGCCCCACCGGCACAGCAGAACAGCCCGTGCGAGTGGCGCGGCGATCGCGGGTGCACAGGGCCGCGGTCGACGAGCGCCGCCCAAGGAAGTAACGCGTGCGGCGCAGCCCCCGAATCCCGGGGATGCGGGTGCGTCGCCACCGCCAGGCCGCCTGCCCGGCACTTGGGTCACGAGCCTTCCTGCCGGCAAGCCCGGTAATTGCCGGCTGTCGGGGGGCCCGCCCGACAGGCGCTCGCCGATGCCTATCCAGTCGGCTCCAGGCTGAACACCGCCATCCATGGATCGCGATGATGCCTTCTGCTGGCTCCTGTAGTGGCGCTCTGCCGGCCGGATTGAGCCTGGTGCCCATCGCGGCAGAGCACGCGGCAACGGTGGTCCGGTGGCGCATGGATCCGCGTAACAGGCCGCTGTTTCTGACGGCCGACGCTATCACAGTTACCTCGCAGTTGGCCTGGACTGTCCGCGCCAGTGCCGATGTCACTGACCTGACCTGCGTGGCCTTGCTCGCTGGCGGGCCCGTAGGCATGGTAGCCTTGTACCGCGTGGAGCGCGGCGAGGCCGAGTACGGCCGCGTCCTTGTCGACGCCCGCCATCGCCGGCGTGGCATCGGCGGCGCGGTTAGTGGCATAATCATTGCCCACGGCTTTGCGCGCCTGGGTCTGCGCTGCATCCATGCCGACTGCCTGGCGGGTAATGATCCGGGCCAGCGTCTGCTGGCAAGCCTGGGTTTTGCCCGCTGTGGCGTCTGGCGCAGGGAGCCATCGGGGCCCGAGGTGGTACGCTTGGGGCTCGATCGGCGCGCCTGGGCACGCGCGGCCATGGGGACTCCGTACGAACGGCACCTTGACCAGGTTCTAGCGCGGACCGTCACCACCAAGTGCGCACCGTGGGCGCCGGCCCAGGCGGGGGCGGCCGCATCGACGATGGAGACCTGATGGACCACTGCGCGCGTGAATGGGCTCGGTCGTCACCGCGCGGCCGGCGGGGGTTCGGTCGGAGGCCCGCACCAGGGCACCGAGGCGCGGTCATTGATGCCGGCAGGACCGAGGCCGCGCAGGGCACCGCTGACGGCACAGGTGTGGCCTGGTGAGCCTGACCGCGGCGCACATTCGAGAAGGGATGCGTGTCGTCCCGCGGCGGTCGGGCGCCCCGGTGGCCTCGTCGGTGATCGTCGACACCACCGCGTACTCGGCGATGGCGTTGACCGCCCTGGCGGCCGCCCTGGCGGCCATGCCAGATCCGGGACTGGAGTTCGTCCTGATCGAGGCGGGCCTGCCGCCGCAGGTAGAGGCGATCGCCGCCCGCGATGGGCGGGTTGTGCGACTGCATTTGCCGCACGCCCGTGCCTTGGCGGCCATGGCCTGCAACACGGCACTGGCGCTGGCCACGGGCGCCGAAGTGCAATATCGCCTTGGGCGCGCAACCGACGCCCCAAACTCGTCCTCGAGGCACCCGGGTCTGGAGGGCCTGTGCCACCCACGCCACCTGCTGTCCAAGGTCGGGGTGGCAGACCCGCACCTCCTTCTGCGCGCCGTTTGGGCCGACGACCTGTGCGGCCGCTTGCGGCGCGCCGCCGGTGACCAGAGCACCGTGCCCGAGACCAAGGAAGAGTTGGTGCGCGCGGCTCTGGCGCGACCGCGGAGCACGGCCCTGGCGGCTGCCACCACGGACGCTACCGACGTGTTGGCGTCTGACTTCCTGCCAGACAGTGAGTCGGTCCGACAGTTCCAAGAAAACTGGGTGATCCCCTTCCTGGCCCGTTACTGGACGGCGCCATCGGCCCGTGCCTTGCTGGCGGAGCATGTGGTGGCAGCTCGGGCTCTGCGCCTGCAGATCCGGGGTAATGCGGTCAGTGCCGGAGCCGAGATTGTCTTTGGCAACTTCGTGCGACGTTTCCCCTCGCTGCTGCAGGTGGACCGCTGCGAGTCGTTCCCGGCCGCGGCGGCTGCCCCAGCAGAACCGGACCTCTTGGTCAACTTCCGCTACGCCGGTTCGTTGGACCAGGAGCTGCACGCACGCCTGCGTCGGGCCGGGCGCCCGGTGGTCTACGCCATGGACGACAACCTTCTCCGGCTCACCGAGATGCCGTACTTCGCGCGCGAGCCATGGCTCAGCCAGCAGTGCCACGTCGAGGCGCACCTGGAGGACGCCGACCGGGTGCTGACCTGGTCCGCTCGCTGCGCGGCGGACGTGAAACGCCACAACCCCCGGGTGACCACGCTGCGCACGCACATTGAGGCCATGCGCCTGCCCGTCAACAGCTCGCCGCCGCCGGCCCACGGCCGCCTGGTCTACACGACGTTGACGCACAATGTCAGGCAGCGCACGGCTTGGTGGCGGCAGGCGGTGGGCGAGTGGGCGGGGTTCTTCACCGCCCATCGTGACCGGGCGCGACTGGTGCTGTTCGGCGCGGACGCGGATGTCCTGGCCCTGTATGCTGCCTGGTTCGTCGGCGTCGACTACGAGGTCCGGCCCGCGTTGCCGTACACCGCCTACCTCGACGCGATCCGATGCGGCGAATTCCATTTCGTCTTGGCACCCGTCGTCGAAGATGCCGAGTTCACCCGCGCCAAGTGCCCGATCAAGCTGCTGGAGGCTACCGCCGCCGGTGCTGTACTGGTGGCCTCTGACGTGACGGCTTACCAAGCCATGGCCGACGGTCGCGAGGGCCTCAAGGTGGGCGCCGCCCCCGGCGCTTGGACTACCGCGCTCGAGCGCAGCCTGGCCATGGCCCCCCAAAGCCGGCAGGCAATCTGGGCCGCGGCGTGCGAGCGGGTGGCGCGCGATTACACCACCGAGGCACAGTTCCTGCCGGTTTTTCTTGCGTACCACACCGCGCGGTTGCGGGCAGTCCTGGCAGTCCACGGCACCTCGCCGGTGGGATCCATGGAGAGCGGGCCGAAGACAGGCGCCATCCCCACGTCGGGGGCCGGCAGTCACGCGGTGCAGCGCATCCTGGCGGTCGTTCCCGCCGATCGGAGCGGTCGGCGGGCCGTACTGTCGTGGGCCTGGCTGCTGCGGCGCCAGGGGTGGCGGATCGCCACCCAACGAGCCGCCACTGCGCCGACCGCCGCCCGGCTGTCCGGCCCCGATGCCCCGGTCCTGGTGCTGGCGCCGTCACCCTGGTCTGAGTGGGTGGCGGCGGCGCACCAGGCCGGGAGGGTCTGTGCCGCGCTGTGTGATATCGGTGATGTGTGGCCGGCCCGGCCGGCGCCTAGTCCAGACCGCCAGCCGCAGGTACTGCTGGCCCGGGGCCCAACCGCCTCCGCAGGCGCCCGGCTCGCCGGTTGGCGCGTGGTTCGGCGGCTCGACGTGCCCATGCCCCGCGCGGTTGGGCCGGGTTGCTCCCCTTCGGCGCTGGCGCGCGCCCAGATGGTCTTCGGCGTCGATGCGGCGGGGCTGCCTTTGTCGCCCATCTGCGGCGCGCTGCAGGTCAGCGGCAACGGCGGCGCAGTGATCGATGCCGTGCTGTCCGCGATGGCGGCAGGGGTTCGCGTGTTCCACACGGGTTCTGCCGACGCGGCCGAGTTGTTGCCCGATGCCGCGTGGCCCGGTACGTCACCAGCGCCCGGACGGCCGCACTCGGAGACCCGGACAGATCCGACCCAGGCGCGTTTGGCAG
>CAITNQ010000019.1 GCA_903893785.1 uncultured Gemmatimonadota bacterium
CCGCAACGAGACCCTCGACTGCCGCGTCTACGCCCGCGCGGCAGCCTGTCAGGCCGGGGTGCTACGCATGAGCCCCAAGCGGTGGCGCGAGCTGGAGACGCAGTTTCCGACGGCCGCACCGCCGGCGTCGCTGGTGTCGGCAGAGCGTCCGGAGCCCACCGAGGACCCCGCACCGCCCGTCGCCTATGCGCCGACCCCGGTTCCCATTGAGCCGGCGCCACGACCCGTCGTTGACGCCGCACCGCCGCCACCCCGCAGAGCCGCCGGGCGCCGCGTGCGGTTCCAGGCCTGGTAAGGGAGGCCACGATGGCTTACACGCAGACGCAACGAGACGCCCTTGAGGCGGCGATCGCCAGCGGCGCTCTGACGGTGCGCTACGGCGAGACCAGCACCACGTACCGATCCCTGGCCGAGATGCGCCAGGTGCTGGCGGCCATCGACCACAGCCTGACGACGGCCGCCGGCGCGCGCAAAAGGCGCGTCACCAAGATCACCAGCACGAGGGACTACTGATGCGACTGCCCGGTTGGGTGGATCGGTTCCTGGGCGGTCGCACCGGCGAGACGCCTGCGCGCGGCACGCCGCGGGCACGTGCGTCATTGCACGATGCCGCGGCTGGCTCGCGACGGCTGAAGGACTGGCACCCGACCGACGCCGACATCTCGTCCATCGCCACCGCCTCAGGCGACACCCTGGTGCGCCGGGCGCGCGACCTGGTGCTGGGTAACCCGTATGCCGCCAACGCCAAGGAGGAGTTCGCCGCGGCGTTGGTCGGCACCGGCATTCGCCCCGCGAGCACGATCGAGGACGAGGGCCTACAGACCCGTGTGATGCAGCTGTGGTCGGCGTGGTGCGAGGTCGCCGAGGAGCAGGGGTCGTTGTCGCTGTATGGCGTCATGGACCTGGTGGCCGGGGCCTTGTTCGAGGCCGGCGAGGTGTTTGTCCGCGTGCGGCCGCGGCGTCTCAGCGACGGCCTCCCGGTGCCGCTGCAGCTGCAGGTCCTGGAGTCGGAGTATCTCGATCGGTCCTACAGTGCGCCTGTCGACGCGGTGCGCAAGATCCGCGCTGGCATTGAGTTCGGCGCGCTGAGCGAGCGGTTGGCCTACCACTTCTGGCGCAACCACCCGGGCGACCGGATCGGCTGGCAGGGGCCGCAGGAGCGCGTCCGCGTGCCCGCCGAAGCCGTGCTCCACGTATTCGACGTGCGGCGCCCGTCGCAGCTGCGCGGCCTGCCCATGCTGACCCCCGGCATGGTACGCATGCGCATCCTCGACTCGTACGATGATGCCGAGTTGGAGCGCAAGCGAACCGCCGCCCTGGTGGCCGGCTTCGTGACCAAGTCAACCGAGGGCGGGTTCTGGACCAACGAGACCGAGGGCACCGACGACGAAGGCATGCCTGAGGCCACCGCCAGGTGGTCGCCCGGCACCATCGTCGAGTTGCTGCCCGACGAGAACATCGAGTTCAGTGCCCCGACCGACGTCGGCGCGACCTACGAGACGTTCCAGTACCGCAACCTGCTGGCCATCGCCGCGGCGATCGGGGTCCCCTACGCCAACCTGACCGGTGATGTTCGGCAAGCCAACTACAGCTCGCTGCGGGCGGCGCTGGTGCAGTTCCGGCGTCGCGTCGACCGGCTGCAGGCCAAGGTGATGGTGCACCAGTTCTGTCGCCCGGTGTGGGCGCGTTTCATCGATGCCGCGGTCCTGAGTGGCGCGCTGCCAGTGTCGCCGGAGCAGGCGGCGCAGCTCAAGGCCAAAGTGCTCTGGATCCCGCCCAAGTGGGAGTGGGTCGACCCGTTGAAGGACCGGCAGGCGGAGCAGTTGGCCGTCGACATGCGCGTCAAGGCGCGCAGCCAGGTGATCATCCAGGAGGGCGGCGACCCCGAGCAGGTGGACCAGCAGATCGCCGCCGACCAGGCCCGGGCCGAGCGCCTGGGCATTGCCGCGCAGGATCAGTCCCGCCGCCCGCCGGCTGCGGACGAGGACGATGCCTCGCCCGATGCCCCGGGTAACCCGCAGGACCAGGCGGCTGCGCTGCCGAAAGCCAGGCCTGCATGGCTGTCTTGATCCCACGCAGAAACCCGCTGTTCCGGCCCCGTTACGAGGAGCAGATCCGCATTGCCATCAGTGACATTGTCGCGAAGGCCGCGGTGACCACGGAGGAGCGCCAGCGGATCATCCGCCGCATGATCGGCACGCAGACGGCCAAGGAAGCCATCGCCGGCCTGGCGCCGGGCCGGGGCGTGTTCGGTCTGACCGTCGGGCAGTTCTCGCTGGTGGACCTGCTGTATGCCACCATCGACCACCTCGGCCCGTGCCAGATCGACCTGTCCACTTGGTCGGCCGCCACCACCGACGTGGCGGACATGGTGGCCTTGATCGCCGATGGCCGCGTCCAGTCGATGCGCATGATCCTCGACCTGTCGCTGGTCCACCGCAAGCCGGAGGTGGCCAAGACGATCACCGAGCGCTTCGGCCGGCACGCCATCCGGGTGACCTCCAACCACGCCAAGTTTGCCCTTCTCTCCAACGATCGCTGGCAGGTGGTGCTCAAAACCAGCATGAACCTGAACCAGAACCCCCGCATGGAAGACTTCGACCTGTCGACCGACCCCGAACTGTTCGCCTTCCTGAAAGGGTTCGTCGACCGGCTGTTCACCACCGAGCCGCGCGAGTACGGGACCGCCGGCGCCGCCAAGGCGGCCTTCTTGCGGCTGATCGAGCGGTGGAACCGCGAGGACCAGGAGGTGCCGGCGTGAACGTTCCCGACCTGCCCGCTACCGTGCTCGGGTTCCTGCTGGAAGGCAACACCGAGCGCGACATCAAGGAATGGCTGACCGCCAAGGGAGAAGAGCCAGACCGCGTCTACGCCCTGGCCACCACGGCGCTACGGACCGCCCACCAGCGCGCCATGCCCCACAACCGCGCGTTCTGCCTGGAAGGCATGCGCGAGATGTACCGCCGCCTGGTGGAGATCGGCGACTACGCCGCCGCCTCCAAGGTGTTGGTCGACCTCAACAAGCTGGCCAATCAATGAACGACACCGTCCGCATCGCCGGCAGCGCCTACCCCCACGTCGCCGCCCGCATGTTCAACACCCCGCTGCTGCTGGCGCCCGACAAGGCCGAGGTGATCGTTGCCGCCCTGTCGCCGCGCCTGTTCGGCACCGGACCCACCGCCGGCGGGCCCACGCCGGACGACCCGCGCGACCTGACGATCACCGACACCGGGGTGGCCATCGTGCCGATCAGCGGCACCCTGGTGCGGCGGCACGACTGGGTCTCGGCCGCCTCCGGTCTGACCAGTTATGAGCACATTCGCGCCATGGTCGAGGACGCCGTCACCGACCCTCGGGTTAGGGCCCTGCTGCTGGACATCGACTCGCCCGGGGGCGAGGTCGCCGGTCTGTTCGACCTGGTGGACCTCCTGTCCGAGGCCGGGCAGGTGAAGCCCCTGTGGGCGGTAGCCAACGACCAGGCCTACTCCGCCGCCTACGGCATCGCCTCGGCCTGCCAACGGGTCTACGTCACCCGCACCGGCGGCGTCGGCTCGGTCGGTGTGATCGCGGTGCACCTCGACACCTCGGCCGCCGATCGCGCCCAGGGCCTGGCCTACACCGTGTGCCGCGCCGGCAAGTACAAAGCCGAGCACAACAGCTACGAGCCGCTCACAGACCATGCGCGGCAGACGATGCAGGATGAACTGGACCGGCTCTACGCGCTCTTCGCCGGCCAGGTGGCTCGCAACCGCGGGTTGGCTATCGACCAGGTAACGGGCCAGGAGGCGCAGGTCTACCGCGGCCAGGCGGGTGTGGACCACGGCCTGGCCGACGCGATGGGCACGCTCGAGCACACCCTGACCCAGCTCGAACAACAGCTCCAGCAACCACCACCCCGCCGGTGGGCAGCGACCGCTTCGGCGCAGCCCACTGCCAGCGACCCCCAGGAGGACACCATGACCATCGCCACGCAGCAGGCGCCCTCCACGGCAACCGCCGTGGCGCCACAGGACCCCGGCCTCGACCCCGAGCAGCTCCGCGCCGAGGCCGTGGCCCAGGAGCGCGC
>CAITNQ010000020.1 GCA_903893785.1 uncultured Gemmatimonadota bacterium
TACTTCCTTGCGGGCGACGAGTACCCCAACCAGACCGTCACGTACCGCGACCTGGCCAGCGGCGAGATGAAGACGGTGATCACGCCCCACGGCATCTATCCGGTGCTGCGCTCCTACTACTACCACGCGCCTGACCTGCTGACGGCCCCGGACGACTGGCGCCTGACCGTGGTCAGTGACGTGTCCGACACCTTCGTGGGCTTGGCGCGAGGCACCACTGAGCAGCAGGAACTGCTGGTGGATACAGCCGGCCGCGTGCACCTGTTCTACTACGAGAACCGCGATTCCTCGACCACGGTGTGGGCCGGCGAAGGGCAGGACGCCCGCCATTCGGCCCTGTACCACGCCGTCGGAACGCCGGGGGGGCCGTGGCAGCACTGGTGCCTGGGAACCTACAATGGCGCTCGCCTGTACCAGGACGCCAGCGGTCGTTGGCACTATCTGCTGATCCGCGGTCGCCGGGGCAAGGCCGAGGAACTCTGGCATGCCACAGGTGCCGACGGCGCCTGGGGTCGCCTGACCGCGCCGGTGCGGCTGGACGTGCCGACGCGCTTCTGGCACGTGTTCGCCAACTCCCACCGGGCCGGGGGCGGGTGCGAGCCTGAACTGGACTGCTACTGGACCGGCGCGTACCAGGAGAACAGCCAGCAGTTGTGGCACGGCCGCGTGCACGTGGAAAGCTGAACCCGATGCACTGCCATCAGTAAGGAGCGGAACCATGGATGCAGCGATCTGGGCGCAGTTGGCGGCCCGCCACCGCGCCTTCTGGCGTGCGGAACCCGGCGTGCTGCTCAAAGAAGTGGGCACGCACCACCCCCTCCGCGAAGGCGTCGGCGTGCCGTTGGCCGACGGCCGCCGAGCGCGCGAGGGCGAACTGATCACCCCTGACGGCATCGATCCGCAGTGCTTCTACGGCCCCGCAGAAGCCGCTCCGACGGCCCTGCAGGGCGATTTTGTCGCCGGGCCGGCGGTACCGCATCTGTGCTGGACCGAGGCCATCGTCGGCTGCCCAGTGCGCGTGGTCACCGGCGGCCCGTGGGCTGAACCGGTCGCGGGCGACTGGCGTGACATCGATCGCCTGCAGCCTGACCGTGCCTGGTGGGACCGGCTGGACGCCTTCGTCGACCTGCTGGTCGAGCGCACCGCGGGTCACCAGCCCGTGTTGCAACCGCTGATGCGCGGCCCGGTCGACATGATGGCCGCTGCCGTCGGCCACGCCGAGATGTGCCTGGCCCTGGCCGAAGAGCCGGCCCTGGCCGCCGCCTATCTGGACCGCTGCACCACCATCTTCATCGACACGGCGCGTCGACGGCTGGCCCGGACGCCGGCGTTTGCCGGCGGTTTTGTCTGTGCCTATGGCATCTGGGCCCCGGATCTGGAAGTGCGGACCCAGGTCGACAATGCCAGCATGCTCTCGCCCGCGGTGTACGCGCGGCAGGTCCTGCCGCACGATCGACGCATCATGGAGGCCTTCCCCTACACCCACATCCACCTGCACTCCTGCTGCATGCACGTGGTCGACGCGCTGTTGGAGGTGGAAGCGCTCAACGCCATTCAGGTGTCCATCGACTTCCCCGGCGGGCCCCTGGCGGCGGCGATCATGCCGGTACTGCGACGGATTGCCGGCCGCAAGGCGCTCATTGTCACCGGCCCGGTGACGTCCGCCGAACTGGCGGACCTGGAGCAACTGGCCGAGCAGGGCAGTGTCTGCCTGCGGGTCGATCTGGTGCAGGAAGGATGGTGGGAATGAAGACGCGACAGCCTGCGCAGGCCCCGTCCGGGCCGGCGCTGTCGGCCCAGATCGTCGCCCTGTACCAACAGACGGTAGCCACCTCGCTGCGCCAGTCGCCGTTGGTGGCCACCACGCCCGCGGCGTTCGCCGCCTGGCAGCGCCAGGCCCGAGCCCGCCTGCGCCGCATCTTGGGCGAACTGCCGACCGTCCGCCGGGACCTGGCCGTGGCACGGCAGGTGGTCGAGGAACACTCGGACTACATCCGCGAGCGCCTGGTCTACACCACGCGGCCCGGGCTCCAGGCCACCGCCTATCTGCTGACGCCCCGGCGGTTGACGGGCCGGGTGCCGGCCGTGCTGTGCCTGCACGGTCACGGCGTCGGGGGCAAGGACGAGGCCATCGATCCCGCATCGATCTACCGCGGCTTCGGGCGCCGCTTCGCCGCTGCGGGACTGGTGGCCCTGTGCCCGGACCAGATAGGTTTCGGCGAGCGAGCTCTGCCGGACGGAAAAGTCAACTACCAGGTGCTGGTGCACGGTCTGAACATGCTCGGTCAGACGCTCATCGGCTGGCGCTACTGGGACCTGGTGCGCGCTCTGGATCTGCTCCAGTCCTTACCCACGGTACAGGCCGACCGCATCGGAGTCATGGGCTTGTCGCTGGGCGGTGAAATGACCCTCTTCCTTTCCGGGCTGCAGGCCCGCGTCCGCGCTGCCTGCGTGTGCGGCTACCTCACTTCCCACCGCAGCACTTTTCTTGATCGACCCCATTGCACCTGCGGTCATCTGCGCGATCTGGCGCGTCACTTCGAGCACGTGGACCTGGCGGCGCTGATCGCCCCGCGGCCCTTGTTCCTGGACGCCGGCCGCCAGGACGAGTCGTTCCCGGTGGCCGAAGCCAGGCGCCTGGTGCGCCAGCTGCGGCCCGTGTACCAGCTGCACGACTGCCCGGCTTCCTGGCTCGGGCTAGAGGTGCACGATGGCGGCCACGAGATCGCCGGCACCCGGAGCATACCGTGGATGATTGATCGCCTGCGTGACGAGGGTCACTGAAATCCGCTGGCCTGCCGCCGCAGGCCATTGCCTGACCGCGGGGTGCGTGGTATACTACCCCGTCCACTCCCCCCTATGTCGAGGACGAAGCCATGGCCAGGCACGAACTGCAGCATGTCGACCAGCCCCAGTTCTTCGAGGACATGTTCCCGTACGACGCGATCCCGCGCATCGTGTTCAACGGGAAAATCCACGAGGAGATCGACGGCCAGTTGGTTACCTTCGACCCGGCCGAGTTGCAGACCCGCGACCTGTGGATCTCGGACACGACCTTCCGCGATGGCCAGCAGTCCCTGCCGCCTTTCACGGTGGAGCAGACGGCCCGCGCCTATGACTACCTGGCGCGCTTGTCGGGCCCTCAGGGCGTCATCCGGCAGAGCGAGTTCTTCATCTACAGCGAGAAGGATCGCGACGCGGTCCACGCCTGTCAGGACCTGGGCCATCGCTTCCCGGAAATCACCGCCTGGATCCGTGCCGACGAGGGTGATTTCCAGCTAGTGCGCGACATGGGGCTGAAAGAGACCGGGGTGCTTACCTCGTGCTCTGACTACCACGTGTTCACCAAACTGCGACTGGATCGCGCCAAAGCCCTCGACCGCTATTTGGGCCTGGTCAAGCAGGGCCTCGATGCGGGCGTGCGCATGCGCTGCCATCTGGAAGACGTCACGCGTGCCGACATCGACGGGTTTGTCATCCCGTTCATCCAGCGGGTGATGGAGCTGTCGGAGCAGGTGCCCGAACACCTGAAGACCAAGGTGCGCCTGTGCGATACGCTGGGATTCGGGCTCACCTATCCGGGCGTGGCGCTGCCGCGGTCCATCCCCAAGCTGGTGCACCGCATGATCCACGAGGCCGGGGTACCCTCCAGCCGCCTGGAATGGCATGGCCACAACGACTTCCACAAGGTGCACATCAACGCCGCCACGGCCTGGGTCTATGGCTGCGACATCTGCAACACGTCGCTCTTCGGCTTTGGCGAGCGCACGGGCAACCCGCCCACTGAGGGCGCAGTCTTCGAGTACATCGGCATCAAGGGCACCATGAATGGCATGGACACCACGGTCATCAGCGAAGCGGCCGAGTATTTCCGCACGGTGATGAACCTGCACATTCCACCGACCTACCCGTTTGTCGGCACTCAGTTCAACGTCACGCGCGCCGGCATCCACGCCGACGGCCTGGCCCGTGACGAGCGGATCTACAACATCTTCGACACCCGCAAGTTCCTCGGTGTGCCGCCGCGGGTGGCCATCACCGACAAGTCGGGCGCCGACGGCATTGCCCACTGGGTCAACGAGTTCCTCGGCCTGAAGGGCAACGAGCGGATCAAGAAGACGCGCATGGCGCCGATCATGCGCTGGGTCACCGACCAATACAACATTGCGCGTCGGATCACTACCATCTCCGATGAAGAGATGGAGGAGCAGATCCGCGAGCATCTGCCCGAAGCGTACATGGCGTACAAGCACCGCACCGGGCAGTCGCGCTGACGGCGCGGACCTGCTGAACAGGAAGCGGCCGGACCAGGGCGCCTCAAGGCGTTCCTGACCCGGCCGCTGTCATTGCGGGCCGCCACGGTCAGGCGGCCTGGGCATTTACCGGTTCACACATGCTGCCGCAGCCAAGCCACCGCGTCCGGCACATAGGCCACGGGCAGGCTGTGGCCGCCGTCGTACCAGCGCAGCTCGCGCTGGCGGCTGCCGATCAGGGCCACGAGCTGCTCGGCATCGGCCCGCGTCGCCATCTCGTCCTCGGTACCGATCTGCACCAGCAACGGCTGCTGCACCCCGGCGGCGTAGTGCTGCGGTGCCACCGGATTGGGGGCGCGCAGCAGCGTCGGCAGGGCGCTGGCCACGCCGGCCTTCAGGCGAGGCTCAAAGGCCAGCAGCGGGAAAGACTGCCAGGCCCCCATGCTGTAGCCCACAACCCCCAGGCGCTGGCTGTCGATCTCGGGGCGTGTCGCCAGCCAGTCCAGGCCGCGCCGGCAGTCGCGCACGGTCTGGTCGCAGATCTCGGCCAGCGTGAAGCGGTTGCGCTGCGGCAGGTCGCCTTCGCCTGGCCAGATGTTGACCACGGCGTAGTCGTTCTCGGCGATGCGGTCACCGTGGATCTGCGCATCGAGGGCGAAAAGGGCAAACCCGGCCGCCAGTAGCGCGGCGCGCAGATCGCCACCGCTAACGTAGTTGCCCACGTCGTACCAACAACCCTTGGACCACGACCAGCCGTGAAGCAGCACGGCGCAGGGGTACGGTCCGCCGCCCACGGCCGGGGTTTCCAGGTAGGCTGGCACCCAGAAGCCGCGAACGCCGCGGTAGACGACCTTGTCGCGCCGCGTTCCCCCCTCTTCCAGTCGCTCGACCACGCGGGCTTCCAGCGGGATGCCGGCGTCGTAGTTGAAGTGTTCGCGCACCGCCGCCAGGGCTTCGACGCTCAGGCTCTGCATCGGCGGTTCGTTGGCAGGACTCATCATCACTCCTTCGCGATCAGGCCGGCGGCGCCGACCTGTGCCTCATTCGACGATGACCTCGGCCCAGCCCACGGTCACGGGCTGGCGGGCGTGAACCTCAATCACGTTGGTGCCGTCGTGCAGCGTGGCGGCGGGCGCGCGGAAGCCTGCCAGCGGGAAGGCGGGCGCGGGTTCGGCCACGGTCACTGCGCCGACGGGCGCGCACGGAGCGCCGTTCAACCTGACCTCCAGGTCTGCGCCGGCGCCCTCCTGCAGCCCCAGGGCCACGATCGCCTCGGTGCCTGCCGCGGGCCCGGTGGGCAATCGCAGGGCTCGCCACTGTCCCGCGTTCAGCCGCGCCGGGAGGGCGTGCGCCTCGGGTTCGCCCACGGCCCAGGTATCGCTGAAGGTGACCACATGCCGTCGCCGATGGCCGCGCAGGGTCTCCAGCGCGCCCACCTGCCGCAGCAGGCTGCCGTAGTCCTGCTCTACATTGGCCATGGCGGTCTCGCCGTCCATGTAGTTAAACAGGTACACGCGATCAGCCCCGCGCTGGAGCATGGCCGCGGCCGCGCCGCGCACCGTCTCCAGCGAGTTCATCAGGTACTGCGGATGACCCGGATGCGGGCGCACCAGCACCTCCAGCCCGGCCGCCAGGGTGACGTCCGTGCCGTGCAGCAGCTGGCGCCAGATCTCGACCGGCATGTCCGTCTCAATGCTGGCCCAGAAGGGCGTGACCACCAACCAGTCGATCAGGCCTTGGCGAGCCCAGGCGACCGCGTCCATGCCCAACCCCACCGCGGTCTGGGGTCGCGAAGGCACGCGGGCCCCCAGGTGGATGCGGTGTCCCCAACGCTGCTCCTGCTGGTCGAGCAGGCGGCGCGCGGCGGCTGTGAAGGCCGTCAACTGCTCGCATCCGGCCGCCTCATGTCCGGGCCGGAAGTGGAATCCGAACCGCATCCAGTCCAGCTCCAGGCCGTCACAGTCATAACGCTCGACCAGTTCGCCGACCAGGCGCAGGTGGTACTCGCGCACCTCGGGATGGCCGAAGTCAAAGGCGCGGTCCTGCCAGCTGGCGGCGCGGTACGGCACCCGCCGGTACTGCGGTTGGGACCGCCAGAACTCGCTGTGCATGAAGCAGGCCTCGTCGTCCACGCCGTGCAGGTCGTTCATGCGCATCGACAGCCAGGGCGACAGCCCATGCTGCCGCGCCCGATCGATCCACACCTGGTACACGTCGATCCCGTCCTGGGCCAGGCGCCAGGCGGTGTGGACCCAACCCCGGGCACGCGGCCGGTCGTCCGGCGCCAGGCTGGCCAGCAGCGGTTGGTCGTCGGGACCATCCGGGTCATAGCCGCGCCAGATGGGATCCCACACCTGGCTGTCGTAACTGGTGCGCATGGCGTTGGGGCACAGCAGCAGCTCGCGCACCTGCGTGCCCGCGTACTGATCGACCCAGGAGGCTACGGTGTCGGCGTCCAGGCGCTGGCCGGCGCGGGTGCCGAAGTAGTGGCTGTTGTCTTCGTTGAGGGCAATCCCGGACATGGCGGTACTCCTGGCAGGCGTGAGGGTAAGGGGGGCAGGTTGCCCGCGGCGCGCCGGCCCTCGGGTCGTCGGCGGCCCACTACAGCGGCCTGGTCCGGCCCATGGCGCGCTCGCGGCGAGGCCGGTGTCTTCGACTCGGGCCGCGGTCAATTCAGGCTTCCGTCAGGCTGGCTACGCCCCGGTGTGCATCAGTTCGACAAAGGCCTGGAACATGACCTCGGTCATGGCCGGCGGGATGGCCAGGGACTCGGGGTCGCCGTAGTTGAACACGATGAACCCCCCGGCCGGCGTCGCCCAGTGCTCCACCAGTTCGCGGACCTCGGCGCGGACCTGGTCGGGCTTGCCGGCCGGCAGGGTGCTCTGGATGTCGGCCGTGGTCAGGAAGCACACCTTGCCGCCAAAGCGCTGGCCGATCTCGGTGATGCCGTAGGCCTGAGGTTGCTGCAGGTTCAGCACATCGGCGCCGAAACCGATGAAGTACGGCACGAACTCATTGACCCGACCGCAGCTGTGCAGAAAGAAGTGCCAACCGTGGCCGTGAATGGCAGCGGCCAGGCGCCGGTACCGGTCCAGGAAGAACCGCTCGAACAGAGCCGGGCCGATGAAGGTGCCGTTCTGCGTGCCCCAGTCGTCGGTGAGGAACAGCCCGTCGATGCGGTCACCGAAGCGGCGGTGCAACTCGTCGAATTGCTGCAGCCGGAACTCCAGGATCAAGTCGAGCACCCGATCGATCTTCTCGGGTTCGAGGTAGAAGTCCTCCAGCGTGCGGGTGAAACCCCGCAGCATGTGCAGCCGTTCGATGAGGTTGAAGTGACAGGTGACGATGCGGTAGCGCGTGCCGGCCGTGGCCAGGGTCGGTTCGAGGCGGTCGTAGTAGAACGGGTTGCGCGGATCAGGCGGCCGCAGCCGGTCCAGGTGGTCCCACGACTCCAGCGGGTGATGCACCACCTGGCCCATGTTCTTCTGCTCGGTGGCGGCCCAACCGCAGCCCCAATCGTCCTCGGCGGCCCGGTCGAAGAACCACCCGCGCTCGGCGCGGTCCATTTCCCAGCAGTCACAGACATCGTCCGGGACGCCGGCGACCTGGTGCTGGAAGAACGGCAGCCTGGGCGGGTGACGGAACTCGATGGCGCGAGTAACGATCTCGCGGCTGTCCATGGGGGTCTCCTCGGCCGAAGAAACAGGATGGCGGCCGGAGCGGACGCCGGTCGCGGCGCGGTCAAGGTAACGTTCTCGTACGCCTCCGGGCAAGCCGCTGGGCCAACGGTAGCCGCGCTTCGCTGGCCCTGCCCGGGGGGCGAGGCTATACTTCCACCGGCGTTCGGCCGCGGCCCTTACGGCCCGGGCTTGGGCGCGTTCCTGTTTTCCCCGTAGCTCAGGAGCGGATCCTCATGCTGACTCGAACTGTCATTGCTACACCGGGCGCCGCCCTGCCCGTGGGTCCCTACTCGCAGGCCATCGCGGCTGGTGACTTCGTTTTCGTGGCCGGCGAGAAGGGCATTGACCCCGCGACCAACAAGATCGTCGAAGGCGGCATTGCGGCGGAAACCCGGCAGACGCTGGAGAACATCAAGGCCATCCTGGCGGCTGCCGGCCTGGGCCTCGACCGGGTCGTACGCTCAGTGGTGTACATGACTGATCTGGGGCGTTTCGGCGAGATGAACGCCGTGTATGCGGAGTATTTCCCGCAGGATCCGCCCGGGCGCTCTTGTGTCCAGGTAGTCGCTTTGCCCGCCGGCGCGCACGTCGAGATCGAGGTGACCGCGGCGCGCTGACCTGTTGGCGGGTTGACTGGTTGCCCGGTTGACCGGGCCGATGCCGACGACGCCGGGCCCCGGCGCCTTTCCGGGAACGGGCAGGCGCGGGTTGTTGTGATGGCGGACGGCCCTGATCTGGACGACCCGTTCCGGGGGTGGGCGGGCGCGACCGGGGGGCCACCGGGGCCGGCCGCCTGGCGGGCCACCGCGTACGCCGGCCCGCACCGGGGCCATGGCTGCTAGAACGCGCAGGGGAGGTAGACCCGTGAACGGATCGACGCAGGCACGCAGGGCGGCGGCGGCCGGAGCGCGCTCAGGGGACGTGGGATCGTTCGCGCCGATGGGCCGGCGCCCAAAGGGCATGGCATCTGCGGCGCCGACGAACTCGCACCCAAGGGGTACCGCGACCGCGGTGCCGGCGAACCCGCACCGGAGGGACATGCCGCCCGCGGCGCCGAGCGACCCCGACCCCAGGGACATGGAACCGGTCGCGCCGATGGGCCAGCACCCAGGGAACCTGGCGTCGGCGCCGCTGCCCCCGGGGGACGATCCAGTCCCGGCTCCAGGCTCGTCAGGTGGCACGGCTCCCGGCCCCGTCGGCGCTGCTGCGCCAGCGCCGCAGGCGTTTCCCGGCGGGCAGTCGGGCGACCCGGGCGCCGGCCTGTGGGCGGGCGTGGCCAAGGCGGATATCACCGATTACGCGGCGGGTCCGGCGCACGATCCACTCTACGTCAAAGCGCTGGTGCTCAAGACCGCCGAGACCGCGGTGGCGATCGTCACCATCGACGCCGTGGCCCTGGCCGAGATCGGGCCGGTTCCCGCCGGGTTCCTGCCGACGGTTCAGCGGGAGCTGGCCCTGGACCCCGGACTGGCGCCGGGGCAGCTGCTGGTCAACGCCAGCCACTGCCATGGCCTGGTCTGCGCCCAGGTGGCCGAGCGCACGGTGGAGACCGTGCGGCGGGCCTGGCAATCCCTGGTGCCCGTGCGAGCCGGTGTCGGGGTGGGGCATGAGGACCGCATCAGCGAGAACCGCCGTTTGCAGCTGACCGATGGCCGCGAGGCCGATGTCCGTCACGCCTACTCTCTGGCGCCGGACGCGGCGCTGGCCGGCGTGGGGCCCATCGACCCGCAGATTGGCCTGCTGCGTCTGGACCGCCTGGATGGCAGTACTCTGGCCGTGGTCTACAACTTCGCCGTTCACCCCATCCAGGGGGTGCCCAGCGGTGCCAACACCGCTGATGTGGTGGGCTTCGCTTCAGCGGTGATAGAGGCCGGCACCGGGCCGGATTGCCTGGCGCTGTTCCTGCAGGGGTGTGCCGGCGATGTGAACCCCGTGCGCTACAAAGACGTCGATCACCCGCGGGACGCCGCGCCCCTGGGCCACTGTCTGGGACTGGCGGCGCTGCAGGCGCTCAAGCAGATCCGCTGCGGTGCCGACGCGCGCCTGTGTCTGGCAACGACCGAACTGGGCTTGCCGCGCGCGGATCTGCGGCCGGCGATCGCGGCGCTGGAAGCGGCGCAGGCGACGTGTCTGGCCTCGTTGACCGGTACAACGCTGAACCTGAAGACCTTCCTGCAGCTGACGGCGCGCTATGGCCTGGATCCCGAGTTCCCCTCGTGCTACGGCCACCGGTACCTCCACGACCGGAGTCTTGGCCGCGCGGCGCTGGATCGCCTGGACGCGGACAACCGCCGCCATCTGGCTGCCTATCGCGAGCGCATCTACGCCATGGAGGAGTTGACGCGCATCGCCGCCAACCTGGAGTTGCTGCGGTTGCACCACGCCCGCAACCAGGCCGCGTCGGGGGGCCCCCTGACCGTGGAGCTGCTGGCGCTCCGCGTCGCCGGCTTCGTGCTGGTGACCTTCCCCGGCGAGCTGTCGGCGCAGATTGGCCTGAACCTGAAGGCTGCCTCGCCGCATCCGAATACGTTCGTGGCCGCGTACACCAATGGCTACATCTACTATGCCCCGACCGCCGCGCAGCTGCGCAACCGGGGCTGGGCACAAGAAGACAGCGACTGCGAACTGGACGCAGCCTGGCAGGCCCGTTTCGAGGCGGCCGCCCTGCGTCTACTCGGTCGGCTCCACTGCCGCGGGTGATTCGACCCCAGCCACCTGTTCTGAGGGAGGAAACCATGCGTTGTTTCCGTCGCACCCCGTGCTACACCGGCCCGGACGATCCTGAGCGCGGCCAGGTCCGCGCCACCCTGCAGCTTGGCGAGACCGTCATCATCGAGACCGTCGGTGGCAGCGACTACGACTACGTCGGCCATGGCGAGACGCGCGCCGGCCAGATCACTGCTGCCAGCGTGCCGCGGGGCTCGCGGCCCGGCGGGCCCTTTGCCATCGAGGGTATACAGCCCGACGACTGGGTGGCCATCGAGATCCTCGACATTCAGTGCGCCCCCTATGGTTTCTACCGCAACGCCGGCCCCCACTGGGGCTACTGGCGCTGCGTCGCGCCGGTGCGCGACGGACTGATCCACTTCCCGCCTGACTTCGTCGTGCCGGTCCGGCCCATGATCGGCGTCATTGAGCTGGCTTCGGTGGCGCCCCATCCGATCGATCACGGCGGGAACATGGACTTCAATGCCGTCCAGCCGGGCAGCACCGTGCACATCCGAGCGCAGAAGGCCGGCGGCCTGCTGTCCATTGGTGACGCCCATGCCCGCATGGGCGATGGCGAACTGACCGCCGCCGGCGTGGAGATCGACACCACAGTGACCTTGCGCGTGGACCGTTCGCCGGGATTCCCCAATGCCAGTCCAGTGATCGAGAAGACGCGCTGCGTGGAACACCCCGCGGAGTGGTTGACTTCGGGCATCGGGCCGACGTGGACAGACGCCATCAAGAAGGCTTGGACCGAGATGGTGGCGCTGCTGATCGACCGCTACGACACTACCTTCGAGTACGCCAACATGATCGTTGGCACCATCGCCGACGCGCGTCCGGGCTTTGCGGCCGGGCACATTGGCGATTACTGCACCGTGCAGCTGGCCATCACCAAGGAACTGCGCCGGACGGGCGAACCCTACCGGCCCTAACCCAGGGAACACCGATGGCAATTCCACGCGACCTGGCCTGGCCCGCGGGCAAACGGGCGGCCGTGAGTTTGAGTTTCGATGACGCCCGTACCACACAGGTGGATCAGGGCCTGGCTATCCTCGACGACTTTGGCGTCAGAGCCACCTTCTACGCTAGTCTGTCCCTGCTCGACAAGCGGGCCGATGCCTGGGCGGCAGCGGTAGCGCGGGGCCACGAGGTGGGCAACCACACGGTAAATCACCCGTGCAGCTGCAACTTCGGTTGGGGCACCGCCAATGTGCTCGAGGCGTACACCCTGGAGCGCATGGAAGCCGAGTTGCTGGAGGCCAACGATCGCCTCACGGAGCGCGTCGGCGTGCGGCCGCAGACGTTCGCCTATCCCTGCGGTCAGAAGTTCGTCGGCCGTGGTACCGAAGCCCGCAGCTATGTGCCGTTGATTGCCAAGCACTTTGTCGCCGGCCGTGGCTTCCGCGACGAGAGCTGCAATGCGCCGCAGGTGTGCGACCTGGCGCAGCTGTTCGGCGTCGACTACGACTGCATGCCGTTTGCCGAGGTGCAGCGCTGGCTCGACACCACGGCCGAGCGGGGCGGTTGGCTGGTGTTCGCCGGCCACGATATGGGGGTAGAGCAGCGCCAGGCCGTGACCCGCCAGGTGCTGGAGGCCACCTGCCGATACCTTACCGACCCGGCCAAGGGCTTCTGGGTGGACACGGTGGCGGCCATTGGCACGTATGTGCAGCGGGCGGGTTGACGAGGGCCAGCGTAAGGGCGCGGTGAGCGCGTCCGACAAGCCCGTGACCCGCGCGCCGGTGCCAGGCCCCAGCCCGGCCGCTGCGTGTGGCAATACCGACGCCGATCGGCGCCAGGGCGCCGGCAAGCAACCCGCCGCGCCGACGGCCACCGCGCCGGTGCCGGGCGGATTGCTGCAGTTCCAGGCCGCCGGCTTGCAGGCCCGGCTGGCCCAGGTCACGGCCACCGGTTGGCCGCCCCTGCGCGCGGTGCGTCTGAGCACCGGGCCTATTGTCTGCAGCGTGGGGACGGCGGGTGTGCGGCTGGCTACCTCCGTGGCGTTGGTGGCCGAGCTGTCTGAGGAAGCGGCTAATGCGGCCCTCCGGCGCCTGCCCCCGGGCTCGGTGCGCCAGTTGCACCTGGTCTGCCGCCCGCAGGGGCTTGAGGTCCACGGTCGTTACCAGGTCAGGCGCTGGCTGGCTCTGGGTTTCTCGGCGCGCGGCCAGTTGGCCGTGGATGCGGCCGGTCAGGTGACCGTGGCTCTGGAGCGCCTGGATCTGGCTGGCGTGTCGCTGCCGGCGCGGGCGCGCCAGGTGGTAACCGCGCGTCTGCAGCAACGGGTGCGGGTGCTGCTGGGCACTTTGCCCCTGCCCGCGGGTTTCCGGCTGCAGGGCATCCAGACCGTCTCCGGCTGCCTGTTGCTGCGGGCCAGCTGGGAGGGGGAGGGCGCATGGTTGACCTGACCCGTCGCGGTTTCCTGGGCTGCGTGGGGGCCGGCGCCGTGGGGCTGCTGACCCGGCCGGCGGCGACCGTGGATGCCTGGGCCGCACCGGCCGGCATGCCGGGGGTGATGGGGGCCGACGGGCTGGCCCCGCCGACGGCGCCCTTGGCCCGGTTCTGGGCGGTTGCCAGTGCCGGTCAGGCAGGATGCAGCAGCTGTCACGCCGATGCCGGCTTTGACTCCACCCGCTCCCACGCCCATGCCCCGGGGGCGGTCCAGTGCCAGCTGTGCGCGCACCAGTGCGTCCTGGGCCCCGGCGAGCGGGGCCGTTGCCGCGCCCGGCAGAACGTCGACGGCAAGCTGCATTCGCTGGTCTACGGCCGCCCGGTGACCGAGCATCTGGACCCCATCGAGAAGAAGCCCTTCTTCCATTTCCTCCCTGGCGCCGCCGCCTACTCGCTGGCCACCGTGGGGTGTCCGCTGCGCTGCCGGTTCTGCCAGAACTGGCAGATCAGCCAGGCCCGGCCCGAAGACTACCCCGTGCCCTTTGTCAGCGCGGCCGACATGGCGGGTCGCGCCAGGGACGCGACCGCCCCGGTCATTGCCTTCACCTACAACGAACCCACGGTCTTCTGCGAGTACCTGATCGACGTAGCGACCGCGGCCCGGCAGCAGGGCATCAGGCCGGTGCTGGTCTCCTGTGGCTACATGAACGAAGCGCCGTTGACCGAGATGCTGGCCGTGCTGGACGCGGTCAAGATCGACCTGAAGGGTTTCCGCCCGGCTTTCTACCGCGACGTCTCGGCCGCTCGGCTCGAACCGGTTCTGCGCAGCATCGGCCAGGTGGCCCGGTCGGGCCGACACCTGGAACTGGTCAACCTGGTGGTGCCGTCGCTGAACGACGATGCCGTCGATCTGGCGGAGCTGTGCCGCTGGGTCGCCGGCGAGTTGGGCCCTGATGTGCCGCTTCACTTCACGCGCTTCCACCCCGACTACCAGCTGGCCCAGTTGCCGCCCACGCCGGTGGCCACGCTGGAGCGGGCCTGGGACACGGCGCGGGCAGCCGGCCTGCACTATGCCTATGTGGGCAATGTACCCGGACACCCCGGCAGCCACACGTACTGCCCCAAGTGCGCCGGCCTGTGCCTGGAACGACGCGGGGTGCTGCTGGCGCGCAACCTGCTGCTCAACGGCTGCTGTCCGCGGTGTGGCACGCGCCTCGCCGGCGTCTGGGCATGAGCCGGGTCGGACCCGCGGCAGACCGCTACGCAGCCTGACGCGGCCGGCTCTGGCCCCGGGGGCCGGGGCAGGGCGGGGCGAGGAAAGGACGAGGCAATGGCCGCGGCAGAATGCATCCTGTTGACCGGTGCGACCGGATACGTCGGCGGGCGGCTGCTGCCGTTGCTGGTGGCCGACGGCCGGCGGGTTCGGTGCCTGGCGCGGCAGGCTGAGCGCCTGGCCAGCCGCGTGCCTGCGGGCGTGGAGGTCGTGCCCGGTGACGTCCTGGACCCCGACTCGCTGGCCCTTGCCATGCAGGGCGTTAGCGCGGCGTATTACCTGATCCACTCCATGGGGGCCACGGGCGACTTCGAGTCCCAGGACCGCGTTGCCGCCGACAACTTTGCGGCCGCGGCGCGAGCGTCCGGGGTGCGGCGGATCATCTACCTGGGCGGTTTGGGCGAGGACGACGCCGACCTGTCGGCGCACCTGCGCAGTCGGCACGAAGTGGGCGCACGCCTGCGCGCTGGCGGCGTGCCCGTGTTGGAGCTGCGAGCCTCGATCATCATCGGCTCGGGCAGCCTTTCATTCGAGATGATCCGGGCCCTGGTCGAGCGTCTGCCGGTCATGTTGACGCCGCGCTGGGTGGAAGTCACGGCGCAGCCCATAGCTATTGGCGATGTGCTGGCTTATCTGCGCGCCGCGGCGGCGATCGATCTGGGCCCGGGCAGTCAGGTGGTGGACATCGGCGGGCCGGATCAGGTCAGCTATGGCGAGCTTATGCGCGAATACGCGCGGCAGCGCGGCTTGCGGCGCTGGATGCTTCGTGTGCCGACTCTGACCCCGCGCCTATCCAGTCTCTGGCTGGGGTTGGTGACGCCGTTGTATGCCCGGATTGGCCGCAAGCTGGTCGACAGCCTGCGCCATCCGACCGTGGTCCGCGACCCCCGCGCCCGGCGGCTGTTTGCCGTCCAGCCACTGGGCGTGCGCGAAGCCATTGCCAGCGCCCTGCGCCACGAAGACACGGGTTTCGCCCGGACCCGCTGGTCGGATGCCCTTTCCGCTGCCGGCCCGCCGCGCGTCTGGGGTGGGGTGCGTCTGGGTAACCGGCTGGTGGACTCCCGGTGCATCACCTGCGCCGCGGCCCCGGAGGCAGTGTTTGCGGTCGTCGAACGGTTGGGCGGCGCCACCGGGTGGTACTATGCCGACTTCTTATGGACCCTGCGCGGCTGGCTGGATCTGCTGCTGGGCGGCGTCGGCATGCGGCGCGGCCGACCCGACCCTGACCACGTGCGCGTGGGGGACACGCTGGACTGCTGGCGCGTGGAGGCGGTGCAGCCTGGCCAGCGGCTGCGGCTGGCAGCCGAGATGAAGTTGCCGGGGCGCGCCTGGCTGGAGTTCGAGGTGCAACCGGATGGCGACCAGTCCCGGCTCCGTCAGACGGCCACCTTCGATCCCCTGGGGCTGTGGGGACTGGCCTACTGGTATGGCGTCTGGCCACTGCACCAGCTGGTTTTCGCCGGCATGCTGCGGGGGCTGGCCAGCGCCGCAACCCGGGCCCCGCTCCAGCCTCCGGCCTGACCGCCGGACCTAGACGCGGGCCAGGGCTTGCCGCGCCAGTTCAACCCGCCGGGCGCCGTACGGCGCGGCCATCCGAGGTGGCCGCTGGAGGTACCGCTCCAGCCGTGGTGCGGCGTGCTCGAGCTCGGTCCGCGCCGCCGGGTCCTGCATGTCCAGAAGTGCCCAGACAGTGTACCACGCCGGGAAGAACCGCCAACCGCCGCCCGCCAACCGAGCCCGGTGCAGCTGCCTCAGTCCCTTGGCTAGGCGCTCCTCCTGGCGATCCAGGCCGCCGACCAGCAGGTGGCGCCAGACCGCCACGCTGCACGACCCGCAGCAGTAGTAGCCGGCCCGTTCCGAGGTCGGAGGGTCCAACCGGGCACCCATGCGCTTCCGGACCGTGGCCAGGACGGCCTGCACCGTGGTCGAGGGATCGGCCAGCTGGATCAGGGCCCGGCACGCCTCGTTGCCCAGTTTGCACGCCATGCCGCCCCGTCCGGTCAACGGCTCACCGGTGAACAACCGGGGCTCGCCGGCGAAATCCTCCGGCGTGGGGGCTGGCATGCCCTCGTACGAGCCCTCGTGCAAACACTGGCCTGCCAGCCACGTGGCCAACGCCTGGCCTTGCGCTGGCGCCAGGCAGCGGCCGGCGTGGGTGGCGTCCGCGAACCCGTCCAGGGTTGCGGCTAGGCTGTGCGGATTGACCATGATGCACCTCCTGTTTGTGGCGTTTCACTGGGCATGGTACCCAGCGACGCGTCGGCCTGCCAGCCGGCGACAGAGCGCCACCACCCCGCCGCGGCACCGCGCGTCCGCGGGCGCCCGTGTTACGCGGCGGCCTCGACCGCACCGGCGGCGACCATGGCGGCTACGAAGGCCGATGGATCCTGGGGGGTTACCCAAACGCGCGCGGTCCCCTCGACCAGGACGCCCTCGGCCATGGTGGTCGCCCACACCTGAACCGACTGCCCATCAAGACGGAACCGACCCGTGTAGTAACCAGGCATGGCCGCACCGGCCATCCGCCAACTGCGCCGCGGTCGGTACCGGCTCACCCGCGCGCCGACGATCGGGTAGCGCCGACGCAGCACGGCACCGCGCGTTTCCAGCACGCCGTCGCCGACCCGGTAGCACAGGCGGTGCGGCCCCCACACCGCCAGGTACAGCAGGCCCACGCCTAGAGGCAGCAGCAGGGCTGCCAGACCCCATGGCAACCCGCGCAGGAAGCGTGATGGCATGCCACCCCCGGCAGGGCGCCAGACGCCCTGCGTACGCTGCACCACAGCCTGCACAAAGGAGCGGGCGTTGTCGGGCGTGAGCACGATCGGTCGCGAACCGTCACGCAGACGGAGCAGCACCCCCTGCCGCGAGCAGTCCGAAGCCAGAAACACAGTGCCCAGACCGTCGTACGAAAACAGGCCGGCGCAGTACCGGCCCGCGGCTGTCCCGGCAACCTTGCGGCCGCCCCGCAGCACGACCGTGTCGGCGCTGGCCAGCGCCGACAGGGGGACCTGCCGTTCGGCCGTGAACATGCCCCCCGGCCGGATGGTCAGCATCTCGGCGTCGAGGGTGTAGGCCATGGGTTGGAGGCCGCGGTTAAGCAGATAGGGGAACACCGTGCCCATGGGCACAGTCAACAGGGCCAGCAGGCCGCCCAGCAGCAAGCGGGCGGTGCGGCGTTGCACCGGCGCGGCGAAGGATTCCATTGCCAGTCCTTTCCGGGCTGCCTGACGGCGTCCACGCTGCCCGCGATCCCGGCTGCCGTCCCCCCATGGCCGGGGTTCGTGCCGGTCCGACGCGCACGGGCGATCGAGCCGCGCTGGGGCTTCGGCTCCGGCAGCCACCGGCCCAGAAAATCAGCCAATCGTTCGACGGTGCCAAACCGTTGGGGCGCTCGGTTGGGGTACCGGGACGCCCGGGCCCATTGGTGCGGGGTCGGTCTGCGGATGGTGGGACGCACCGGTGCCGGTCGATGACCTCGCGGTCGAACCCGCCGTTGCACCCGTCCCTCGTCGGCAGCCGCTCGGTCCGTCCGGCTTCCCCGCGCGTCCGCAGGGCTGCAGCGCTTGTCCGAGCCCACCGGGTCCTCAAGCCGCACCGGGATTCGGCGCGCATTTTTCGCCCGGTAGTTGGCGTCCGTCCGCACCTGCCCCCCTCGTCGGCAGCCGCTCGGTCCGTCCGGCTTCCACGCGCGTCGGCAGGGTCGCGCCAGACCGGCCCGCGCGCCGTTGACCGCCCACACAGCCGGGGGCATATTGGGCCTCCCGGCCCTGCCCCATCCCGCTGCATCTCACCAGACAGTCTCCCTCGGCACCCCCAATGACCCAGGTCCCCCAGCCCCCTGTAGTCGCCGGCGACCTGCCCGGGCCCATGCCGCCGGGCCCGAGCCGGGTTCGGAGCCTGGGCGTGGCCCTGCTGGTCGTCACCGCCGTCCTGTGGAGCCTGAGCGGGGTGGCGGTGAAGCTGGCGCAGATGGATCCGCTGGCCTTCACCCTGTACCGCTCGCTGGCCGGCGCTGTGGGGCTGGCGCTGTTCCTGCCGTTGACCCGGGGCCGCCGGCCTGACCCGCGCTGGATGCTGGCCAGCATGGCCGCTTTTGTCTTGACCGTGACCCTGTTGATCACGGCCATGACCGTGGGGAAGGCGGCAGCCGGGATCCTGCTGCAATACACCAGTCCCGTCTTCTGCGCCCTGCTGGCGTGGGCCTTCCAGGGCCGCCGGATCGGCCGCCACACGCTGCTGGCTATGGTCAGCGCCAGCCTTGGCGTCACCGTCATGATCGTCGGAGCGCCGGCGGGCCAAGGGGCCGTCGGGCCGATCTGCGGCCTGCTTTCCGGCCTGACCTTCGGCATTCTCATTCTCATCCTCGAGAAGCTCGAGCACCTGGCCGGCGGCCAGGCCAACCCCTGCCTGATCGTGCTGCTGAACAACCTGGGGACCGTGGTGGTGCTGCTGCCCCTGTGCCTGGCCAGCGGTGTGCTGCGGGCCACGCCCTACCAGCTGGCCATTGTGCTGACCACCGGCGTAGTGCAGATGGCCATCCCCTATGTGCTCTTCCAACTGGGCCTGCGGCGAGCCAATGCCGTGACCGCGTCGCTGCTGGTCATGCTTGAGCCCGTGCTCAACCCGGTGTGGGTGGCCCTGTTCGCTGGCGAGCGGCCCGACGCGGCCATCTATGTGGGCGGTGCGGCGATTCTGGCCGCCATGGTGCTGGAGGTCACGGCCCCGGCGGCTGCCCCGGGCGGCGGCCGGCCTGCCGCCGATACCTGACACCGTGACCAGCCGTGCCGTCGCCGCGGCCCGCGCCGCCGGCCTCCGCCGGGGCTCGGGCGTTCACCGGCAGCCCGCTTTCGCGCCGCCCCAAGAAGGGTAGGACACATGACCTCGATGCTCGAATCCGCCGCCGAGGCGCCGCCGCGTTTCCCCTTCATCTTCGGCGCGCAGTATTACCGCGCGCCCACGCCCGAACCGGCCTGCTGGGAGGGGGATCTACGGCACTACCGCGAGCTGGGCTTCAATGCCGTCAAGTTCTTCGTGCAATGGCGCTGGTCGCACCGGACCGAGGACGACTACTACTTTGCCGACCTGGATCGGCTGATGGACCTGGCGGGCGCCAATGGCCTGGGCGTGACGCTCAACATCCTCCTGGACATGTCGCCCACCTGGCTCTACAGACGCTTCCCCGACGCCCGCCAGATCGACGCGTGCGGGCAGCGGGTCGAACCCTACGCTGTGTCCCACCGCAGCATCGGTGGCCACCCCGGGCCCTGCTACAACCATCCGGAAGCGCGAGCGGCTCGGCAGCGTTTCGTCGCCGCCACCGTGGCGCATTTTCGCGACCATGGGTCCCTGTCCATGTGGGATGTGTGGAACGAGCCAGAGCTGTCGTTCCAGCAGCGCCAGCCCGATGTGCGCACCCTGGTCTGCTACTGCCCGCACTGCCAGCGCGGTTTCGAGACCTGGCTGCAGGCGCGTTACGGCAGCCTGGAGCGCCTGAACGATGTCTGGGGACGCTGCTATGGAGCGTGGGACGAGGTCGAGATGCCGCGCGTCACCGGCTCGATCACCGACTTCGTCGACTGGCGCGAGTTCCACCTGGACACCATGACGGCAGAGGCGCGCTGGCGTCTGGACATGGTGGCGCGCGTGGATCCGGCCCACGGCCGGTATCTGCACATTGTGCCGCTGCACTTCAACGCCGTGACCTGCGTCGACGATTTCGCCATCGCCGAGCCGTGCGAAGCCTTTGCCGCCACCATGTCCAGCCACCCGGCCAGCATCACCCAGGTGGTCTCGGCCGGCCGCGGCAAGACCTGCTACAACGTCGAGAGTCACCTCAACCACGGCTCGCTGGACCAGCACTCGCCCATCATCGCCGAGGCTGCCCTGAGGCGTGACTTTCTGGCCCAGGTGGGTCTGGGCATCAAGGGATTCCTGTTCTGGCAGTACCGGCCCGAAGTGCTGGGCAATGAAGCCCCGGCTTGGGGCCTGGTGCGCCTGGACGGTACGGACCGGCCCGTGACCCGCGCGGCGCAGGCCTTCTGGGCTGGCCTCCGGCCCCATGCCGACGTGTTGCTGCGGGCGCGTCCCCAGACCGCCCAAGTTGGCGTCTGGAAGAGCCGCCGTAACGAGATTTTCCACTTCTGCACCCAAGGCAGCGTCCAGCCGCTGGCAGCTGCCATCGATGCGTACACCGAAGCCCTGTACTGGCGCAGTATCCCGTTCGAGTACGTTTCAGGCCAACGACTGGAAGCCGGCGATCTTGACTCGCTGCGCGTGCTGATCATGCCCAGCCCCTATTTGCTGGCTGACCCGGAAGCGCAGCAGTTGGACCGCTGGGTGCGGCAGGGGGGCGTGCTGTTGGCCGAGGCGCATCTGGCCGGTTACAGCGCCTCCACGGGCCGTCACAGCCGCGTGGTGCCCGGCGCCGGGTTGGCCGCTTCCTGGGAGCTGCGCGAGGTCGAATCCACGGCCGTCCGCCACCTGCGGTTGGCCCAAGGGCGCACCCATGCCGGGCCCCTGGCCGAAGACCTTCGGCAGGCTCTGGTAGCCACCGGTGCCGACGCGTCGTTCCTTCCCCTCCGCCTGGCCGACGGCACCGTGGTCTTGGGCGCCCATCGCTACGCCGAGCTGGCGGGCGGCGGTCTGACGATGGAGGGCACGCTCACCGGTCAGGCGCCATGCATCGCCTCCGTGGTTGTGGGGCAGGGCCGGGTGTTCTACTGCGGCACCTGCCTGGGTACGGCTGCGACCCACACCCATGCCGGGCTGCAGGCGATCTTGAGCCGGGCGCTGGCGGCGGCGGATGTGTCGGCCCCCTGCGGCCTGCAGGCGGCCGAAAGCGTGCACGTGGACCTGCTCTGCGACGAAGCCGGGCGGGCCTGCTTCGCCGTGGTCATCAACCGCTCTGACGTGGCCCAGACCCTGCAGCTGCAGGGCCGCGAGCATTGGCGCGGCTTGTTCACGGGTCAGTCCTGGCACCTGGCTGGCACCACCCGGGTCCAGATGCCGGCGGCCGAAGCCGAGATGTTCGTGGTGACTTAAGCGCCGCTGTCGGACCCTGCGTAGCCCTGTTTGGCCCAGACGCGCCGGGCGCGCGCCAGCGCCTTGGGCGCCGGCTTGAAATGGCCGCGGATGCTGGCGGGCGGCTGGTCCGGAGCCCGTCCGGCGTGGGTGGGGAAGGGGGACCAGTGGTCGTCGGCAAAGGCGGCACGGCTGCTCTGGCAGCTGAAATCCGGCAGCTCGAACGGCGCCCCGTCCTTGAGGGCGCTCTTCCAGGCCAGTATGCCTACGCTGCTCATGGCCACGCCCCGGTACACGTTGAGGAAGGGTGGCTCGCCGGAGCGGATGGCGCGGGCAAACTCGAAATGGGTCCAGAAATCGCCGCCGCCGTGGCCCGCCCTGGCGGCCAGGTCGCCGTGCTCGGGCCAGTCAGGCACATAGGTACGCTCCAGGGGTTGGCCCGCCGCGCGCTGCCAGGGATCGTGCCAGACCCGCACCTGACCGGGCCCGAAGTAGCCCGGGCCGCGCGTGGTTTCCATGGCGCCCCGTGTGCCGTGGAGGCGCGTCCAGTTGCTGTGCCCGGGCAGCCAAAGCCCGAAGATCCGGAACACCGCGCCCGAGTCCATGCGGCACAGGATCACCGAACCCGGGTCGTTGTGGCGGGGCAGGGGATCGGTCACCTCGCGGGCGACGATCGACAGACCGTTGACCTTCTGCGGCATGGCGTCGGTGATGTACATCAACGGCGCCAGGGCGTGCGTGCAGTAGTAGGTCGAGGGGAGCCAATTCCGCCAGTGCCCGGTGCCCGGCGACAGCTGATTGATCCCCTGTTCTTCGATGGGGTGATTGTATTCCCCCTCGGCGTAGGTGACGTCGCCGATCTCACCCGTTCGGTACAGGCGCCGCATCTCCATGTGGAACGGGGTATACGGGTAGTTCTCAGCCAGCATGTACGTCTTGCCGCTCTGCTCAACGGCTTGGCACAGAGCGACGCCTTCGGCCAGCGTGGCGTTGCAGATGCACTCACTCATCACGTGCAGGCCGGCTCCCAACGCCTTGATGGCGAAGGGCGCGTGCTCATGGAAGTAGTTGGCCAGCACGACCGCGTCCATGTCGTGTTCCAGAAACCGGTCGTAATCTGCATACGTAGCCACGCCGTAGCGGGCCCCGGCCTCGGCCAGTTTGTCGGCCCAGGTGTCGCACAGGGCCACTAGTTTCATGCCCACCAGTTCCGTGGCCCCGGAGGCGAAAGAGCTGCCGCGGCCGACCCCGATAACGCCGACGCGGATGGGTCTGGGCTGGCGCGCTGCCTTGGTTTTGGTTGCCATCGTGCTGATCTCCTGATCAGAGACTGCCTCGGGCGCCCTGTGTCCGTCTCCGGTACCGCCGGAGCGATGCGGGGGCCATGCCGCAAAGATAGGCTGCCCCCGTGCGCCCCGCGACGGGTGCCTGCCGGCGGCGCTACCGGCGGAGCCGCGTGCCGTCCGCACCGGGCCCGCTGTCGCCGACCGGTCGCGGCTCTGTGCCAACGGCCGGGCTCCGTCCCTGACCCGGACCCCATGCTGCGCCCGCATTGACCCTCCGGGCGCGGGCGGTCTGGCGTACCTTAGGTTTGCGACCTGTCCCGGCGTGTGCATGGATATGGGGTGGGCGGGGCAGGCGGCCCCCACCGTGGGTCCGTCGCCGGGCCGCGGGTCGAAGCGCCGGCGTTGCGATGCCATGCTCGGGCAGACCGGGGTCCGGTGGCGACCGGCCGGCCGAGCATGATCTGAACCCGAAAGGAACGTCTCGTGGAGAACCCAGCCGTGCCTGCTGCTGATGGTCCGTCGACCACCTGGTCTGCCACCGGCGATGGCCCGCCGCCCGCAGCCGGGGCCCTGCCGGTGGTCACGGTCGGCCGGCACCTTGGCCGCCCCGCGGTGCAGGTTAATGGACAGCCGATACCTTTCGTAGGCTATGTGTATGACTGTCCGTGCCGCGAAGTCATGCCGCAGGTCTTGCCTTTGGGGTACGATGTCTTCCATCTGCCCATCGACACGCGCACGCCGGTTCCCTGGCCGGGCACCGAGACCGCCAGCGAGGAGAACGGCGGCTGCGCCGACGTAGCCTCGGTGCAGCGTTGGGCTGATGAAGCCGCGGAGCAGATCCTGGCGCAAGCTCCCCAGGCCTGGCTGATGGTGCGTTTCTACGTCTGGCCGCCGCAGGCCTGGAAAGTCCGGCACGAGGACGAATACGGGATTACCGAGGACGGCGACCGCTGCGTGACCGTCTCCCTGGCGTCGCCGGCGTACCAGCGCGACGCCGAGGAGTACATCCGGCGGCTGGTGCACTGGGTCGAGTCCCGCCGGTGGGCCCGGCGCGTCATCGGGTACGTCAACCTGGCGTACGAAGAGGGCGGTTATATGCCGGTCAGTTCCGGCTATCTGTACGACCACAACCCGGCCATGGTCGATCGTTGGCGGGCCTTCCTCCGCCGGCGGTACCGCCGTGACGAAGACCTGGGCGCGGCCCACGGCCAGACGGGGCTGTGCCTGGATCAGGCCCAGGTACCGCGCGACCCGTTGCGCGGACCGGTGCCGGCCGTCTCGCAGGCCCTGTACCTGCAGCCTGCCGTTACCAACCAGGCCTTGCGCGACTACCTGGAGCTGGCCCGCGAGCTGTGGATCGAGCGCTTCTCCATGTTCGGCCGGGCCATGCGCG
Organism: uncultured Gemmatimonadota bacterium; assembly: GCA_903893785.1. GTDB lineage: Bacteria > Latescibacterota > UBA2968 > UBA8231 > UBA8231 > CAITNQ01. The sequence continues at coordinate 24,009 of CAITNQ010000020.1, forward strand.
CTGCCGCCGGGCGCCGCGTGCTGTGCCTGCTCGATGCGCTCAAACAGGCCATGCTGGGATGGAACCACAACGCCTTCTTCACCAGCTTCTACGACGGTCCGGCGGCGCTGCGCGGCCAGCCCTTCTCGCAGCGACTAGCGTGGCCCGAATACCAGGCCGGGTGCGGCCACCTGCGCCTGGCCGAGTTGCTGGACGACCTGGGTGATTTCGACGGCGTGATGACGCCCCATGACTACCAGGCTCGCGGGCTGGGCGGCGTGTACGAACCCGAGGGAATCGCCGACTCGGTGGTGCTGCGCGGCCATGTGTTTCTGGCCGAGATGGACAGCCGGGCGGTGGCGGACCTGTTCCCGGCCCGCAACGAGCAGGAGTGGGCGGCCATCACCTGGCGCAACATTGCCACCGGGCTATGCCGCGGTTTCACCTCGGCCTTCCTGCCGGTACTGGGGCAGCCCGAATGGCTGTCGTCGCCCAGCTTCCAGGCCCTGTGCCGCCGCCAGGTTAAGGTCATGGCCCAAGCCCTGCACAGCCCCCATGCGGCGGTCCCGGGGATTGCCATGATCGTCGACGACACGGCCGTGCTCGAAACCAGCGGCAACGGTGCCTACCCCTACGAAGCCATTATGTGGGAACAGAAGCTGGGGTTGGCTCGCTGCGGTGTGCCTCACAGCGTGCATCTTTTTGAGGACCTGGCCCGCGATGATTTCCCGCCCCACCGGGTCTTCTACTTCCCCAATCTGTTCCGGGTGGACGCGGAGCGCCTGGAAGTGCTTCGGCGCCGCGTGTTCCGCAGCGGCGTGGTGGTGGTCTGGGGACCGGCCTCGGGACTGTCCGACGGCCAGTGCCTGGACCCTGAGGCGGCTAGCCGACTGACCTCCTTCCGCCTGGACCTTTACCCCCACAACTACCCACGGCGGGTGTTGCTGAGCAATTTCCAGCATCCGGTTACCGTGGGTCTGGACCCGGCCACGGTTTACGGCAGTTCGCTGCCCTTTGGTCCCGTACTGCTGCCGGCCGACGGCGACGGCACCGAGTTGGGCGCTGCCTGGGTGGCCCGGGGCAACCCGTACCAGGTGGGTCTGGCCATCAAAGAGATGGGGCGGGGTGCCACCGGGTCCGGCAGCGCCGGTCCCCGGGGCGAGGGTGACTACGCCTCGGTGTTCACCGCCGCGGTGCAGCTGCCGGCCGGTCTGTGGCGCGGCCTGGCCCGCCACGCCGGCGCGCATGTGTATACCGAAGACAATGACGTGCTGCTGGCGTCGGAGCGATACGTGGGTCTCCATTCGCTGCGTTCCGGGCGGCGTCGGTTGCGCTTGCCGCAACCGGCCCGCGTGCACGACCTGATTGCCGATGTGCCCGTGGCCGAGTCGGCCGACAGCATCGACGTTGACCTGGCGGCGCCCGGGACTGCGCTGTTCGGGCTGACCCCGTTGACGCCATGAGGCCGGCCGAAGAGGGCGCCAACTCACCCGGCCAGGTCGCCCCGGTCACGCCGCCGTCGACTGGCGCCGGTTCGGGTCCAGGCCGCTGGGTGCTGTTGGCGGACCTGAGCCAAGCCCGGCCAGCCACCGCACTGAGCCCCCAACCGGGCCCCGGACAGTGGACCGTGGTGCCGTACCGCACCGCGGAAGGTCCCGGAGCCATGCTCCTGTCCGGACCGGAGAGCCAGGCGCCGCCGGTGCGCCTGGCGTTGCCGGTCACCGGGTGGTACCACGTGTTCGTGGCCACCTGGCGGTCGCCGCAGGCGGGTGATGGCTGTCTGCTGCTCAAGCTGGCGTCGGACCGGGCCTACCGCCGCGCGGCTACGGAGAGCTTCCGGCCTGAGAAGGACTTGGTGGTGCCGGAGATGCTGCCCTCGACCACCGAGCTGGCCGAGGCGTACTGGCGCACGGTGCATCTGGACCCGGGCGAGGAGTTGGTGTTGTCCCGCCCGGCGGGCGGCACCATGGCCGAGACCGTGGCCTGCATCGCCTACGTCCGTCTGGTGCCGGCCACGGACGACGAAGTGGCCGCCTGGGGCCCGGTCGGTCACGGGCCCGTCACCCGTCGGCTGCTGGCCAACTACGATGGTGGCCAGCACCTGATGTGGGCCTACGCCAACCAGGGTGAGATGCAGGATGAGTTCGAGGCCCTCCGCGACAGTGACTTCGCCGCCGTCCTGTGGGGCGCCGCGTATTCCTTGGCCACCTTCTACCCGTCCACGGTGGGCAGTCCTGTGTGTTGGGCCCCGGGATTCGCTGGGATTGCCCAGGCCGGGCGCCAGGCCGAAGCTCGGCGGCAGCGGGCTGGCTTCGACCCGTTGGCCGCGGCGGTGGCCTGTGCCCATGACGCCGGGTTGTCGCTGTATCCCCAGGTGCGCATGGAGGGGGAGCAGTGGCCGCCCTACCACCGGGCCTATGGCGGCCCCGGCCAGTTCCAGCGCCTGCACCCCGAATGGCGTTGCCGGACCGCCAGCGGTGGCGCCGCGCGCCATCTGAGCCAGGCCTATCCGCAGGTCCGGGCCGCGTATGTGTCGCTCTTCCGCGAGTGGGTGGAGCAGTACCAAGCCGACGGCGTATGCATTGTCTTCTGCCGCTCATGGCCCTATGTGCTCTACGAGGAACCGGTCGTCCAATCGTTCCTGTCTGAGCACGGCATGGACCCGCGTCGGCTGGACCGCTTTGACCTGCGGGTGCTGGAGCATCAGAGCCGCTTCGTGACCGGTCTGCTGCGCCAGACGCGGGCTATGCTCGATCAGGTCGGGCAGGCACAGGGCCGCCGGTTGTCCGCCTGTTATGTTGTCCCCGGCGACACGGCGCTACCGGCCAACTGCCCGGATCTGGGCGCGTTCGGGCCGCCCCTAGCGCATGGGCTGGACGTGGGCGCCTGGGTACGGGAGGGGTTGGTCGACCACCTGGTGGTGCACCTCGAGCGGGTCGGCGCTGCCGACGGCAGCGACAGCGCCCCGGTGGTGCAGGCCTACGCCGACCTGGTTTGCGGGCGGGCTACCCGCCTGTATGCGGACCTGTACCCTCGCCGGCAGTCAGCGCGTTCCATGCTCGTGCGGGCGCAGTCCTGCTACCGGGCCGGGGCCGATGGCTTGTGTTTCTGGGACTGCCAGGATCGCGCTACGCGGTTGAGCGGTTGGGCCATGCATCGACGCCTGGGCCATCCGGACCCTTTGGCCGCATACGCCCGGTTCGCTGACCAGCTGTTCCGCCGCGTGCCGCTGCAGGAACTGGACGGCTTCGATCTGAACGATCCCGACTGCCTGCCTACCGACGGCTGAACCAGGGTCTCCATCGACTGGTGCCTGGAGGCCGTCGGGTACACGTGCTTCGCCGCGCAGGCAGTGCTCGGTCGGCCACGGCGCCAGCGACTAGGCGCCGCGCATGCGGTGCCGAGCCGGCTGCCCCTGGCCGCACTCCAGCCTATTTGACCCAGCGCCGGTCGTCGTCCCGGGGCGTCCACGCGCCATCGGGCTCGAAATACTGCCACAGCAGGCGCGACAGCCTGCGGATGGCTACGTAGCCCTCGTTGTCGTATTCCCAGCGCTGGTCCTGCTGGTCGCGGGTGGCCACGCAGAACACGTAGGCTCCGGACGGCGCATCTACCAGCACCACCTCGGACCTGGCCGCACTGACGGCCCCGCTCTTGGCCGCTACGTGGACCGTGGGAGGGACCTGCGCCACGGCCTCGTCATCCCAGTAGTGTCTGGACAGCACGCGCAACATCTCCTCGCTGGCGCCCGCATCCACTGTCTTGCCGGCATGGATGGACGCCATGAGTTCGGCCATCTCGCGCGGTGTGGTCTGGCCCCAACCCCAAGTCTGCCGCGCCGCCTGCCGCCCGGGGGTGCGGGCGTTGACGCGGGTCTGCGGGTAGCCATTGCTGTCCAGCCAGGCGTTGATGCCAATGCCGGTGCCGGCCAACTGCTGCAGCCAGAGCGACGCCGTGTTGTCGCTCAGCGTGATCATGAGCATGACCGCCTCGGCCAAGGGCACACGCGTGCTGTCCCGCAGCGAGCCGGTGATGCCGTCGTCGTATCTCAGCGAGTCGCGGAACACCAACTCCTGGGCATAGCCGAGTTCACCCCGCGCAATGCGGTCGAAAAGCGCGCAGAGAATCGGCACCTTCACCATACTGGCGGTCGGGAAGACCGAGTCGGCGTTGACCGCGGCGGTCTGGCCGCGGGTCAGGTGCCGGACGTAGATGCCAATGGTGCCGTGGAACCCGTCGGCCACGGTCTCCACCTGCTGCTGCAGGATCCGGTCCTGACGTGGGCTCGCTGCCAGGCCGGGTGCTGCACAGGCCGTCAGCCCGCCTGCCAACACGCAGGCCGCTACGGCGCCGACCCACCACCGTACCCCCTGTCCCATCTGCCTGCTCTCCCGCCGCGAGGGGGGTCGGGTCGAGTTACGCCGGCCCACACCCCCGCGATCCCGAAGCCTGCTCCCGTGACCAGGGTAGCGGCCGACTCGCGGCCCGTCAAGCCGCCCAATGGCCGCGACCGCGGCTCGCCGCGACCGCGCTTGCGCCGCCCGGCTCTGGCGCCGCGCGAGGTGAGCTCGTTGGCATCGCCTGTGCATCGGCCATGCCCGCCACCAACCGCTCAACTGACATCGCCGCCCCAGCCGTCTGCCGGCCGTGCCGTGGTTACCGCGACGCCGGCGCCATGGCTACATTCGTGGCAGGATCTCGCCTTTGGCGGACACCGCGGGTTCCGGCACCGCGACCGCCGCTGCCTTGTCACAACCCATGGCCCGGTCTCGGCGCGTGGCCCGGACCCCTCTTCAGGAGCACCCGATGCCGGGCATCGACCCCTACTTGGCGACCGACGACCGCGAGGCGCCCGCAGGCGTCCCGGCCCCCAGTCAGCTGCAGCGCTTCCTGGCCCGGTCGCTGGGGTACGCGGCCCTGCCGCGGCTGACGTATACCCCATGTTTCGGTCTGGAGCCGGTGACCCCGGCGGCCCACGCGCGGGGGACCGAGTGGTACTACCTGTGCGATCGCGACGAGCGCATCGGCCTGGTCGAGACGTGGAAGCGCGAGATCGAGATGTTCCGCTTCCGGCCGGCGGGCGAAGGCCGTGGTGCCTGGGAGCTTCCTGAGGTTTACCACTGGGCCAACCTGCGGGGGGCCCGCATTCAACTCTACGGCACCCAAATGCTGCCGCCGGTGACCGCCTTCGGGTTCACTGTGGTCCAGGGAGAGGGCGCCAACCTGATCTTCCGGGTGGAGCAGCAGCACCAGGGCGAAGTCGCGGGCGCCAGCGAATTCCGCTTGGCCTGGGATGAGCGGTTGGGATATGTGTGGACCTGTACCAGCGTGTACCGCATGGCCCAGCCGAGGGCGGTCGAGTTCAACAACCTGTACGCGCGCCACGTGTCCGATTCGCGCGACGACCAGAAGCAGTGGCAGAAGACGCTGCGGGCGCGAGCCGATGGGCGGGTGACCTTCGTGTACCACAACCCGCTGCATCTGCCCATTGACGCGGCCCACCGGCAGGGCTTCGTGGGTTTCGTCACCGAACCGGAGATGAACCCGTTTGTCGACCTGGTCCAAACCAGTGGCCCAGTCACCATCCACACCTGCAGTCAGTGGTACGACCAGCATCTGGTGTTGGACCCGCCGGCAGCGCCCGCGGTTGACGGGGGGTACCAGGTGCGGGCTGACTACCGGTTCCTGTCGTTGCCCGAGGACCTGGCCCGCGAACTGGACGCCTTGGCCGTGGCGGGCGAAGACGCCGCCGAGGCGGATTGGCGCACCGGGTTCCGGGCCGGGGAAATCAATGACTTCGAGGCCCCGGTGCCGCGCCACTGCGTGTACAACGGGCCGCTGTGGCAGGGCGTCGAGGCGACCTGCGGCCCGGCCCGGTCCGGGCAGCGGTCGATCCACCTGATGGGTCCAGGCCCGGGGCAGGAACGGGCGGTGACGCCGACCGGCGCCGGGCCGGCCATCTACGGCCTGTCCAACCGGCACTATTGTCTGGCCGGTTGGGTGCGGACGCGTGGATTGGTCGGTGGCGGGGCCTGGCTCCAGGTGGACGATGTGCGCTTCAGCTGGCAGGACGTGCAGGCGACGCATCGGTCCGCGTGCCTTTCGGGCGACTCCGAATGGACGCGGTTGGTGGTGGAGTTCGATCCGGCTCCCCACGACCCGTTCCTGCTGATCAAGCTCTGCGTGGCCGGTGCGGGCGAGGCGTGGTTTGATGATCTCGAACTTACCCAACAGGGGCCCTGAGGCCGGCCCTGACGAGGGCACCGACCGTGCAGGACTCGGCGCTCAATTGGCGCGGCTCCGCCCACGCCGAGGGAAGCTGGGGTTCCGGGCCCGGCGGCCACGCTCGCCGCGGGGCTCGCCCGACCGCAGCCGCCAGGTCGGTTGGGCGGTTGCTGATGCTGCTGCGTCGGTGGGGTGGGGGGCAGTCTCGGCCTCGGGGGCCGATCACCTGGAGGTGCAACCATGATGACCCGAACGGCAGCGGTCGTGGCGGGTTGGCTGCTGGCCATTGCCACCGCGACTGCGGCCCCGGGGGCCGAGGTCCGGGCACCGGCCGTGGCCGGGCAGTTCTACCCGTCCGACGCCACTCAGTTGCGTGGGGCCGTGCAGAGCTTCCTGGACCAGGCCGTCAACCCGCGTGGACAGCGCCCGGTGGCCCTGGTGCTGCCCCATGCGGGTTACCTTTACTCCGGGCAGATCGCCGCCGACGGTTTCCGACAGGTGGCGGCTGACCCTCCCGAGATCGTCGTGGTGCTGGCGCCCAACCACACCGTGCCGGCCTTTGCCGGCGTGGCCCTGTACCTCGGACAAGGGTTCAGCACGCCGCTCGGGGTGGCGCCGATCGCTCAGGATCTGACCCGGTCCCTGCTGCTGGCACATCCCGAGGCGCAGGTTCGTCCCGAAGCGCACCAGCGCGAACACGCCGTCGAAGTGCAGGTGCCCTTCATCCAGGTTGTGGCGCCGACA
>CAITNQ010000021.1 GCA_903893785.1 uncultured Gemmatimonadota bacterium
CGGTTGCGCCAGATCGTAGCGGATAGTCGTTGTCGGGTTGAACGGGTTGGGATAGGCGCCATGTAGGTCCGTCGCCTGCGGCACGGTCGAGGCGTGGCGCAGCACGACATCAGCGCCATCGTTGACGGGCACCTGGCCGCTGCCGACCAAAGGTACCACCGAGTCATCCACAACGACCTCCCAGTCGCTGTCTGCCAGCCCGTCCCAGCGCAACGCATCGACCCCGCCCTGCATACGGACGCGGTACGAACCATCGCCTGCTGGAACCTGCCACGAACCGGCGCCTTGCGCCAACTCAACGCGAGCATCGAACACACCAGCGGGCGGCAACGGCGGCAACTCGACTATTCTGTCGCTGCTGACACCGAGTTCCAGCGGCTGCCGGCCGGTGCGCCCCACCACCCATACCACGCCTGCAGCACCAGCGGGGCTCGGACCGCTCGTAGCGCTCGGTCTGCCCAGCGATGCCGCGGCGACGGCGCCACTCAGGTCGAGCACCCCTGGCGCCGACAGGTTGACCCAATACGCGCTACCCGGCTCCATGGTGTCTGCTAGCCGGTAACCCTGGTCGTAAGCGAACACCGATCGCAGATCCGGGTACGCTCCTTTGAGGTACCCGGTATCCAACGCCTTGGTGCCTGGGCCGACCATGCTCCAACCGGCAGGCAACGACAGCGCCAGTGACTGTGGATCGGGGTCATTGCCGGCGATGGAGACTGCGGCCGCCGATGCCATGTTCAGCCAGTAGCCGGTGCCCGGCACCAACGTGGCCGCTGGCCGGTAACCGGACGCAAACGAGAACAGTGACACTGCCGACGGGAACACCGTGGTTACGCGAGCGTCCGCGACCGCACACGGAAGCGAGACCATGCTCCACCCGCCTGCCACCGCTGCGGTCAGCACGTACGATGTCAGCGGCCGGTACACGACCAGTAGCCGCGTCACCGCCGGGTTGGTCACCGAGCACCCGTCGCGGCCCCGAAGGTCGATGTTGACCAGCAACCCGCCCGTCGTCTGGTCGATCAGGCGGAACGACCCCGCGGCGGGGAGTTGGGACCTGCCCCAATGCACTGCAAAGGGGTGACCGGCTAATCCGGGCTGTAGCGCCAGGAGCCAGGTCTGCAGCTCGCGATCGTCAGACCGAATATCGGCCACCGTGCCCTCTGTTCCCGCAGCCAGCCAGCGTGCGTCGAACAAGGCCAAGGGCGGCAGGGGCGGCAGGGGCTGCTCCCCGTACTCGGGGTCGAGGCCGTCACTGGCGCCAGGAGCGGTACCCAACCACAATTCCGTGGAGGTCCCGTCCGCGCCGACCACGGTCACCGGCACCCGCCACGTGATCGGCAGGTAGGTTTCCGTGACCTGCACCGTGACCACTTCGCTGTCGCTACCGCCGTTGCCGTCGCCGACAGTGAAGGTGATCAGGTACGTGCCCGCCTGGGTGTAGCCCGGTCTCCAGGAGAAGACGGTCCCTGTAAGGCTTGATCCTGGCGGCGCCCCACTCGCGGTGAAGGTCAAGCTATCGCCATTGGCGTCACGGGCCGACAGCGGTATCGCCAGCGAGTCACCCTCGGCTACTAGCCGATCACCAAGGTGGGCCAGTTCAGGTGCTGCGGGCGTCTCGGCAGCCAGCCGCGGCGACCACGCCGCCAGGGGCCCCAGAATGGCGGCCACCGGACCTGCCACCTGTACCAGATTGGTGCCGTCGGCGTTGACCACATATAGCATGGGCAGCCCGGTCCGATCCGACACGAACGCCAACTGCCCGCCGTCAGGCGACCATGTGGGCGCCTGATCCACAGCTGGATCCTGCGTGACGTTCACCAGACCTGAGCCATCGGCGGCCATGACGTAGATGTCGCTCTCCGACGCTGGCAACCAAGGTTCCTGTTGGTGCAGCTCGGGCGACTTGAGTCGGTAACGAGCGAAGGCGATACGGGTCCCGTCCGGGGACCATGCCAGTGGCGCATAGCACACGCTGTCGGCCAGCGCGGTCAGTCGCGCGCCGTCGGTGGAGATCGTGGCCATGGACCCGGCACTCCGGAAGCCGATTCGGTCACCGACTGGCGACCAGGTCGGGAACTCGGGCCAGGAGGCCGTGGAGGTCAGGCGTGTGGGGCTGCTACCATCGGCATCCATGCGCCAGATGTCGGTGCTGCCGGCCCGAGCCGAGCGGAAGGCGATCTGGCGACCGTCGGGCGACCATGACGGCTGCGCGTCCTGGGCTGGGTTATCGCCCACCACCCGGGTCGCGCCCGTGCCATCGGTGGCCACCGCCATGATGATCGCGTTGCGGTCACGGTAGGAGTCGAACAGCAGTTCCGTTGCGCGGGGCGACCAGGCCGGGTTCTGGTCCGGTCCGGGGCCCGGCGTCAACGGCGTCCCGCGGGCGCTGTCCCGGTCGACCACGTGGATCCTCGTGCTACCACCCAACATGGCCGTGAACGCCAAGCGCCGACCCGATGGTGCCCAGGCGATACCAGACTGGGAGCCCGACAGAGCCGGTGTCACCGCGGTGACTGTGGTGCCCGGACCTAGCACCATGAGTTGAGCGTCATCGGTCTGTCCTCCCACAAAAGCGAGGCGGGTGTCGGCCAGGAAGCTGTCGGGAAGGTCGGGGACGCGACAGGCACCGGCCAACGCAACGGTATCGGGCGCGCCGCTGGCGTTGTGCGCCAACACCAACCCGCCTGCCAAAGGGCCTGGGTTCCCCGGGCGGCAGAGCACGGTCCAGGGCGCGCTTTCGCCCGGCGCCAGGACCATGCTGGTGGTCCCAGTGGTGAATGCTGCCGACGGCCCGGGGGAAACAACGCCGCTGACCAACAAGGTGGTGTCGCCTACGTTAGTGACCACCAGCGACCGGCGGTCCACACGCCAGGCATTCACGGTGCCGAAGTCCAGGCCGGTCGCCGACAGGCTGATATCGGGTGCCCGGTAGTACCGCGACCAGTCTGGTTCAGCGTCGCCCGAACCGGCAGCAGCCAGTTCCGCATCGCCAGTGCCATCTGCCTGCACCCGGTAGAGCTTGGTGAGTCCGGTCTTGTTGGCCGCGTACGCCAGGCAGCTGCCGTCAGGCGACCAACTGGCATCGACGCCGCCGCTCGCGGTAAGCTGCGTTTGGTTCCGACCATCGGCGTCCATCAACCAGACCTGCGGCAGACCCGTGCGGTCGGAATGGAAGGCGATCTTCGTGCCATCGGGCGACCAAGCCGGGTGCTGGTCACTCGCCGCCACCGTCGTCAAGCGGGTCTGCGCGGTGCCGTCCGCCGCCATGACGTAGATGTCGTTGTTGCCAGCCCGGTCGGACATGAACGCGATCTTCGACCCGTCGGGCGCCCAGCAGGGATGGGCGTCCAGCGACGTGTTGGTCGTCAGTTGCCGCACCTGGGTGCCGTCGGCCGCCATGACGAAGATCTCGTAGTCACCGTCACGGGAAGAGAAGAAGGCGATCTTGGTCCCATCCGGCGACCAGACGGGATCGCGGTCATCACGGACTTGGTTGGTCAAGCGGGCCAAACCCGCGCCATCGGCCCCCATCGACCAGATCTCCAGGTTGCCGCTGCGGTCGCTATCGAAGACGATGGCAGTGCCACTGGGCGACCAATCGGGATTGCGGTCGGCGGCGGCGTCGCGGGTCAGGTTCGTCGGCGTCGAGCCATCCATCGCCGCGCTGTAGATCTCGGCGTTCCCGTCGCGGCTCGTCTCGAACACCAGGCGGCTGTGCGTCCAGAGGCCTTGACTGGCGCGCACGCGCCCGATGCCGCTCACGCTGATCGTGTCGGGGCTGCTGGCCCCGTTGTGAACCACGACAAGGTGGGTGCTTGCCCAACCTACCGTGGTTGGCGCGAACCTGATCACGACCGACCGGTTTTGCCCAGGGTCGAGGCCCAGGGTCGTGGGCGAGACCGAGAACACGCCTGGCACCGCACTTGCGTCGCGGATTGACGCAATGGCGAGCGCCGCATCGCCGGGGTTCGAGAGCGTCAGCGAGATCGGCACTCCCTCGGTCAAGTCCGCGACCCCGCAATCCACCACGGTGTCGGCCGCGGCGAACTGCGGCCCACCCTGGGCGAGTGGCCGCGCCCATGTCGCCGCCGCGTTGGCCGCACCCAAGGCCAACCCGGCTATCAGCACCCCTTGACGCAGCTGTCGTCGCAGCGCCATCGCCCTCGCCTCCTACGTTCAGGTGTGGTGTTCGGTCTTCCCCCCAAACCACCGCCGGTGGTACCGCTGCCCAGCCGCTGCACCCCGACGCGATGGCCCCCGCGGGGCTGATCCCGCGCTGCCTGAGCGCTCGCCCCTGGGAGTCGCGCCGTGGCTTGCCGCTGCGCGCGCGACGTGGCTTGCCGCTGCGCGCGCGACGTGTACAACGAGGACGCACTGAGGGCGCACTCAGCTGGAGCTGTGACGGCGGATGCCGAATCGATGGCGCGGGGTCGATGCAGTATCGGTGGCGCTCGGGCAGCGTCTCGAGGCTACTTGAGCAGCACCACCCGCGCCACCGACCAGGATCCGCCCACCCGCAGCCCGACCAGGTAGACGCCATTGCCCAACCCGCGACCAGCCGTGTCGCGACCATCCCAATCCACCTGGTGGACGCCGGCGCCCTGCTGCGACCAGACCAACTCGCGTACGCACTGGCCGGAGACCGCATACACCTGTAGGCAGACCCGGCCTGCCTGCGCCAGGCAATACTCGATGGTCGTGGTGGAGTTGAACGGGTTGGGGTAAGTGCTACCCAACCTCGTCCGCACCAGCGTTGCGGCGACCTGCCGCACCCAGATGTCATCACCGTCGCCAACCGGGACCTGGCCCTGCCCCAGCAGCGGTAACGGTTCGCCGGCGACTTCGAGTTGCCACGCGGTGTCGGCGCCCATATCCCAGCGCAACTGCGACACCGCTCCCTGCAGGCGGACCCGATACGGTCCGCCGCCATCTGGGAACCGCCAAGCCGCCACACCTGGCGCGACCTCCACCCGGGCATCGAAGACCCCCGTCGGCGGCACGGGTGGCAGCGCGATGGAGGCGTCGACCGGGCCGCCCATGGTCAGAGCCTGACAGCCACCGGGGCCCTCAGCCCACAGTACCGGCCCACCCCCCGAAAGACCGCTCGCCTCCATGGTCTTGCCCAGCAAGGCCGGCACCGCCGTCGCACCGAGGTCCAGGGTCGCCCCGGCCGATAGGTTGAGCCAGTAGCCTTGGCCCGGCTCCAGGCGCTGCACCAACTGGTAGCCCCTGCCGTACCCGAAGGCTGATACCAGCTGCGGGCATGCTGCCTTCAGGGTACCCACCTCCAGGGCGACGGACCCAGGTCCAACCAGGCTCCAGCCTGCAGTAAGCTCCCGGGCCAGCGCCGGCGGCTGCGGCGACAGGCCGGATACCGTACTTCGGCAAGGTGAGGGAAGGTTCACCCAGTAGCCCTGACCTGGCGCGAGCGTGGTTGCGGGAACGTACTGGCCGGCGAACGCAAACAGCGACAAGGCCGTCGGGAAGACCGTGCTCAGGCGGGCGTCCGGTACGGCGAACGGCAGCGACACCAGGCTCCATCCAGCCGGCAGGTCGTAGGTCCAACCCAGCGTGGTCGAGGGCTGGAAGACCACCTGCAGCTGGGTCAGGCCTGGGTTGCTGACGACATATTGCCGGTGGCGTCGCATGTCGACGTTGATCAAGCCTCCGGCGGTAGCGGCGTCGATTAGCCGGATAGCGCCCTGGGATGGAAAACCGGTCGGATCCCAACCGACGGCGATCGGGTAACCGGCAACACCTGCATGCACCAGTGCCGTCCATGTGTACCCACCGGCACCTGCCCCGCGGATGTCCACGGCCGTGCCCTCTGTGCCCGGCAAGGCCCATCTGACGTCAGCGACAGGCAACGGCGGCGCCGGCGGCAGCGCCGTCTCGCCGTAGGCATCATCGACGCCGTCGGTGGCCGCCGGCGCCAACCCGAACAGGAGCCCGCTGGCCAGGCCATTTGGCCCCGTCAAGGTCAGCGAAACAGACCATAGCGCCGGCAGGGCGCTGTCGGTGACGACAATCCTGACCACCTCGCTGGCTACGCCGCCGGCACCGTCGTCAGCGGCGAAGGTCACCAGATAGGTGCCAGACTGGCAGAAACCCGGCCGCCAGGAGAAGACCGGACCCTGGAGCGATGAACCCGCCGGGGCGTTCGCCATTCCGAAGGTGAGGCTGTCGCCGTCTGCGTCGCTGGCGGCCAGCACCACCGTGAGACTATCACCCTCGGCCACCAGACGTGGCCCGATCGGTTCGATACGAGGCGGTGTCTGGCCGGCCCATGCTGTGACACGCACGACCACTGTGTCCGAACCGCTATCGACCGATCCATCGTTGACCACCAGCGAGAAGGCATAGGTGGCGCCGCCGGCCGTTGCCCCGGTTGAGAACGTGGGTTGCATGGCGCCGGGATCGCTCAGTGAGATCCCGGAAGGCGCCGTCCAACGGTAGCTCAGCGTGTCGCCATCGGCATCGCTGCTGGCACTACCGTCCAAATGCACCCGCGCGCCAGCGGTTACGCGCTGGTCCGGGCCGGCATCTGACCGGGGTGCGGTATTGGCGTGGGCTGGAGCAGCCGTCCTGAGCAGACGGACGCCAACGCGATAGGACCGAGCGTCCACCCCGCCGATCTCGCGGTCCGCTGAGCGCGTGCGATCTGCCTCATTGTCCACGTTGCCCCCCCGGGCGATACGCTCGGTGCCGGTCGGAGGACCGAGCGGGTCGGTCACGCCTTGGTCCCTGTAGGCCCCGTACCAATCCTGTACCCACTCGAAGACATTGCCGTGCATGTCATAAAGCCCGTACGGGTTCGCCAGCTTCATCCCCACCGGCTGTCCGTACTGCCGCCCGACGTTCCACGCGTTGGCGGCATACCAGGCGTACTGCCCCAGTTGGCTCCCATCATCACCGAACGACCATCGGGTTGCGGTCCCCGCCCGGCACGCATACTCCCATTCCGCCTCGGTTGGCAATCGGTAGAGCGAGTCCCCGACTGCCAGATTCAGCCGGTGCACCAGTTCCTGAGCATCATTCCATGAGACATACACTGCCGGGTTACCTGCCGACTCCTGCACGTGGGTTCGACCGGCCCACGGGCGGGTCGCCATCACCGACTCCCACTGGCCCTGGGTCAGCTCGGTTGCGGCCAGGTAGTATCCGCTGGTCAAGGTCACTTGGTGCTGTGGAGACTCGTTCGCGTGGCGGGCCGTATCCATTTCCGTGGACCCCATGGCAAACGCCCCTGGCTCCACCCAGACGAGCGGCATGGCCGCCCCGCCGGGGAGTGACACCAGCACGTCGGGCGGCGACGAAACCGCGACGACAACTGTGTCCGAGGCGCTGGCCCCGCGTGCATCAGTGACCGTCAGAGTGAAGGCCAACAGCCCCGCGGTGGCTCCGGTGGTGAACGTAGGCTGGATCGCGGTGGTGTCATCGAGGCTGATGCCCTGGGGGGCACCCCAGCGGAACCGCAGTGAGTCGCCATCGGCGTCGCTGCTGCTGCTGCCGTCAAGCCGAACGACGGTACCCAAGGTGACCCGCTGGTCAGCGCCCGCACGCGCGGTTGGTGGCCAGTTCGGATCAGCCGGCGACACCATGCGGACGCGGTGATTCGCCGTGTCGCCGATGTAAATGCCTGCGCCATAGCAGGCCAGCCCGGTCGGGTAACCGAGCGAGGCCGCCGGGGCCAACCCCCCATCGCCGGAATACCCTTCAGCGCCGTTCCCGGCCACCGTGACGATGATGCCGCTGCTCAGGTCCACGCGGCGGACGCGCCGGTTGTAGAAGTCGGCGATATACAGACCGCCGAGGCCGTCCAGGGCGAGCCCGCGCGGGTACCTCAAGCTCGCTTGAGTGGCGGCCCCCCCGTCGCCGGCGAACCCGGTCACGCCGTCGCCGGCGATGGTGGTGATGATGCCCGTCTGCCCGTCAACCCGTCGGATTCGGTGGTGTTGGGGGTTGGTGATGAACACATTGTCTTGGCCGTCAACGCAGATCGACCAGGGGTAGTCCATTAGCGCCTGCGTCGCTGGTCCACCATCGCCCGAATAGCCCAGGTTGGGTTCGCCGGTCGAGGCCCCGGCAACCGTCGTGATGATGCCCGTGGTCGCGTCGACGCGGCGAATGCGATGGTTTCTGGTGTCAGCCACGAGGATATTGCCGGCCCTGTCGACGACGGCATCCATGGGTTCGTTCAGGCAGGCGTCGATCGCCGGCCCGCCGTCTCCTGAGAGTCCGGGGGTGCCGTTGCCGGCAACCGTGTTGATCACACCGGTGAGCGCGTCCACGCGGCGAATGCGGTTGTTGCCAGTGTCGGCGATCAGCAGGTTGCCCTGGCGGTCCACGAAGATCCCGGTCGACACCACCCCGCCGCTGGTGCCGTACACCGGGCGGTTGCTTGGGTTGGGGTTCAGCTGTGCCAACCGCGCCGGCCCGCCGTCACCCGCGTACCCTGCCTCGCCGGTGCCGACCACGGTGGTGATCACGTGCGTGATCGCGTCAACCCGGCGGATAGCGCAGTTCGCGACATCGGCGACATACAGGTTGCCGATGCTGTCCACCGCAACATCAAGCCGTGCCGGGGCGGCGTGGAGCGCTGCCAGCGTCGCCGGCCCGCCGTCGCCCGAGTACCCGGGCGTGCCACTGCCGGCCACAGTGGTGATCACGCCCGTCTGGGCCTCGCTCGCGGCAGCCAGGACCGCGACTATCGCCACGCTCCACAGGGCAACCGCTCTTCGGCACCTCATCGCCTTCTCCTTTGTGCGAACTCCGAGGCGACCGCCACAGTGCGGTCGCCGTGCCCGGTACCGGCTCCCAGGTTCGGCATGCGGCTGCCGGGCCTGCAGGCGCCGATCAGGACCGAAAGGCCAGCGGTCCGCGCTCGGTCACTCCGCGTGCAGGCCCCGGCGCTGAGGCAAGCGAACGTGGCGCCTCCCAGCGACGCAGGACAGCAAACCAGGTGCCAGTGCCAGGGCATCGCTACGGCCCTGCGCTGCAACCAGTTCGCCATCAGTTCCCGCCCCCCGCGTGCGTTTTCGGTGCTGTACATCGCCATCTCACGGCGCCATACCACCAAACCGCGACTGCAGCCCAGAGCGTGGGGCCGGTCTTGCGGGCACAGCCACCCTTGCATCGTTTCGGCGGCGACAACCAGCGGTGCTGTTTCGGACCAACGCTGGTGCCTTTTCGGTCCACCGTTGGTGCAGTTCTGAGCAGTTTCCGGTGCACTTTTGCACCACCGCACCCCGCCCCCGTTCTCAGGCCGTCAACGCGCCAGGTGCCAGTGCGAATACGGAAACTGCCCGAACCGTTCACGGCCGCTAGCGACCCACTTCAGCGTTGGTTCTGTGCCATGTAACCGATCAGCGTGTCCACCCCAGTTACTGCCGGGCACGCAGGGGGTGTGTGTGAAGGTTCCCAGAGGAACCGCGCCCTGTGGCTTGTCTGTGTTCCAGTCGGGTCGCCATAACCACACAGCACCACGGTCGCCGACGGCACTGGCCCGCGGCCCCCTGTCCGCGCTGCTTCGGCGCCGCTGAGCCGCCATACACAGGAACTCAGGTGGTTAACCGAACGCTGCGCTGGCGACGAGAGGCGAGCGAGCAGAGCGGCCCGATGCAGCGGCCCCGGGTCAGACGCCACGGCACCCAAGGGGTCGGTCCGAAGGAGCCGACACAAGCGGTCACGTTGCCGGTGCTCTGCCGCAGCCTCATGTCGACCACTCGGTCCGACCGCTGCTGACAGCGCTCGGTCGATGAGCGTACCCGATCCTCGAAGTCCAGTCCTGGCGGTGCGGATGACGGTAGGTTGCGGTTCCCACTCGGCCCGTTCCGGTGACCAAGCCGCTGTCCCGCCATCCCCCGGCGTCAGCCAAGTCGCCCCCGGTGTCAGCCAAGTCGTCGCCCCGGTTTGGGCTGAAGCCGAGGGCTTCCGAGTCCCCCGAAAGCGAGCGTAGCGAGCCGTAGCGGGACTCGGAAGCGCGGTCGCCGGCAACGGTCCGCGTGCGTCCACGTGGGGGCGAAGCGAGCGATAGGTGATGCCGTATTCCGAGCGTTTCAAGGGTCAGTTGGTGCGCAAGCTGGCGACGCCGGGCGGCCC
>CAITNQ010000022.1 GCA_903893785.1 uncultured Gemmatimonadota bacterium
CCCCGAACTGCTGGGAGGGTTCTTCGACTATTTGGGGACCTCGGGCCGTTGCCCGCCCGCCGCCGCCTGGTCGACCTGGCTCGAAGATGCCGCCGCACGGTACCAGGCCCGTTTCCGCGCCGACGGCAGCGTGCGCGGCGAGACGGTCAGCCACCACCTGCCCACGGTGGGCCGTAACGATCCCTGCCCCTGTGGATCTGGCCTCAAATACAAGAAATGCTGCCTGGCGCTCCTAGGCTGAACTCTTGGGCGAGCCGCGCCGTACATCGCCCTATCACCCCACCTGCAGCCACAGGACCTCGATACCATGTCTTCCCGTCCGCGTCTGGCCGCGCTCGTTTCGACCTACCATCGCTATGCCCATGCCCAACACATCGTCGATCGCCTGCTGGAGGGGTACGGCTGGGAAGGCCGCCATCATCGTCCGGCCATGGACGTGGTCTCGATGTACGTGGACCAGGTCGGCGCCCAGGATGTCAGTCGCGAACGGGCGGCGCGCTTCCCGCAGCTGACGTCGTACCCCACCATTGCCGACGCCCTGACCCTGGGCGGCAGCCAGCTGGCCGTCGACGGCGTGCTGCTGATCGCTGAGCACGGCGAGTACCCGGTCAACGCCAAGGGCCAGACCCTGTGGCCGCGCTACGAATTCTTCCGGCAGGCAGTGGCCGTGTTCCGCGCCAGCGGCCGCGGCGTGCCCATGTTTATCGACAAGCACCTGTCGTGGAACTGGGACTGGGCGCGGGAGATGTACGACACGGCCCGGGACCTGGGCTTTCCGCTGCTGGCCGGGTCGTCGCTGCCGGTCACCTGGCGTCTGCCGGCCGTGGATGTCCCCTTGGGAGCACCGCTGGAGGAGGCGCTGTGCGCTGGCTGCGGTTGGGTCGACGGCGGCGACTTCCACGCCTACGAGACAGTGCAGGCGATGGTCGAACGCCGCGCCGGCGGCGAGGTGGGCGTGCACCAGCTGCAGGCCTTCCGCGGCGACGCCTTCTGGGAGGCGCAGGCCGCCGGGCGCTGGTCGCCGAGCCTGTTCGCCGCCTGCCTAGCCCGCAGCCATCAGCTGGGGCAGGCCCGCCCGGGGTTCAACGACGCCCTGCCGACACTGGACGAGATGCGGCAGCTGGTCAAGGACCCATGGGCCTATCAGTACGAACACCGCGACGGTCTGCGCTGCACCATCATGGCAATGAATGGCCTGTTCGGCGACTTCGCCTTTGCCGCCCGGGTGCGGGGCCAGGAGGAACCCCTGTCCATGCAGCCGTATTTGCCCATGCCCCCGGGCCACGCCACCCTGGCGAGTTTCTTCTCGCCACTGGTGCACCACATCGAGACGCTGATGCTCACCGGCCGTTCGCCGATCCCGGTAGAACGCACGCTGCTGACCACGGGCCTGACCGCCGCCGGCGTCGAGAGCCTTCACTTGGGCCAGGCCCCGGTCCCTACGCCACACCTGGCCATCGCCTACCAGCCCAACCCGGAATCGACGTTCTGGCGCACCTGAGACGGTAGTCTGGAGCGCCACCGGCGCGCCCGGCGGCCCCTTGGTCATGGGCCCGGGAGCGCCGACAACGCTCCTGACCTGAGGATCTTGACGGCCGGGCCGGGCCGCGCCTTGATTGGGGCGGCGCGGGTCGCCGTGGCGGCGGCTGGCCCGGGAGGCGCCTTACCCCCACCGGCAGGAGACAGACATGAAGCTGGCGTTGATGGCAGGCGACACGGTACCCGCGGCTGAACTGCGGTCGCTGGGTTTCCACGCCGTGCAGATGTTCTGGGGTTCGGGACCGGACGGCGGTTCGCACGACCCCACACCGGAGGCCATAGACGCCGCCCTGGCTGCCGGCCAGGTAGCGCTGGCGGCCATGACGCTGCACGTGGATCTAGTGGGCCCGGCAGGCCTCAAGCCAGGCGACGTGGAGCGGGCCGTGCACTGCGTCGAGCAGACCGCCCGGTTGAGGGGCCGTTTCGGCGACAGTGCCACGCCGGTGCTCATCTGGCATCCGTCGGGGTATCCGGAAGAAGCTGCGGTGGACGACCGGGCGGTGTTCTCCGGCCTGGTGACGGCGCTGCGACAGGTCTGCGGCGTGGCCGCCGAGCGGGGCGTACAGATCGCCGTGGAGATCACCCGGGCCGGCAGCGTCGGCAGCGCCGAGACCTTCCTGCGGCTGCAGGACCACGTCGGGTCGGCGGCCCTCAAGGTCTGCCTTGACGGGGCCAACTTCATCCCCGACCGCACACCGCTGGAGCGCGCCGTGCGCCTCCTCGGTCCGGACACCATCATCGCCCATGCCAAGGACTCGAGCTTCAGCGACAACGGCACCGTGGCAGCCTATGGCCCGGTGGGCAGCGGGCGGCTGGACTATCCGACCTACCTGCGGTTGTTGCGGGACCACACGACGGCGCCCTACATGGTGCTGGAATACTACCGGTCGCGCGAAGATCTGCTGCGGGCCCGCGACATTGTGCAGGCGGGGCTGTGAGGGCCGCCTGACCCGGCCGGGCGCTGCCCCACCTACAGGTGCCGGACCAGCCGGTCGCGGATCTCCTTCATCCGACTGATGTCTTTGACGATGTAGTCGACGACGTTGCGCGCCAAGCCCTGGGTAATGGTATCAGCCGTGTGTTGGCTGGTGAGGACAATGACCGGCACCTGGCGCAGATCGGGGTGCTCGTGTAGCCGGTCGATCAGCTCGATCCCGCCCATCTCGGGCATGACCAGATCGGTGATCACCAGATCGGGGCGCTGCTGCGCCGCCAGGGCCAGGGCTTCGCTGCCGTTGTTGGCTTCCACGGGATCGTGCCCGAGGCTGGCGATCAGCTTGCACAGCGCCCCGCGGAGCACACGCGAGTCCTCCACCAGCAGGACGCGTTTGCGCGGGCCGGCGACCGCGGGAGCCCCAGGCGCGGCAGTAGCCACCGGCAGGCCACAGGCCAGGCAAAAACGCGCCGGCATGGTGCTGCGGCCCGCATACACCGCGCCGCAGTGGCGGCACACAAAGGACACGGCATGGGGGAGGGTTTCGCTGCTGCCGGTCGTCTGAGCACGCTGAGTGGGCATGGTCCCCTCCACCGGCCAAGGCATGCCGCCCGCGGGCAGCGGTCACGCCGATGCACTTATGCATAACCTAATGCAGACAAAGTACGCTCGCCGGCATCCGCGGGGGCAACGGACGCCGGTCAGCCCGATGCCGGCCAGCCCAGGAAAGGAAGCGATTCATGAAGTACCTGTTCATCGACGACGGCGAGGTCGAGGCCATCGACAACCTGGCGCGGAAGCTGCACCAGCCGGAGAAGTTCTTCGCCAATGCCGTGCTCCGGCCGGAGAACCGCTGGGAAAACTGCGCCATCCAGATCCGCACAACGCCGGCCTGGGATCCGCAGGAGCGGTTGTTCAAGATGATCTACCTGGCCAGCGCCGAGGGCCTGGACCCCGAAGTACGGTTGGATCCGACCGGCGCGCCCCAGGGGGGCGAGAGTTTCTATTGCTACGCCACCTCGACCGATGGCGTCAACTGGGACAAACCCCACCTGGGGCTGCACGACTACGCGGCCCCCACGTGGACCGGCAAACCGATTGGCCGGGCCAACAACATTCTGCCGTCCGCCGGCGGCCTGCTGCTGGGCCCCTACTACGACCCTTACGAAAACGATCCGGCCCGGCGCTTCAAGGGCCTGGCGTACCGCGGCGGTTCGCTCGAACCCCTGGTGTCGGCCGATGCCCAAGCCTGGGCCAACCCGGGGCTAGCCAGTCTGGCCAGCGCCGACGAGTCCCATCTGGTGCTGGACGAAGGCCGGCGACGGTACATTGCTACCGTCAAGCACGGGGGTCCCTACGGTCGTTCCTTCTACCTGACCACCAGCGAGGACTTCGAGCACTGGAGCGACCAGGAACTGGTGTTCCATGCCGACCAGGTGGACCAGGAAAACGGGTGGGAACGGCTGCAGGCCCTAATGGCCGATCCCAGCCAACTGCAGCCCGTGTATTTCCACCCCGAGGACTACCGCACGGACGTGTACAACTTCCCCGTCTTCCCGTACGAAGGTTTGTACCTGGCGCTGCCGGTGATGCACCACTGGACCTCCCGCCACCCGCCGATGTTCGAGAATGTGGACAGCCGCAAGTCAGTGGAGCTGGCGGCCAGCCGCGACCTGCGTCACTGGCATCGGGTGGCCGACCGGCGCCCGTTCCTGGAGCATTCGCCGCAGGGCCGCGGCGAGGTGTACGACACCGGTCAGATCGTCACCACCAACGGCCCCATCGTGCGCAACCGGGAGCTGTGGTTCTACTATGTGGGCCTGCGCCACCGCAGCCAGACCCTGGCGGCGACCCGCAACCGCGAGTACCTCGACGGCAGCGCGGTCTGCATGGCCCGGTTGCGCCTGGACGGCTTCGTGTCGCTCAAGGGCGGTGTCGAGTGGGGGTCGGTGCTCACCCGACCGGTGACGGTGACGGGCGCTGAACTGCACCTGAACGTCGACAGTTGGCGCGGCCAGGTGCAGGTTGAGGTGCTCGATGCCGACACCGGCCTGGCACTGCCCGGCCGGGGGCGCCAAGACGCCGTTCCGACCACCATCGACGGCATCGACGAAGTGGCGCGTTGGCAGCAGGGAATCGATCTGTCGGCCTGGCGCGGCCGCACGGTGCGCCTGCGGTTCTGGCTGCTCCGGGGCGAGCTGTACGCGTACTGGTTCGCCGATGCGGGCGCCCGGTGAGCGGGCGTTCGGGCCTGCCCCAAGGCCACCGCCGCCGGGATCACCGGCCGCGCGGAGGGTCTGCCGTGCCGCCGACGACGGCGCCACCGACCGTTTCCAACCAAGGCTGACTGGCCATGAATCGCGAGACCGCCGAGCAGGAATTGATCGCGCACATTGACGGACTGGAGATCCTGGACTCTCACGAACACCTGCCGGACGAGGCCGACCGACCCGCGGCCGCCGATGTCCTGGCCGAGTGGTTGACGCACTACTTCTCCTGTGACCTGATTTCGGCCGGCCTGTCGGACCAGGGCCTGGTCCAGGCCCGCGACAGCCGCGGCGACCTGCTGGCTCGCTGGGATCTAGTGGAACCGTATTGGGAAGCGGCGCGCAGCACGGGGTACGGCCGCTCCCTGGACCTGGCAGCGCGCGGCCTGTACGGCATCGATGGCGTGCGCCGCCAAACCGTGGGGGCCCTCAACGAGGCCTTCGTGGCGGCCCGCCAGCAGGGCGGTCACTACGAGTACGTCCTGAAGACCAAGAGCCGTATCGCCCTGTCGGTGGTGGACAGCAACCTGGGCTGCGACCGGCGCTATTTTGCCAGCGCCTTCCGCCTCGACAACTTCATCCAGCCGACGCACCGCCGCGAGATCCGCGATCAGGGCCGCGGCGTCGGGGTGCAGGTGCACAGTCTGGAGGACTGGGAGGAAGCGCTGCGCCGGCAGTTGGGCCGCGCCCTGGACGAGGGAGCGGTGGTGGTCAAGCACGGCCTGGCTTACACCCGCAGCCTGCACTACGAGAAGCCGACACGGGCCGCCGCCGAGAGCGACTTCCACGAGTTCTTCCGCGCCGCCCGGGCGCCCGAATGGCGTGGGCCGATGCAGGCCGGCGAAGCCCTGCAGTGCCACATGTGGCACGCGCTGCTGCGCCTGGCCGACCAGCAGGGCCTGACCGTGCAGGTGCACACCGGGCTGCAGGAGGGCAACGGCAATGTGATCGCCGACGCCAACCCCGTGCACCTGACCAACTGCTTCCTGGAATACGAGAACGTCACCTTCGACCTGTTCCACATGGGGTACCCTTATGTGCTGGAGCTGGCGAATCTGGCGAAGAATTTCCGCAACGTGAACATCGACATGTGCTGGGGCCACATTATCTCACCCACGGCCGCCCGGCTGGCACTGACCGAATGGCTGGACACGGTGCCGGCCAACAAGATCATCGGCTTCGGCGGCGACTACTGCTTTGTCGACGGCGTGTATGGCCATCAGGAGCTGGCGCGACGCAACATTGCCGCCACGCTGGCCGCCAAAGTGGCCGATGGGTCCTTTGACCTGGCCCGAGCCCGCGAGGTGGCGGGTTGGTTGCTGGTGGACAATCCCCGCCGCATTCTGCGCCTGGGCGAGCGCCTGCCGGCGCCGGCACCGACGGCAGCCCGGTGAACCGGCCATGAACGACACGCCGCGGGCAGCGGGTCTGCCGGTCCGGTTGGAGGTGTGTGTGGACTCGGTAGCTTCAGCGACGGCAGCCGCGGCCGGCGGCGCCGATCGCGTTGAGCTGTGCTGCGCCCTGGCCGAAGGCGGGTTGACGCCCAGCGACGGCCTGGTGCGCCTGGTGCGGCAGCGGGTGGAGTTGCCGGTGCATGTTCTGCTGCGACCGCGAGCCGGCGACTTCTGCTACGACGACGATGAGCTGGCTACCATGCAGGCTGACCTGGAACGGTTGGCGCGGCTGGGCATCGACGGCGTGGTCTTGGGTGCGCTGGGGCCAGGCGGCACGGTCGACCGCGAAGCCACAGCGCGCCTGATGGCGGCGGCGCGCCCGCTGAGTGTTACCTTCCACCGTGCCATCGACGTTACGCGCGACGCGCACGAGGCCCTGGAGGTGCTGCTGAACCTGGGCGTGGACCGGGTGCTGACCTCGGGGCAGGAGGCTACGGCCCTCGCCGGCGCCGCGGTCATCGCCGACCTCGTTGAGCAGGCAGGTGACCGACTGGCGGTGATGGCCGGCGCTGGCGTCAACGCCGCCACGGCGGCGGCACTGGTGCAGCGGACCGGAGTGGGCGAGGTCCACGCCAGCTGCCGCCACACCTGGCCCAGCCCGATGACGTGGCGCAACCCGCGCTGCTACATGGGCGCGCCGGACGGCCCGGACGAGTACCAGCGCACCGGCACCGAAGCCGCCCGGGTGCAGGCGCTGCGGGCGGCGCTGCGGACCCTCGAGCGCTGAACCCGGGCAGAGGCGCGCGCGCCGCGTCGCCGAGCGTGTCGGCGCGCCGCCCGAGGTCAGGCTGGCCGCAGCCAGCGGGCCGCCGGCCCGGCGCACGGAGGAGGAACCGAGCCACTGTCACCCAACGCCACCGTCGCTGGCGGCCATCGTGCGCGTCAGCGTCCACCCC
>CAITNQ010000023.1 GCA_903893785.1 uncultured Gemmatimonadota bacterium
AACGGCGGCGCTGAACGGTTGCACGGTCAGGCCCAGGGTCGCACTGGTCAGGGAGCCGCTCGTCGCGGTCAGCACCGGTGTGCCGGTGGCACTGTCGCGATAGAATAGGGTCAGCAGGCCCTGCGCCGGCGAACCGCCCAAGGGCGTCGAGGTGGCCAGGAAGGCATTTCGGTCGGTGCTGAACTGGCCAGTGGTCGTGCTGGTGCTGACCGAGGTCAGGGTGGTGTAGTCGCGGTCGACGTTGCCATTGAGGTCAGTGGCGGCGACGCGGATGGTGTCCGACAGGCCACGGGTGGCCAGCGTGGTCGACGCCGGCGGCACAAAGGCCAGCCGGGTGGCACTGACCACCACTGTGGCCACCCCCGGAGTGATGCTCTGGGCTGGGATCACGGTGTCACTCGTGTTGTCGGTAACCAGGTTGGCCGATCCCAGGTTGAGAGTCAACGTCGATCCGTCGGTCAGAGCCGCGGCGGCGCTGCTGAGGTACACCGACACGGTGAAATCGACGGACGTGCCGTTGCCCGCGGCGAGAAGCTCCGCGGCCGCGTTGGTGGCACTAGTGGCGACGGCGGCCGTGGCACCTCCCAGGCGTATCTCCATGCCGCCCGTAACAGCGACCAACTCGATGCCGGCATCACTGCCGCTGGTCAGCGTGTTGTCGCTGCCGTTGGTCTCGCTGGCCGTGGCAAAGGTGCCGTTGGTGGCGACCTTGACGCCGGCGATGTCGGCGAAGTCCACGCCGGCAAGCGTCACCGGAATGGTGATCTCGTCGATAACGGTCCCCAAGCCGGCACCGGCGGCGTCCGCTACCGTGAAGTCAAAGACTGCCACGGCCCCAGTGCCAGTGTTTGCCAGCGATGACACAGCCACGCTATTGGCCACCGTGGCCAGGTCCACGATGCGCGTCGTAGCTGAGGTGAAGGTCGCCGTCTTGTTGGTCAGATCCTGGCCAGTCGCAATGGCGCTGGCCACGTTGGCGGGCGTCCGGCCGCCGTCCACGGCGACCGCAGCCGAGGTCAGATCGAAGATGACAGTGCGACCGTTCGTGACGGCGCCATTCGTCACCGCGGTCACGGTGAACGTGGCCGTCGTGCCGTCGGCGATCTGCACCAGGTCCGCAACCCCATCGGCATCGGGGCCGGCAGCGCGACCGAGAGTGATCGATGAAGCTGCTGCCGGGAACGTGCCGGAGTCAGTCCACCCGGCGTCGTCCGATTGCAGCACCCCCACGGTCGCGCCGTTGTCTGCCGCGGCCGTGAAACTGGCATTGGTTACCGCGACGCGAAGATCCGTAATCTCCCCGGACACGCCAGTGCCGGTCACGTTCAGCGCAATGCGGTCCACCCTGGTGGGCTGGCCGTCCGCCGGATCGCTGATCTTGAAGCCGAACACGGCGACACCGTTGGCCCCCGCGTGGACACTGGACAGGTAGGTCGCCGCGGGCACCGCCGGGTTGTCGGCCAAGGTGGTGGCCCGAATGACGCCAGCCCCGGAGGCGGCCTGCGACGCCGCGACGACCGTGGTCGGATTGGCGCTGTCCAAGATCAACCCGGCGCGACTGACCGCCAGACCCACCTTGCTGCTGTCGACCAGACTGGCAGCGCTGAGCCACAGCGAGACCGTGATCGTGGCAGTTTCACCATCCGGGACGACCAAGCCGTCTGCCGTGCCATCATTGGCCCCACCGCTGCCGGCCAGCAGGCCCACGTCAATGGCGGAAGCCAGGGCGTCCAACTCCACCTTGCCGGTGCCGTCACCCTGGAACACCGTCGTAGTAGTCAAACCGGCCCACCGGTTAGCCGACAATCCAGACACCACCAGGCGCGCACCGGCCACGTCGCTGAAGTCCGCACCGCCGCTGAACGTCAGGGGCAGGCGCAGACCATCGAGGCGCAGGGGCGCACCGTCCAGCGGATCGACAATCTG
>CAITNQ010000024.1 GCA_903893785.1 uncultured Gemmatimonadota bacterium
GATCACGCAATACACCAGCGTGAGGGCCACGATCATGGTGTAGAGGGTGAGACAGGCCAGGAACTTGCCCAGCAACACTTCGACCGTCGACACCGGCGAGGTCATCAGCAGCTCGATCGTGCCGGCCTTCTTCTCCTCGGCGTACAGCCGCATGGTCAGCATCGGCACGATAAGCAGCCAGATGAAGTCCATGACGGCGAAAAACTGGGTCACCACCATCTCGTTCAGGTTCAGGGGCGGCATACCGCCCATCTGCATCATCTGCGCCCGCTGGGCGTACTGCAGGCAGATGATGTTGAACTGCATCAGGATGTTGCGGAACAGATAGCCGGACAGGAAGAGGAACACGCCGGCGATGACATAGGCCACCGGAGAGGCGAAATAGGACCGCATCTCCTTGCTGTATACGGCCAGCACATTACGCATGGTGAGCGTTCACCTCCTCGGTGGTCAGACGCAGGAAGATGTCTTCCAGGCTCATGTCGAGCGGGCGCAGTTCGCGCAGCGCCAACCCGGCGCCCACGACCTGGCGCGCCAGTTCATCGCGGACCTCGCGCCCCGGGGTCACCGCCACGCGGTACACGCCTTCAGTTCCGGGTTCGGCCTGCACCTGCAGGACCCCCTCGACTTGGCGCAGGACCTGCATGGCCTGGTCCCGAGGACCGGCCACCGTGGCCCGCAGGCTATCGCCCTCCTTCAACTGCGCTACTAATCCTTCCGGGGTGCCCTCGCCCGCCACGCGACCGTGGTTGATGATGACGATACGGTCGCAGGTCATGCTGACTTCGGGCAGAATGTGGGTGCTCAGAATGACGGTGTGGGAGCCGCCCAGGCTCTTGATTAACTGGCGGATCTCGATGATCTGCTTGGGATCAAGGCCAATGGTGGGCTCGTCGAGGACCAGCACCTCGGGATTGTGCACCAGCGCCTGGGCCATGCCGACGCGCTGGCGGTACCCCTTGGACAGATGGCCAATGACGGTGTGCCGATGGTGGGCGATGCCCGTCTTCTCCATGGTCTCGTCCAGTCGCGAGGCTAGCTGGCCCTTGGCCACGCCCTTTATCCGCGCGACGAAACGCAGGTAGTTGAGCACTGTCATGTCGTGGTACAGCGGCGGCTGTTCAGGCAGGTAACCGATCCGGCGCCGCACTTCCATGGACTGCTCGACCACATCGAATCCGGCGACCCGGGCGCTGCCGCCCGATGGCGGCAGGTAGCAGGTCAGCACACGCATGGTGGTCGTCTTGCCCGCGCCATTGGGCCCGAGGAAACCGAGCACCACACCGGATTCAGCCCGGAAGGAGACATCCTCAACGGCGGTGACCTCACCGTAGCGTTTGCACAGATTGCTGACTTCGATCACCAGCAACACCTCCTTTGCGGCAACATGGAACGACTTTTCCTGACGCGGCTGAACGCGGTCAATAGCGCCGGGCCCTGGCTCGGAAGAAGGCAGCCAACGGCTCGACATAGGAGCGTGCCGTGTCTATCTCGATCGCATCGACGCCGGCGCGGCGCAACAGTGAACGACGGCGATCTTCGTCACGCTGTCGGCGAGCGGCGAAAAGGCGGCGGACATCGGCGTGGCGGGTATCCACGAGCACCCGCTCGCCTGTCTCAGGATCGCGCAGGTCGATGAAGCCTACGTCGGGCAACTGCTTCTCACGCGGGTCGCAGACGGTCACGGCAATCAGGTCATGGCGCAGGCCCACCAACTGCAGCGAGCGTTCGAAGCCCTGGTCGAGGAAATCGGAAATGAGGAACACCACACTGCGGCGGTGCAGGACGCGCGCCAGGTACTCCAGCGCCCCGCGTACCGACGTCCCCGTGCCGCGGGGGCGGAAGTAAAGCAGCTCGCGGATAACCCTGAGGACGTGGCGCCGCCCTTTCTTGGGCGGGACGAAGACTTCCACGGTGTCGGTGAAGATCAGCAGGCCGACGCGGTCGTTGTTGCGGATGGCGGCGAAGGCAAGCAGCGCCGAGATCTCCACGCCGACCTCGCCTTTCATCTGACGCACGCTGCCGAAGGCCCCCGAGGCACTAGCGTCGACCACGAGCATTACCGTGAGTTCGCGCTCCTCGTCGTAGATCTTGACGAACGGCGCCCCCACCCGGGCGGTAACATTCCAGTCGATGCTGCGCACATCGTCCCCGACCTGGTATTCACGCACCTCGGCGAACTCCACGCCGCGGCCCTTGAAGACCGAGTGGTATTCCCCGGCCAGCAGATCGTTGACCGCACTCCGCGTGCGGATCTCGATCAGCCGAACCTTATCGAGTATTTCCTTGGGGACCATGGGATCCAGCCAGCGCGCCCCGCGACCGCCGTCAGGGCACTTCGACGTGGTCGAACAGGCGCTGCACGACGCGGTCGGCGTCGATTTCCTCGGCTTCAGCCTCGTAGGTCAGCACCAGACGGTGACGCAGCACATCGGCACCCACCGCCTTGACGTCTTCGGGGGTGACGTACCCGCGCCGCCGGATGAAGGCATGGGCCCGCGCCGCGCGGGCCAGATAGAGGGTAGCCCGCGGCGACGACCCGTATTGGATCAACGCACCCAGATCCGCTAGCCCGGCGGCGGCCGGTTCGCGCGTCGCCTGCACCAGATCGACGATGTAGTCTTTGATCTTGTCGTCGGTGTAGACCAGCTTGACGGCGTCCCGAGCCCGGCGGATCTCGGCCAGCCCAGCCACCGGGCTAACCTCATCCAGCCGATCGTCGGCCATGCGCTCGAGGATCTGACGCTCCTCCTGTCGGGTCGGGTAGGTCACCCGCACCTTGAGCATGAAGCGATCGATCTGCGCTTCAGGGAGCGGGTAGGTCCCCTCCTGCTCGATGGGGTTCTGTGTCGCCAGGACCAGAAAGGGATCGTCGAGCGGGTAACTCTCCTCGCCGATGGTGACCTGTCGCTCTTGCATGCACTCGAGCAGGGCGCTCTGCACCTTGGCCGGGGCGCGGTTGATCTCGTCCGCCAGGATGAGGTTGGCGAACACGGGGCCCTTCTTGGCCACGAACTGGCCAGTGTGCTGCTGGTAGATCATCGTGCCGGTCAGGTCGGCCGGCAGCAGGTCGGGGGTGAACTGAAGCCGGCGGAAACTGGCGCGAATGGCGCGCGCCAGGGTGGAGATGGTGAGGGTCTTGGCAAGGCCCGGAACACCCTCAAGGAGTATGTGGCCGTTGCACAGCAGACCGATGAGGAGGCGCTCCACCATCGCTCGCTGGCCCACGATGACCCGCTCCATTTCCTGGGCGATGCGATCGACGACCAGGCTCTCCTGCTGCACCCGTTCGGTGATGGCGTGGATATCGATGTTCCGATTCATCTGTCTCGACGGATCCGGCTAGGGGGTGGGCAACCCGGCCTGGCAACGAGGCGCCAGGCCAGCAGACACAGGGAGACCGGCGCCGGCGGTCAACAGCGCGGCGAGGTCACCCCGAAGCAGGGCCGGTGGCAGGCGAATCAGGGCGCCCGGGCGGGCGCGACGGAATCCTGGAACTGCACCCATTCCTCCGGGTCCCGGCCCACATTGGGCAGCAGGCGTTCGGCACTGGCGGCCAGTTCTGAACCCGGGTACTTGTCAATGACGGCCTGGTACGCCGCGCGCGCCTGGGTGTAGTCCTTCAGGTATTCCTCGTAGATGAAGGCGATCATGAACTGCGCTTCGTCGCCTTCGCCGCTGTTCGGGTAGTCGCGCAGCAGGCGCTGGTACTGCTCGATCGCGGCCTGCATCTGACCGCGCTGTTGCGAGATCATCGCCAGGTGCTTCAGGGCTTTGGCCGCCAGCGGATGTTGCGGGTAACGGCGCACCAGTTCGCTGAACCGGTCGACCGCCGCGGCCTGCGTGGTGCTGTCGGCGGCCGCCTTCTCACCGGCGGCGTACAGTTCCTCGGCCGGCGGCCCGGAGCAGCCGACCATGACCAGACCCAGGAGCGCAGCCAGCAGCAACAGGACGCGTCGAATCACCATAGTTGACCCCGACGAGATACGCACACTCGACCGCGTGAGGCAGATCCGCGCGGCCGCGGAACCCGATGGAAACGGTGGGGAGCAACTGGCGCCCCACACTTCGCTATAGACGAACCCGCGGCCTGCCGGGTTCCTCGGCGGTCCCTTAGTCCTTCGCCGGCGCCTTGGCCGTACTGTCACTCTTGGCTGGCGCGGATCCGGCGTCGCCGCTCTTGGCGGGCGCGCTGGACGAACCACCGTCCTTTTCGGCCTTGGCGGCCTTCTGGTACCCGTCGCTGCGGTAGTCGGTGATGTAGAAGCCCGAGCCTTTGAAGAGCAACCCGGCGCCGGTGCTGATGAGGCGCTTGACCGGCCCGGGACAACCAGTCTGGGGACAGGCGGTCAGGGGATCGGCCTTGATGCTCTGGAACTCCTCAAATCGATGGCCGCAGGTCCGGCACTCGTATTCGTAGGTGGGCATGGCTGGCTTGTGAACTCCCTCCGTGGTTCAGCGGAAATGGCTAGATGGCTTAATATACGGGGGGGCTCGGCGACCCCGCAAGTAGGTGGGGCTCAAGCACTCACGTGGACCTCACCGGCGCGGGACCGGGACCGCGGCGGCGTTACCGAGGTCCCGGTATCCACCTGATTGGTCGACGTAAAGGAGCTCGAGGGCGCTGTTTGCCCGCCGCCCGTCGGCAAACACCACGCGCGCGGCAGCCCCCTCGAAGCCCCCGCTGGCAGCCAGGCCAGCGGCGAGGTTGGCCGGACTACCGCCTTTGGCCTGCCAACCGGAGGCCAGCAGGCGGACGGCATCATAGCCCCAGGCCGCGTACCCCGGCGGCCGGCCGTAACGGCGGCGGAAACCCTCCGCGAAAGCGCGGGCCGACGGCCGGGCGTCATCAGTCCCGGACACTAGCACCAGACCCGCGAACCCGGCCCTCTCCTCGGGCGGCAGCAGACGCAACGCCTCTGGTTGGTACCAGGTGTCGTTGCCGAGCAGCTGGGTCTGCAGCTGATGGTAGCGGATCTGCGGCACGACCAACCGCGCATCGTCGAAACTCTCCACGACGATGGCCACGCCGTCGATGCCGGTAACCGCCTCCGCCACGGCGCCGTCGCCGATGCTCCCGTCGGCAGTCCCGGGCCCGCCGGCGATCGACGCCGCTTCGCCGTCCAGCGCCGTGGTGTCCTCGGCTCCCGACGCTGGCGAAGCCGGCGTCAGCTGCAGACCCACGCGCCGGATCTCGTCGAAGAAGCGAGAGAAGTCCCGGGTTTCGCCCGCCACATACCAGTCCTGGTACACGATCTGCCCCTCACCCGCCCGGGTCGCCTGGACAAACTCGCGCGCGAAACGCCAGCCGTAGTCGGTCAAGGGCGCCAGAATGGCCATTCGGCGCAGACCGAGCACCGCAGTGGCGTGACCGGCCAACCGGCTGGCCTGGGTTTCCGGCGGTACCGCCAGTTGGTACGTGCTGCCGCCCACCGAATCCAGGCCGCTCTGCTGGGCCAAGGGTGCGAGGAAGGGCACCTCGGCCATCTGGGCCAGGGCGGCAGCCGCGGCACAGTCGGCGCTGAAGGGCGGCCCGACCAGGGCGTCGACCTGGTCTTCCTCGATCAGGTGGCGGGTCTGCGATACCACGCGGAGGGTCGAACTGGCGCCGCTCTCCACTACCGGCAGTTCGCCGTAGTCAAAGCCCACATCCGCAACCACAAGGTCAAACGGCCTCCCGGCCTCCTCATTGGCCAATTCGGCGCCGGCTCGGAGGTCTTCGCCGGTCTGGCGACCGGCCCCGGTCAAGGGCAACAGCAGCCCGACACGCGGGGTGGCCGGCACCGGGGGCCCGCCGCCAGCCCAGGCAACAAAGGCACCGCGGGCGTGGGCCTGCCGGTAGCGCCGCATGGCCGCTTCGGCGTCCGCTGCACGGCCCAGGCGGCCCAGCCAACGGGCCTGGCCGAACTGGAGGGCATCGCGCCAGCGCCCAACCCCAAGGCCCTCCCGCAGGCGCTGCTGGGCTTCGTCGTCAAGGCTGCCGTTGCTGACCAGGGCCGCCAGACGTTCCGCTGCCCGCGCCTGGTTCAGGGTCGCGCCATTGGCGCCCAGAAGCCGGGCATACAGCGCCCCGGCCGTGACGTGTTGACCTGCGCGAACGGCACTGTCGCCGGCCAGCAGCAGCCCGTCAGGCAGGTAACGACTGGTCGGGAAGCGCTCGCCCAGCGTCAGGCCGGCCGCCCGGGCCTCGTCGAAGCGCGACAGGTGAAAGAGCGTCCGCCCCAACATCAACTGGCCCGCACTGGCATCGGCGGCCGCCGCCAGGCCGGCAAGACGACTGAAGCGCTCCAGAGCCCGGTCGTAATGCTGCAGTTGGTATTCCGCCAACCCCTCGGCCAGCAGGCGCGCACCGGGGTCGACCGCAGCCGCCGCGCCTGACCCGGCCCGAGCAATCCACCAGGCGATCACCCAGCCTGCGACCCATCGTGATCTCTGCGTCATTGTCTCCGCTCCGTGGGGCCGCGGCGCCAACCGACCGGCCCCCTTGCCAAGCCGGCCCCGGCCCCGCAGCCGAGCCGCGACGACCGCAGGCCGGACTGCGGCCGGCAGCCGACCGCGGCTGGCACGGCGGCGCCCGGGGAGGGGCCGCAGGCCTGGCCAGCCCGGGCGTCGCGGGTTGCCGATGGAGCAATGTACTGCGCGCGCCCCGGGGGGGCCACGCCCGGACGCGGGCGGATGGCCGCGGCCGTGGGCGTCGGCCCGTCGGGTTCCGCTGCCCTGCCGGGGGCCCCGGCGCCACCGCGCCACCCCGCCGACAGGCGCGGCAGACTGACTTGTCGCTGCCCGCAGCCCCGGCTATATTCAGCCCTTCATATGACGATCAGAGCCGAGAAACCAGGGTTCGACCCCGAGAAGCTGCGCGAGTTGCTGGTGCGCCAGGCAGCGCAGGTTAACGCCGCCGCGCCTGATCCGGCCGGCCCCGACGATGCCCAGCGAACCGCCAGCACCACGCCTGCACCGCGGTTCTCGCTCAAACCCACGGAGTTGGAGGCGTACCTGGATCGCTATGTCATCCGCCAGGCTCGCGCCAAGGCGGTGCTGGCGACCAAGATCTGCACCCATTTCAACCGGCTCAGCCTGCCGCCCGATGAGGACGAGGAGATCGTCGGCAGCATCAAGAACAACGTCCTCATGATCGGCCCCACCGGCGTCGGCAAGACGTACCTGATACGCCTGATCGCCAAGCGCCTGGGGGTTCCGTTCGTGAAGGGGGATGCCACCAAGTTCAGCGAGACCGGCTACGTTGGCGGCGACGTGGAAGACTTGGTGCGTGACCTTGTTCGCGAAGCCGACGGTGACATCGAGCGAGCGCAACACGGCATCATCTACATCGACGAGATTGACAAGATCGCTTCGTCGCGGCAGGCCATCGGTCCCGATGTGTCGCGGTCCGGGGTGCAGCGGAACCTGCTCAAGCTGATGGAGGAAACCGAAGTCGAGTTGAAGGCGCCGCACGACATTGCCGGTCAGATGGAAGCCGTAATGCAGATGCAGCGGACCGGCAAACTGGAGCGGCGCAAGGTCAACACCCGCAATATCCTGTTTATCGTCAGCGGTGCGTTCGCAGGGTTGGATGACATTATCGGCCGCCGCCTCAACCGCGGCGCCATCGGCTTCCAGCCGCCCGGTGCGCAGACGCCCGGACTGGCGGAGGGCCGCGACGAGCTGCTGGCCCAGGTGCGAGCCGAAGACCTGCTCGAGTACGGTTTCGAGTCCGAGTTCATCGGCCGGCTACCGGTGATCGCCGTGCTCCACGACCTGTCTGGAGCCGACCTGCTGGCCATTCTGCGCAGTCCGAAGAGCAGTGTCATACTGGCCAAGAAGCGCGATTTCCGGGCCTATGGCATCGACATCGACTTTGAGGACGACGCGCTGGTGGCGCTGGCGCAGCTGGCCGCGGCTGAACACACCGGCGCCCGCGGGCTAGTCAGTGCGGTGGAGAAGGTCCTGCTCGACTTTGAGAAGTGCCTGCCGGCCACCGATGTGAACCGCTTTACGGTGACCGCCGCCACGGTGGACGACCCGGCGGCCGACTTGCCCCGCCTGTTACATCGGGCGGGCCTGGAGCATTTCGTGGCCGCATTTGCCGCGGCGCACCAGATCCGGCTGACCCTGTCGCGCGAGGCTGAAGATCGGCTAGCGGCCCTGGCCCGTGCCGGCGGCGAGAGCGTTGGGGCCGTGTGCCAGCGTCTCTTCGCCAACTACGGCCACGGATTGCGCCTGGCCGGTCTGGCCGAGTTCGAGGTGACCGCGGCGGTCGTCGCCGACCCTGGCGCCGCGTTGGACCGGCTGGTGCGCGACCGGTTCACCGGCAGCCACGCCTCGACCTCGGACGGTAACCGCGCCGACGCCTGACGCAACAACGGGCTCGGAACTGCCCTCAAGGGCGACGGTACTGCTTCACCTTCCGGTAGATCGTGCTGACCCCGATGCCGAGCAGATCGGCGGCTTGCCGGTAGTCGTTGCCTACCGCGGCCAGCGTCTCCTCGATGGCCAGACGCTCCAGTTCGGCCATTGACATGCCCACGCGGAACCGCAGGCCCGGCAGCTGGCGCTGGCGACGGCTGAGGTGCCGGGGCAGGTCGTCCACATCGAGGAGCCCGGCCCGCGGGCACATGACGACCATCCCCTCGATGCAGTTCTTCAGCTCGCGCACGTTGCCTGGCCAGTCATAATCGCGTAACACGTGGACGGCGCGCGGGTGGATGCCGGTGACCCGGCCGCCGTTCTCGGTGGCGAACTGGCGCACGAACTCGTCCACCAGCAACGGGATGTCCTCGCGGCACTCGCGCAGCGGCGGCACCTCGATGGTCACCACCTGCAGGCGGTAGTACAGATCGGCCCGGTACGTGCCCTGGGCCAGCATCTGGCCCAGGTCGCGATTGGTGGCCGCGATCAGGCGTACGTCGACGCGATGCGTGTGGGTCCCACCTAGACGCTCGAAGGTGCCCTCCTGGACGGCGCGCAGCAGCTTCACCTGGGTGGCCAGGGGGATGTCGCCTACCTCGTCCAGGAACAGCGTCCCCTTATCGGCCAATTCGAACCGGCCTTTGCGGGCGGCAGCGGCGCCGGTGAACGCACCCCGCTCATGGCCGAATAACTCGCTCTCGACGATTCCCTCAGGCAGCGCCCCGCAATTGACTTCGACGAAGGCGTGATCACGTCGGGGGCTGCGCTGGTGGATCGCCTTGGCCACCTCGCCTTTGCCCGTCCCGGTCTCGCCGGTCACCAGAACACTGGCCCGCGACTGGGCCACCTGCTCGATCTGACTGTGGATGCGCAGCCACGGCGATGAACGGCGGGCAATTCCCTGGAAGCGAAAGCGTTCGTCCAGGCGCCGCTGCAGGCTGCTGACCTGCCCCACCAGGCGCTGGTGCGACAACCCTCGCTGCAGCACGGCGACGACCTTCTCGAGGTTCACCGGATGCAACTGGTAGTCGTAGGCGCCCTGGCGCACGGCTTCGGTAGCCAGCGCCAGTGATTCACGGTCGGCAATGACAATGCCGCAGGTCTCTGGGTTACGGCGCCGGGCCACCTGCTGCAGACGCAAGCCGTCAATGTGCGCCGATCGCAGGTCGCAGATCAGCGCGTCCAATGGTTCGGCATCGACGACTTCGTAGGCGCTCTGGCCGTCGTGCACCCAGAGGGTCTCGAAGCCCGAACGGCTCAGGTGAGCCACCAGATGGCGGCTCGGTGTGGTCTCGGGCAGGACCACCAGCACACGTGGACGGACGACCTCACCCATGACAACACCCGACCCGTCGCCACGACTCCCCGGGTGACTCATGCTGCCTGGCGTGCCGACCCGCCGGGGAAGCACTCGGCGAACACCTCCGCCAGGTCGTCGACGAGGACGAAACGCAGCTGGCGCACGCTCTCGGGCAGGTCCTCCAGATCCTTCTCGTTACGACGCGGCAGGACCACGCAGGTCATGCCGGCGCGGTGGGCGGCAAGGATCTTCTCCTTGATCCCGCCCACCGGTAATACCCGACCGCGCAGGGTCAACTCGCCCGTCATGGCGAGCCCAGCGCGCACCGGCCTGCCAGTCAGCAGAGACAGCAGGGCCGTCGCCACGGTCACGCCGGCCGAAGGGCCGTCTTTGGGGACGGCCCCGGACGGCAGGTGCACGTGCAGTTCGTGGCGGGCTAGAACGCCACGGGGGATCTGCCATTCATCGGCGTGGGCCCGCAGGTAAGACAGCGCGATCTGGGCTGACTCTTTCATCACCTCGCCCAGTTTGCCCGTCAGGATCAGGCCCCGTGATCCCTTCATCATCGTGGCTTCGACCAGCATCACCTCGCCGCCAGCCGGGGTCCAGGCAAGTCCGGCCGCGCTGCCGGGGCTCACCTGGGCATCGGGCACGGTGTGATGGACGCGCTCACGGCCCAGGAAACCGGCCAGGTCAGCCGCGCTCAGGCCGAGGGGGCCGCTGTTGCCCTCGACGATGCGACGTGCTGCCTTGCGGCACAGGCTGCCCAGTTCGCGCTCCAACTGCCGCACGCCGGCTTCCTGCGTGTAGCCCCGCACCACATGCCGAATGGCTTCGTCGTCAATAGTAACGCGGCGGCGGTGAAGTCCGTGCTCGCGCAGTTGGCGCGGCCACAGGTGGTGCCGCGCGATGGCCACCTTCTCGTCCTCGGTGTACCCGCTCAGCTGGATCACCTCCAGTCGGTCCCGCAGGGCCGGCGGAATGGTGTCCAGTTGGTTGGCCGTGGCGATGAACGTTACGCGCGACAGATCGAACGGGACGCCGAGGTAGTGATCCAGGAAGGTTGAGTTCTGCTCGGGGTCGAGCACCTCCAGCAGCGCCGCCGCCGGGTCGCCGCGGAAGTCGGCCCCGACCTTGTCCAACTCGTCCAGCATGAACACGGGATTGCGTGTCCCGGCTTGACGCAGCCCCTGGATGATCCTTCCGGGAAGGGCCCCGACATAGGTGCGGCGGTGCCCGCGGATCTCAGCCTCGTCGTGGACGCCACCCAGCGAAATGCGGACAAAACGCCGCCCCAGAGCGCGGGCAATGGACCGGCCCAGCGACGTCTTGCCAACACCGGGCGGGCCCACGAAACAGAACAGCGGCCCGCGCGAATCGCGGCGGAGTTTGCGCACCGCAATGTACTCCAGAATGCGCTCCTTGATGCGCGTCAGGCCGTCGTGGTCGGCTTCCAGGGTGCGGGCCGCGCGGGCGATATCAACCCGTTCGGCCGAGGCCCGGGCCCACGGCAGCGCCAACATCCAGTCCAGATAGGTGCGGGCCACGGTGTACTCGGCAGCCCCCGGTTGCATGCGCGCCAATCGCGCCAGCTCGTTCTCGGCCTCGGTACGGGCCTCGCTCGGGAGGCGAGCGTCTGCTACGCGCTGCCGCAGTTCCGTCACCTCGCGGTCGGTGTCCTCGCCCAGCTCCTTCTGGATCACGCGGACCTGTTCGCGCAGGAAGTGCTCGCGCTGAGCCTGCCCCACCTCCTGCTGCACCTGATGTTGAATCTTCTGCCCCATCTCAACGATCGCTAGTTCCCGGTTCAGCGACAGGGTCAGGCGCTCGAGCCGTCGACGCAGGGAGTCTTCCTGCAGGAGCTCCTGCTTCTCGCTGGTGGGGATGTCCAGCGCCGAAGCGATCAGGTCGCCCAGTCGCGACGGGGACTTCTCCAGGGACGACGCGGTCGCCTGCAGATCATCCGGCAGACCCGGGGAAAGGGACACCAGGCGACGGAACTGGGCCGAGAGATTCTGGCTCAGGGCCAGGTCGCGCTGGGTGAGCTCGTCCGGTACCGGCAAAGGTTCGG
Organism: uncultured Gemmatimonadota bacterium; assembly: GCA_903893785.1. Taxonomy (GTDB): domain Bacteria; phylum Latescibacterota; class UBA2968; order UBA8231; family UBA8231; genus CAITNQ01. Next base: position 11,781 of record CAITNQ010000024.1, read on the forward strand.
CGGTAGCCACCAAGAACGCGCCCTGGTGGCGTATATCGTGGTAGCGTACCCGTCCCACGCCACGGACGACGATCTGCAGGTGCTCGTTGGGTAACCGCACGACCTCGTGGATGCTGGCCACCACGCCCACCGAGTGGACCCCGTCGGGGCCGGGGTTCTCTTCGTCGGCGTCGCGCTGGGCCGAGACGCCGATCATCCGATCGCCGTGCAGGGCCTCCTGCACCAGCTGCAGCGAACCGGGACGCCCTACCAGCAGGCGACTGGAAACACCAGGAAACAGGACCAGGTTGCGCAAGGGCATAACGGCGACCCGCACGGGAATCTCGGGGCCCGACCTGGCTGTGGACCGCTCCATCTCACACCTCACTGGGCATGGCCCCAGCACCCGGAACGGCCAACGGCCGCAGGAGAACCCGGCCGAAACGGGCGCGGTGGCTGTGCGCGTCAACCACGCTGACTGGAACACTACACTGTCGGGGGATAACAAAGCAAATCCCGTACTGGTGACCGCGCTCACGGCTCAACTGGCAGTTCCTTGCCACATTGTCATGACAGGCACCCATGGTGGCACGCGGCACGCCACAACGGCATGCGACGGACCTTGCTCGATCCCGCCCGGCGAAGTATACTTCGGAGAATTATCACCGACCGGCGCCGGGCCACGGGGACAGCAGTCCAACGTGTCCGCTTCTGTTACCGCAAAGGGTCAGCGGCATGTTCAGTTTCCTGCGGCGCAGGGGTAGCGACGAACGGGATTTCGACCTCAATCAGGAGATCGAGAAGCTCAACGCGATCGGCCCGCCGTCGGCCCTGGTAGTGCTGCTGCCGGACTCCAGTGGCGGGCAGAAGGAGGACCTCGGCCGGGCTTACTTCCTGCGGCGCGACAGCCGGCTGTACACTGAGGCCGGGTGCATCTACGTCACCACCCCCGACAACCTGAAGATCGCCGGCGAGCAGCTGCTCAATTCGCGGCTGGTATCGCTGCAGTTCTTCGAGCGACGGGTTCCCTACCGAATCCGCTGCCGGATCGTGGGCCGTTTCCGGCTGCTGCCGGAGGTGGTCGAGAGCCTGGATTTCGTGGCTCGCTCGGCCGTGAAGCTGCAGCTGGTGGGGCCCATTCGCAAGGAAGACAAGCGCCAGTTCTACCGGTACAATACCAAAAACTACGGTGATGGCCGCGTCCCGCTGACCACCCACGTCACCTTCGACACGTACATCCAGGCCACCACGCAGGAGTTCCCGGAGCACGGGGCTGCCCCGGCCCTGTTGACCGATCTACAGCTCCGTCCGTACAACCCCACCGTCCAGCCGGAGCCGTTCAGCCCACGACAGGCCATCGCGGCCTTCCGCGAGGCCATGCTGGAGCGCCCGCCGCACGAACGCAGCGTCACGGTCACCAAGATCCGGCGCGAGGATGCACCGGGGATCGCGCGCCGCCGCAACGAGCAAACGGCCCTCGGCGAAATCCACGTCCTGGGTCTGGAGATGGAGTCGCTGCGGGATGTGGTGTACCTGAAGAAATCGGCCAAGGCCGCCGGCCGGAAAACCCGCGAGACGTCGCACAACCTGCACCAGGGCGACACCATCGTGGTGAACTACGTGCACGAGCGCAAGCACTTCCAGATCGCCTGCGCGGTGATGGAGACGCGCACCCAGAACGACGTGGTGCGCCCGTTGCACCACCCCATCGAGGAACCGGGTCTACGCGTCGAGTTGGTCAACTACAGCGTTGGCGGCGCGCTGGTGGAGAGCAGCCCGCAGTTGCTGCGATTCCTGCTGGGCGACACGTGCCCTCCCAAGGCAGACCGCGAAGTCGAGTTCTCAGGACCCGTGTGGCAGCGGGCCTTTGAGCGCCTGCGGCGCCCCATGCTGCATCTCACGCTGTATCCGCTGCGGCACTTCCCCGAAGCCCTGCGGCGTTTCGAGCCTGAACTGCCGGCCAAGATCCAGCTGATCTGCCAGGTAGTCCGCTCGGTGTCGCGCACCATCGGCGACCGACGGGTGCTCCAGCATGGGCTGCAGTTCGCGTACGAACCCCAGGGCGTCGCGGTCCGCGAAGGCGACATCGTCGACTGGCGCTGGACGCAGCACATCCGCGACAACGAGCACTTGATCCGCATCCACAGCTGCCTGAACCAGCTCTACGGTTTCCTGGAGACACAGAGCTTGGCGGCGGGCGGATCCAGGCGCCCCAGGCGCGCGACGGCCGCCGCCACCGACTGAACCGGCATCGCGGCCAACGGGTTCGCCCTCGTCGTCAGCTACCCTCTTCGCGCCGTTTGGCCGCTGCCACCCGGTCGCGGAATGCCGCCTTGACTTTCTCGTCGACGAACTTGTGCCGCTGTTCCGAGACCCGCTGCTGCACCGACGCCAGCAACCGTTCGTCCTTCAGCTTCTCGTCTTCCGGTTTGGTGTCCTCGTGGAAGCGCTGGTTAAGGGCCACCAGCAGCTTGCTGTATGTTACGTGGTTCTCGGCTCCCGGATGGAGCGCAAACGGTGGGTTGAAGTGCAGTCCGCGGTCAGCCGTACGGCGCTGGCGCTCCTCGACCAGATCGCGCGGGAAGAGCCGGAACTGGCAGCGCCAGCGTCCCCGCAGCTCAACCGCCCGGTGCAGCAGCAACGGCAGGTACACATCCTCCTCCTTACCCGCCTTGGCGGGAAAGGAGCGCACGATGCTCTCCTTGATCTCGTCGGTCACCTTGAAGAAGAGCAGAAACCCCAAGGAGTTGTTGACGGCACGCACGTGCTCGTTGGGGTTGCGGATCACGCCCGCGGTGATCGAGTCGTGCTCAATACCCTCCAGCAGATTGGTCTCTATCAGCACGGTCACGTCGCCGAGGTTGCCGAAATCGTCCAGGACCACCGGGGTAATGACCTTGACGCCCTCGCGAGTCAGGTACCGGTCCAGAGGATCCCGGATGGAGGCGAAGAAATTGCCTTGGGCGCTCTTGTGATTCCACACTGCGCCGTTGGGCACGACGTACAGGCGAGCGGCGCTCGCGTAACGCGCCAGCACATCACGCCGCACACTGCCCGGCCCGCGCGGGAAGGCGGTCACCGCATCGATGCGCACCTCGATGATGTCTTCACCCGCTACCTGCAGGTGCTTGGGCAGCTTCTCGGCATCCTCGCGCGAACCCACCCACGGCCGGTCGGGCCGCTCCGGGTTCTCGGCGACGAAGAAGCTCTTGCGCAGGAAGACACCGCGGCCGGCAAAAAGAACCGGACGGTCGGCGCCGGGAGCCAGCATGGTGAAGGAAACCTGGAACTGCTCCCCCGGCCGCAACATGCGATCGGCAGGCTCGAAACTGCCGCCGCTCAACCCGCGCGGCGCAGTGACGAGCAGGACCGGGTGCGGCTCTTCGGCGAAACGCCGCACGACAAACCCGCGGACAAAGCCCCGCCCGCGTCCATGCTCGACCGACTCCATCATCATGCGCGGACGGTGTATTTCGGCCGTCACGTCGCCTCCCTTGAACCCTCCGAAGACGGACACCAACGCCTGCGTCTGGGTGATGGCTTCCGCGTGGGCGAAGACCCTGGGCGCGGCCGCCCCCTCTGCCTTGGTTGCACCGTCAGCTACCGGACCCTCGGGTACGGGCCCTGCCGCACCCTGGGCAGGACCATCGGGCTCAGGCGCCCCCGCCGCATTGCCGCTCACCTTGGCCATACCCACCTCCTCATTGCCACAGCTGTGGGTCTGCGCCGGCGCAGTGGGAACCCGCCCCGCAGACACCCCTCGCACCGTCAGGTCGACCAGCACCGCCGCGGTCCGCCGCATCCGCACCGGGCATCTGCCGCCCTGCTGCGGCGGCGCGACGCCGCCCTCTCATGCCCCTTCGAGGGCCAGTTCAGCCACCACCTCACAATGGGGCGTCTGTGGGAACAGATCCACGGGACGCCACCGACGGACGCGATAGCCTGCCAGCGCCAGCCGGCCCACATCGACGGCCAGGGTGGTGGCGTTGCAGGAGACATACAGGATGCGCGGCGGGCGCAGAGCGGCCAGCGCCGCCGCCGCCCGTTCATGCATACCTGCCCGGGGCGGGTCAACGATCGCCAACGGGAACGCCTCGTGCGCCAACCCGGGTAGCACGGTCTCCACCGCACCCTCGAGAAATATACAGTTGCCAATGCCGTTGCGGTGGGCGTTGCCCCGGGCATCGGCCACCGCCTCCGGCACAGACTCGATACCACACACCTGACCGGCGCCCCGGGCCAGCTGCAAACCCACCCCGCCGGCGCCGCAGTACAGATCCAGGATCCTCGCCCCCCGCACATCGCCAGCCCAGTCGCAGACCAGCCGGTAGAGCTGCTCCGTCTGCCGGGTGTTGGTCTGCAGGAATGACTTGGGCGAAATCTGGTAGTCAATGCCGTTGCACCGTTCGACGATCGCTCCGGTGCCGTGCGCGAGGGCCACGCCCTGGCCCATGGCGACCTGGGCCTTACCCTCGTGCAGGGCCGTGACCCAGGTGGTGATGGCCTGGACTTGGGCCAGAACGCGCTCGGCGAGGCTATCCACACCCGCATGTGGGTACGCACCCACCACGAGGTTAACCAGGTGTTCGCCGCTGGATTTGGCGTCGCGTACGGTCAGGAACCGCAGCACGCCCACGTGTCTTCGCAGGTCGTAAACGGGCAGCTCCAGTTCGGGCGCAGCACGCCGGACTGCGTTGACGATCGCGATCGACGTAGTCGACTGCAGCATGCAGCGTTCGGTGTTTATCAGCCGGTTGAAGCTGCCGCGCGCATGCAGGCCCAATTGGAACTCCCCCTCCCTGCTGCGGCCGAAGGCAAACTCCATCTTGTTGCGGTAGAAGAATTCGTCCGGGCTCGGAAGGATAGGCTCGGGGTCCGGCAGCGGCACGTCGGCACTCTGCAATGCCGTGGCCACCATGCTGGCTTTCAGACTCAACTGGTCCGCATAGCGCACCTCCTGCCACCGGCAGCCACCACAGACGCCGAACGCCGGGCACAACGGCGCGCGGCGCGCCACGGTCTCCTCCTGCCGCGCGATTACCTGCGCCAGCGTAACCCCGCGGCGCCGACCGAATACGCGCGCCACGACCCGATCACCGGGGACAGCTCGCGCCACATGGAACTGCCGACCGCCGGACTCAGCCCACCCGTCGCCGTCCGGCGTTATCGCCCCGATGCTCAACTCGATCTCTGTGCCGCTCCGCAAAGCTTGCTCCCGCTCTGAACCGCGCGACGCTCACCGGTCTACCTCTCCGCCCCACATTCACTACCACCAAAAAACAAGACGAGGCAGGTAGCAAGCCCTGCCCCGTCCCCTGTTACCTCTCCGACTCCCGTCCTGCTCAGCTCTCAGTCGACCCCGACTGCGCTTCGCCCGTCTGCGCTGCCGCCGGTTCAGACTCTGTCGTCGTTGGGGTCGCTTTGCGCTTGGCCGCCCGATCGACGAGTTCAATGAGGCTCATCGGCGCCCCGTCGCCTTGCCGAGGCCCAACCTTGATGATCCGCGTATAGCCGCCATTACGGCTCTGGTAGCGAGGCGCGATCTCGCTGAACAACTTCGCCACCACCTCTTTGTTGGCGATCACCCGCAGGACCTGCCGCCGCGCGTGCAGGTCGTTGCGCTTCGCAAAGGTGATCATGTGCTCAGCCACACGCCGCAGCTCCTTGGCGCGCGCATCGGTGGTGCTAATCACCTCATGGTCCATCAGCGAGGTGACCAGATTGGCCAGCATGGCCTTCCGGTGGGAATGCTGTCGCTGGAGCTTCGCTACTCGCTTACCGTGTCGCATACCGCATCAGTACCCCGGTTAGAATTCCTCAGCCAGTGGAATGGCAACTTCCTCATCCACCTCGACGTTCTCGTACGGCTTGATGTCCATCCCCCACACCAGGTTGAGCTTCACCAGGATCTCGCCCAACTCGGTCAGGGATTTGCGTCCGAAGTTGCGGTACTTCAGCATGTCCGATTCGCTCTTGGAGACCAGATCACGCAGGTGCGTGATCCCAGCCGCCCGCAAGCAGTTCGCAGAGCGCACCGACAATTCCAGCTCTTCCACCGGCATGGCCAGCAGACGCGCCACGCGCTTCGTCTCTTCGTCTACGGTCCGTTCCTGCGCCGCTTCCGGCTCGCCCTCGAAGTGAATGAACAGGGCCAGATGCTCGGTGAGAATCCGAGCCGCCTGCGCCATCGCCTCTTCCGGCTTCACGGCGCCGTTGGTCCACACCTGTAGCGTCAGACGGTCATAGTCCGTCCGCCGGCCCACGCGCGCGTTCTCAGTGTCGTATTGGACTCTGAGAACCGGCGAATAATTGGCGTCTAGCGGGATGGTCCCGATGGGCTGCTCCGGCGAGCGATTCTCCTCGGCAAACACGTACCCACGCCCTACCCCGACAGTCAGATCCATGGAAAGCGACCCGCCCGCATTCAGAGTGGCAATGTGTTTGTCGGGGTTCATCACCTGCACCGACGCGTCCACGGCCAGGTCCCTGGCCAGGAGAGGACCCTCTGTCTTTCGATCCACGCGCAGAACCCGTTCGTCGGTGCCATGATACCGAATGGCGACTTCCTTCAGGTTCAGGATGATCTCCGGAACATCCTCCCGCACGCCATCGACAACGGAGAACTCGTGCTGCACGCCCTCGATGGCGACCCGCTTGATGGCCGCCCCTTGAATCGAGGCTAGCAGGGCGCGCCTCAGAGCGTGGCCCAGGGTGACCCCATAGCCCCGCTCCAAAGGCTGCACCACGAACTTTCCGTACGTCTCGCTGAGGGTCTCCTGGTCGATCTCGACCAGCCTCGGCATCTGGAGGCCTTCTAACGTCATAAAGCACCTTGCTCCCGGTGATACCTGCCTTGACCGCTACGCGCTCAATCCCGAAGCATCACACGCGCGAGTAGAACTCCACCACCAGTTGCTCGTTCGCCAACGTGGGGATGTCTTCGCGGTTGGGCTGTCCCAGGACTGTGCCCGACAGGTTGACCTTGTCAACCGACAGCCAGGGCACGACTTCCCGCGAGCGGCGCAGTGACTCGTGAACACACTCGAGCTGCCGACTGGCTTCGGCGATTTGGATCACGTCACCGGTACGAGCCAAGAACGACGGGATGTTCACGCGCCGACCATTCACCGTCACGTGGTTGTGGCGCACCAACTGACGGGCCGCCTTACGGGAAGCGGCGAAACCCAGGCGGAACACCAAGTTGTCCAGACGACTCTCGAGGAGCCGCAGCAACAGAGTGCCGCTCACGCCCGGAAGACGCACGGCTTCGTGATAGTAGCCGCGGAACTGACCTTCACGGATCCCGTAGATCCGGGCCAGCTTCTGCTTCGCGCGCAGCTGCACGCTGTAGTCCGATTGCTTGCGCCGCATGCCCTGGCCGTGCTGCCCAGGAGCGTAACTTCGGCGCTCAAACGCGCACTTTTCCAGGTTGCAGCGCTCACCCTTCAGGAACAGCTTGGCGCCTTCGCGGCGGCAATAACGGCAGTTCGGCCCGACATACCTGCTCATTCTGCGAATCTCCTTACACGCGACGGCGTTTGGGCGGCCGGCAGCCGTTGTGAGGGATCGGGGTCACGTCGCGGATCGCGGAGATCTCCAGCCCCGCGCTCTGCAAGGCTCTGATGGCCGACTCGCGGCCAACACCAGGGCCCTTGACCCACACCTCCACCCGGCGCAGCCCCATGCTCATGGCTTCCTGAGCCGCCTTCTCCGCCGCGATCTGACCGGCAAAGGGAGTCGACTTGCGGCTGCCCTTGATGCTCATCTTCCCCGGCGTCGACCAGGAGATGACATTGCCCTGCATGTCGGTCAGGGTGATGATGGTGTTGTTGAAGCTCGCCAGGATATGCGCGACCCCGACTGCTTCTACCTGTTTCGCCTTTTTGCGCCGGCGGCGCGATCTCTCAGGTGGCAAGTGCGTGTCCCTCAGCGTTAGTCTGTGACTGGAAAGCTACAGGCGGCGGTTACTTCGGCGCCGGGGCGCGTTTCTTGCCGGCGATGGTACGACGCGGACCTTTACGCGTACGGGCATTCGTTTTGGTACGCTGCCCACGCGCAGGCAGACCTCGCCGGTGGCGCAAACCCCGATAGCAGCCGACATCCATCAGCCGCTTGATGTTCATGTTCACTTCACCGCGCAGACTGCCCTCGACCTTGTACGCCGTCTCAATGATGCTGCGCAACTGGTTGACCTGTTCCTCGGTCAACTGATGAATGCGCGTCTGCGGGTCGATTCGCGCCTGGGAAACAATCTTGGCGGCCGTGGTGTGACCGATACCATAAATGCTGGTCAGGCCGATCTCCACGCGCTTGTCACGCGGCAAGTCTACTCCTGCGATACGTGCCAATGGCGACGCTCCTTAACCTTGTCTCTGCTTGTGCCTGGGGTTGCGTTTGCAGATCACCCGCACGATGCCATGCCTGCGGATGATTTTGCATTCCGAACACCGCTTGCCGATCGATGCCTGGACTTTCACCTATATGCTCCGCGTTCGTGCGGGGATCAACCCCGTCGTCCTCTCAGCCGACCGCCCTTCATGAACCCTTCATAGTGCCGGGTCATCAGCTGCGACTCGATCTGCTGCAGGGTATCGATCGCGACGCCAACGACAATGAGCAGACCCGTTCCGCCGAAAAAGCGCGAGAATCTAGAATCTACGTTAAAAGCCTCAGCAACGAAATACGGTATGATCGCCACCGCTGCCAGCGCAATGGCCCCGGGAAGGGTGATGTGCGTCATAATGCGGTCGATGTATTCGGCCGTACGCTTCCCTGGCCGAATCCCCGGGATGAACCCACCATGCTTCTTCATATTGTCTGCCAACTGATTGGGGTCCAATATGATGGCAGTATAAAAGTAAGTGAAGAAGACAATCATCAGCGAGTAGATTGTCCAGTACACCAGGGAGCTCCGGGAGAAGGCCCCGCCGATGGCCTGCATGACCTCGCTGTTGGGGAAAAACTGGGTCAGAGTACCAGGAAGGAACATGATCGACTGGGCGAAAATGATCGGAATCACGCCCGCCTGGTTGATCCGCAGGGGAATGTGCGTCGTCTGCCCACCGTACACCCGACGTCCGACAACCCGTTTGGCGTACTGCACCGGAATCCGCCGCATGCCCTGAACCATCAGGATGACAAAGGCGACCATCCCCAACATCAAGGCAATGATCAGGATCTCTTCGATCAGATTCTTGTTGTGGCCGCGGTTGATCAGGTAGTTCTTCCACTCCGACATGACCGCGCCCGGCAGGTCCGCCACGATGCCAATGAAAATGATGAGCGAGATGCCATTGCCGATCCCGCGCTCGGTGATCTGCTCACCCAACCACATGATGAACATGGTGCCCGTGGTAATCGTGAGCACGGTGCTCAGGGTGAACCCGATCCCCGGATCGGCCACCGCCGGCATTCCAGACGGGCCTTTGATCGTCGTCAGGAAGAAACTCACGCCGTAGGCCTGCGCCGCCGCCAGGACGACCGTGCCATAGCGCGTGTACTGGTTGACCTTCTTCTGCCCCTCTTGCCCTTCGCGCTGCAGCTTCTGGAAGTAGGGTATGACCGCCCCCAGCAACTGCAGGATGATCGAGGCGCTGATGTAGGGCATGATACCCAGCGCGAAAATGGTCCCGCGCTCAAAGGCACCGCCGACGAACATGTCGTAAAGGCCGAACCAAGTGTTTCCAGTGCCGGCAAAGAATTCTTGAAGGACGCGCACGTTGACGCCCGGGGCGGTGATCTGCCCACCGATCCGGTACACAGCGAGCAGCCCGACGGTGAAAAGAATGCGCCGTCGCAGCTCGGGAATCTTGAAGCAGTTGGCGAATGTCTGCAGCACCTCAGATCACCTCGGCCCGACCGCCAGCCTTCTCGATTTTTGCACGCGCCGCCTCGGAAAAACCATGGGCCCGGACCACCAGCCCGCAGCTGAGGTCACCCTCAGCAAGCACCTTCACCAGACCGTCCGCATAGCGCACCAGGCCCGCCCCGCACATCTCTTCGGGCCCGATCTCACCCTCGGTGAACGCGGCACCAATGGCACCCAGGTTCACCGGCTGGAACTCGATGGTGAAGTTTTTGTTGTTGAAACCGATCTTGGGCACGTGCCGGTAGGTGGGCATCTGGCCCCCCTCGAAACCGGTACGACTGCCACGGCGGCCGCCAGAACGCGCCCGTTGGCCTTTGTGTCCCCTGCCAGCCGTCTTGCCGTTGCCTGTCCCGGTTCCCTGACCGCGCCGCTTGCGCTCGCGATGGGATCCCGGCGGGCACTCTATCTGACCTAGTCGCATGGCCCCTGTCTCTCGCTTCCTACTCGATTTCCTCAACCCGCACGAGGTGCTCGACCCGTGCCAGCATGCCGCGCACCTGGGGCGAGTCATTGTGAACGACGGTGTGGCGAATGCGCCGCAGACCCAGCGCCTCCATGGTGGCGCACTGGTCCTGTTTGCGGTTGATGGTACTCCGAATCTGCGTGACCGAAAGCTTCATGTTCAGTTCCCCTGCGCAGGACGGACGCCCGCCACTTCGATGCCACGCGCCTCGGCCACAGCCTGAGCGCTGCGCAGCTGCTGCAGCGCGGCCAGCGTCGCCTTGACCGTGTTCTGCGCGTTGCTCGAGCCGAGGCTCTTGGTCAGAATGTCGCGGACCCCAGCGAGTTCCAGCACGATCCGGATGCCACCCGACGCGATGACGCCGGTTCCTTCCGAAGCCGGCTTGAACAGAACCTTGGCCGCTCCGAATTTGCCAGTGACCTCGTGCGGGATAGTCCCGTTCGCCACCGAAACCTCCACAACATTCTTCTTGGCAGCCTCGGTCCCCTTGCGAATAGCCTCTGAGATCTCGCCCGCCTTCCCTGCGCCGATGCCGACGTGCCCATTGCGATCACCCACCACGACCAGCGCATTGAAGCTGAAACGTCGGCCGCCCTTCCGCACATGGGCTACGCGCTTGATGCTATTCTGTACGACGACCTCACTGAGTTCGACCGTACCCGGATCAATCTTGGCCACAGGCTCCTCCCTTAGAAATTCAGCCCGCCTTCGCGAGCCCCGTCGGCTACTGCCTTGACGACCCCGTGGTAGAGCGCCCCGCCCCGGTCGAAGACGACCTGCGTGATGCCCTTCTCCAGCGCCTTGGCAGCGATCCGTTTGCCGACGTCACGCCCCTGCGCCAACCGGTTCTCGAACTTCTCGCCCCGGATCTCTTTGCTGAGCGTCGAGAACCCAACCAGCGAATGGCCTGCGGTGTCGTCGATGATCTGTACTTCGATATTCCTCAGGCTGCGATGGACTACCAACCGAGGCCGTTCCGGCGTTCCGGAAACCCGCTTGCGCAGACGATACCGACGGCGCTCCAACCGCGCCCGATTCTTAAGAAGGTGGTTCCTGTCTCTCATTCTTAGCCCGCCGCCGCCTTGCCGGCCTTCCAGTGGATAACCTCGTTCTCATAGCGGATACCTTTGCCCTTGTAGGGCTCCGGGCGCCGCGTGAGCCTGATGTCGGCCGCCACTTGACCGACCTGCTGCTTGTCCATTCCCCTCACGACAATGCGGGTCTGGGCTCCACCCTGCACATCCTCCAGCGCCAACTCGATGCCCTTCGGCGCCTCGTACACCACGGGGTGCGAGTAGCCGATGTTCAGCGTCAACGTGCTGCCCTTGACCTCAGCCCGGTACCCGACGCCAAACACTTCCAGCTTCTTGACGAAACCCTGCGTAACGCCAGTGACGGCGTTGGCCAACAGGGACCGGGTAAGGCCATGCAACGCCTTGACGGACTTCTCATCGGACTTGCGGCTCACCCGCAGCACGCCGTCCCCGATCTGCGCGTCCAGCACCGAACCGTTCAGGGGCACCCGCATCTCCCCCTTAGGGCCCTTGACGCTGACTGCGTCCGACGCGATCCCGATTTCCACGCCCCCAGGGAGCGTAACCGGCATTACTCCAATGCGCGACAACGTTCTGTCTCCTGACTGGCGTGCCTTACCAGACTTTGCAGAGCACCTCGCCGCCCACGCCGGCCCGTCGGGCCTCCTGGTCGGTCATGACGCCCCTAGAGGTGGAAACGATGGCAATGCCCAGACCGCGCAGCACGCGCGGGATATTGTCCTTCGAGGCATAGTCTCGCAGACCGGGCGTACTGACCCGTTGGATACCCCGGATAAGGCTGGCATTGTCTTTGTCGTAGCGGAGGTACAGCCGCAGCACCCCCTGCTTGCTGTCTTCGATGCACGCGAAATTGTCGATGAACCGGTTCTCGGCAAGCACCCGCGCGATTTCGCGCTTGAGCCCGGAGGCCGGTACATCCACCTTGCGATGCCTAGCATGACACGCGTTGCGGATCCGGGTCAGCATGTCAGCGATCGGGTCAGTCATACTCATGGCAAATGGTTTCCTTCCAAGCTTGCCGCTTACCAGCTGGCCTTGATCACGCCAGGGATCTCGCCCTGCAGGGACAGTTCACGGAAACAGATACGGCACAGACCAAACCGACGATAGACAGCCCGAGCCCTGCCGCACCGGCGGCACCGGGTGTACTGCCGAACCGCGAACTTCTGCTTCCGCGCGGCTTTGACCATCAGGCTCTTCTTGGGCATGAAACGAGTCTCCGATCTAGTTGCTGAAGGGCACGCCGAGAAGGCGCAGCAGCTCACGGGCTTCGTCGTCCGTCTTGGCCGACGTAACGATAGAGATATTCATTCCGCGAGGTTGGTCGACGCCGTCGAAATCAATCTCAGGGAAAATCGTCTGTTCCTTGAATCCAAGGCTGTAGTTCCCCCGACCGTCGAAACCCCGCGGCGAGACGCCCTTGAAGTCGCGCACCTGGGGCAGGGTGAAGCTGACCAGACGATCGAGAAATTCGAACATCCGTTCGCCGCGCAGAGTCACCATGCAGCCAATAGGCATGCCCTGGCGCAACTTGAAGTTCGAGATAGCCCGCTTGGCCCGACGGATCGACGGCTTCTGCCCGGTGATAGCCGTCAGGTCAGCTACGGCCCCGTCCATCGCTTTCGGTTCTTGGGCGGCTTCGCCGACACCGATATTCACCACGATCTTCTCAAGCCGGGGAACCTGCATCTGGTTGCAGTACCCGAACTTCTCGGTCATCGCCGGGACGACCGTGGCCTGGTACGATTCCTTCAATCTGGCTGCCATGGACACCTGAATCGTTTGCGTCACTTGGTATCGATCATCTCGCCGCTGCGGGCCGAGACCCGCACCGACCGACCGTTGTCCAACTTGGCGTGACGGATGCGCGTGGGTTGGTCAGTCTTCGGACACACTACCTGCACATTCGACACATGCACAGGTGCCTCTCGCTCACGGATGCCGCCCTGCGGATCACGCGTGCTCGGCCGCGTGTGATGCTTGCGCAGATTGACGCCCTCCACGAGAACCCGCCCCTTATCCACCAGAACCTGCAGCACCCGACCTCGCTTGCCGCGATCGTTGCCCGCCAGAATCTGGACCGTATCGCCCTTACGGATATCCATTTTCACTCCCCGTAGGCCAGAGTTCAGACGACTTCGGGCGCCAGCGAGACGATTCGCATGAACTGCTTGTCACGCAGTTCCCGTGCAACAGGCCCGAAAATACGCGTTCCGCGCGGTTCCTTGTCATCGTTGACCAACACCGCAGCGTTTTCATCAAAGCTGATATACGAACCGTCGGGCCGTCGGTAACCACGCTTGGTGCGCACCACCACAGCCTTGCCCACCTGTCCTTCCTGGATCGGTCCGTTGGGCATCACATCGTGCAGCGCCACGACGATGATATCGCCGACCGTCGCATAGCGCTTGCCGGTACCACCAAGGATGCGGATGCACCGGGCCGTGCGGGCGCCCGCATTGTCCGCCATTCTGAGGATCGTGTATTCCTGTATCATGCGATCACTGCTGTTCCGCGTTGCGCTTGGTGATCTCGACAAGCCGCCACCGCTTGGTGCGACTCATGGGGCGGCACTCCTCAATGCGAACTACGTCGCCGACCGCTGACTCATTCTTCTCATCGTGAGCCACGAACTTGGCCGTGCGACCCATGATCTTGCCGTACAGGTCGTGGGGCACGCGCTGCTCAACCGCGATCACCCGCGTCTTCAGGTTATTAGCCTTGACGACCTGCCCTTCGACGATCCTACGACCGGTCTTGTGTTCAGCCATTGCCACCTCCGCCAGGCAGGGTGCGGATCCCCAGTTCGTGTTGACGCAGCACTGTCCGCGCGCGCGCAATGTCGCGGCGCACCTGACGAAGGCGGATGGGGCTGGACAACTGAGCCGAGACGTGCTGGAATCGCAGGTTGAACGCTTCTTCCCGCAGATCCGCGATCTTCGCGTTGACTTCCTCGACGCTCATCTCGCGCAATTCTTTCAGTTCCATGCTCAACCTACCCGTTCCACGAACTTGGTCTTGATCGGCAGCTTGTGCCCCGCCAGGCGGAATGCCTGCTTGGCCAAGTCGAGCGGCACACCCGACAGCTCGAACATCACCCGGCCGGGTTTGACCACGGCGACCCATCCCTCGGGAACGCCTTTGCCTTTGCCCATGCGGGTTTCGGCCGGTTTCTTCGTGTAGGGTTTGTCCGGGAAAACTCGGATCCACATCTTCCCGGTTCGGCTCATGGCCCTGCTAATGGCGATACGCGCCGCCTCAATCTGGCGACTGTCCACCCAACCCGGCTCGACCGCTTTCAGACCGAACTCGCCGAACGAGACCAGGTCACCGCCCTTGGTCTGCCCGCGCATGCGGCCGCGGCTCTGTTTCCTCCACTTGACCTTCTTCGGCATCAACATGGTGCTAGACCCCTATCTCCCTGCTGCCTGCTCAGGCAGGCTGCGCGGCCGTGTCTTCGGCCATGACTTCACCGTGGCAGATCCAGACTTTTACCCCGACGGTTCCAGAAACCGTAAACGCGGTCGACATGGCGTAGTCGATATCAGCCCGCAAGGTGTGCAACGGCACCCGACCCGCCGGTTCCGACCGCTCACGCCGCGCCATTTCCGAACCGCCAATACGCCCGCAGCAAACCACTCTGATACCCTCAGCGCCCATACGCATGGCCGAGGCGATCGCCTTCTTCATTGCGCGGCGGAACGACACACGCTGTTCCAGCTGCCTGGCCAGGTTATCGGCCACTAACTGCGCATCGAGCTCGGGCTTCTTGACTTCCTGGATGTTCAGCGACACATCCTTGCCGGTCAGCTGCTTGAGCTCGTCGCGGAGTTTGTCCACCTCGGCCCCCCGGCGACCAATGGCAATCCCGGGACGCGCGGTGAACACCTCCACGGTAACTCGCTTGGGCTGGCGCTCGATATTGATGCGCGAGACACCAGCGCGCTGCAACCGCTGTTTCACATACTTACGCAGCACCAAGTCTTCGTGAAGCAGCTCGGCGAAATCTTTCTCGGCAAACCAGTTCGAGCGCCAACCTTTGATGACGCCCAGCCGGAAGCCGTACGGATGAGTCTTCTGTCCCAAGAAATGCCCCCTGCGAGTTGGGTTTCAGTTCTGTCCGTCGCTGACGACGACTGTCAGATGGCTGTGGCGCTTCTTCAGGCGGTCAGCCGACCCCCTGGCGCGGGTCATGATGCGCTTGAGGTCACGGCCTTCATCGGCGAACACGGTCTTGACGAAAAGCTGCTCCGGATCGACGGGCCGAGTGGCATCTCTGTTAACGCTGTTGGCGATGGCCGACCGAAGGGTCTTCTCGACCAGCTTCGCCACCGGACGCGAGGAGAACCTGAGGATGCTCAACGCCTCCTCAACGCGCTTGCCGCGAATGAGCGCGACAAGCTGCCGGACTTTGGTTGCCGGGACCCCGATCTGAGTGAGTCTAGCCCTTGCTTCCATGTGCTCCCTTTACCAGCCTGAACCTGGAATACGCCTTACTTGCGCAATGAACTGGCCCGCTCGGTCAGCTTGCCGCCGTGCCCGCGGAAAGTACGGGTCGGTGCAAACTCGCCCAACTTGTGGCCCACCATGTTCTCGGACACATACACCGGGATGAACTTGCTGCCGTTGTGCACCGCCAGGGTGTGGCCCACGAAATCGGGAGTCACGGTTGAGCGACGCGACCAGGTCTTGATGACTTTGCGGTCGCCGCTGCGGTTCAGGCCCTCAATCTTCTTTACCAGATGAAGGTCGACGAACGGGCCCTTCTTGATCGATCTTGCCATCGTTTACCCCGCTCCTCACTTCGCGTTCCGGCGACGCAGAATCCACGCGTTCGACCGGTTCTTGCGCTTCCGGGTCTTGTACCCCTTGGTGGGTTTCCCCCACGGCGTTACCGGATGCCGACCGCCGGACGTCTTGCCCTCGCCGCCACCGTGCGGATGGTCAATCGGGTTCATCGCGACACCGCGCACTTTGGGGCGTCGCCCCAGCCACCGCGAGCGCCCTGCCTTGCCCAACACCACATTACCGTGTTCGGCATTGCCCACGCGACCGAGGGTGGCCCGGCATTCCACTGGCACCTCGCGGATTTCGCCCGACGGCAGACGCAACTGGGCCCGACGTTCGTCCCTGCCCAGCAGCTGCACTTCGGCCCCGGCGCTGCGCGCCAACTGGCCACCGCCACCCGGGTTCATTTCAATGTTATGGATGACGCTGCCCAGAGGAATGCGCGTCAACGGCATCGAGTTGCCGACCTGGATGGGCGCCTCAGGCCCCGCAGTCAGACTTGCTCCGACCGTCAGACCGTCCGGCGCCAAGATGTACCGCTTGTCGCCATCGGCATAACCAATGAGGGCGATGAAGGCCGAGCGATTCGGATCGTACTCGATCGCCACCACCTTGCCCGGAACACCGATCTTGTCGCGGCGGAAATCAATCACGCGGTACCGGCGCTTGTGCCCGCCGCCGCGGCGTCGCATGGTCAAGCGCCCCTGGTTGTTGCGGCCACCCGATTTGCCCAGTGGCGCCAACAGAGCCTTCTCGGGGGTGCTTCTGGTCACCTCTTCGAACGAGTTGACCGTCTGGTAGCGCCGTGTCGGCGTTACGGGCTTGAACTTCTTGACTGGCATGTCCTCGCGTTCTCCGCTTTGCCGCCGGTTCAGTATCCGGGCAGACTAGATGTTGTCGACTGCCTCGATGGTTTCCCCGGCCCGTAACGTGACGTAGGCCTTCTTCCAACCTGCCCGCTGCCCCGAATAGAGCCCCTGTCGCTTAGGCTTGGCGGGCACTGACACGGTCCGCACCGACTCGACGTGAACCTTGAAGATGTTCTCCACGGCGCGCCGGATCTCAATCTTGTTGGCCCCACGCTCGACTCGGAAGACATACTTGCTGGCTTCCTTCAGCGCGCTGGCCTTCTCAGTGATGACCGGCTTGACGAGGGTACTGCGATAGTCGCTCACTGACTCGGGCTCCTTGACTAGGCCGCGTTCGCGTCGCCGACGTGCGTCTCGGCAAGTCGGCCGAGAGCTTGGCGGGTGAACAGCACGGTATCCGCCGCGATCACATCATAGGCGCACATGCCACCCACCGGCGCAATCTCGACGGTGGGCAAGTTGCGACACGATTTGACCAGCAACGGGCGGTTGTCCGGGGTAATGAACAGCACCTTCCGACCGGCCAGACCGCACGCGGTCAAAACCTGCTGAAGGGACTTCGTCGACGGCTGTTCGAAGCTGAAGTCTTCGACCACCTTGACCTGATCGCCCTCGCCCTTGAGCGTCAACGCAGACCGGAACGCCAACCGCTTCAACGACTTCGGCAGGCGAATCTCGTAGTGGCGCGGCTTCGGCCCGAAGGCCACCCCGCCCCCTTTGACCACAGGCGAGCGCAGCGAACCGCGCCGCGCCCAACCCGTGCCCTTCTGGCGATGATGCTTCTTGCTCGAGCGATTGATCTCCGACCGCGTCTTGGTAGACGCTGTCCCCTGCCGTTGGTTCGTCTCGTAGGCCACGACGGCACGGTGCACCGCGTAGGCCGACACCCTGGCGCTGAACAGGGCATCCGGCAGTTCCACCGTGCCGCTGACCTGGCCCGAGGTGCTCAAAACGTCGACCTGCTTACCCATGGTTTCTGTCTCTTTCGGCGGCCCTATCCACAGACTCAGACCTTGATGTCGATGCCAATGCCCGCTGGCAGATCCAACTTCATCAGCGCATCAACCGTCTGCGGGGTCGAGTCATAGATGTCGATGAGCCGTTTGTGCACTCTGGTTTCGAACTGCTCACGAGACTTCTTGTCCACGTGAGGCGAGCGCAGTACCGTGTAGATGGTGCGCGCCGTGGGCAAGGGAACGGGACCCGCAATGCGCGCACCACTGCGTTTGACGGTCTGCACTATCTCATCGACCGAGCGGTCCAGAGCGCCGTGGTCGTAGGCTTTCAGCCGTATGCGAATTCGATCAACCGCCACTTAGGGCATCTCCTGACAACGGGGGTCGGGCTGCTCTACTTAATGACCTCGGTAACGATGCCCGAGCCGATGGTACGCCCACCCTCGCGGATGGCGAACTTGAGCGTTGACTCGATTGCGATCGGCTGAATCAGTTCCACCGTGACACTGACGTTGTCACCCGGCATAACCATTTCGGTGCCCTCGGGGAGGGTAACCTGACCGGTGACGTCCGTCGTGCGGAAGAAGAACTGGGGCCGGTAGCCGGTGAAGAACGGCTTCTCGCGGCCACCCTCTTTGCTGGTGAGAACGTAGACTTCGGCCTTGAAAGTGAGGTGCGGCGT
This sequence comes from uncultured Gemmatimonadota bacterium, assembly GCA_903893785.1. Classification (GTDB taxonomy): domain Bacteria; phylum Latescibacterota; class UBA2968; order UBA8231; family UBA8231; genus CAITNQ01. Next base: position 30,441 of record CAITNQ010000024.1, read on the forward strand.
GATGCTGCCCGGCGCGCAGACAACCATGCCGCGCATCAGGTCATCTTTCTCAACGCCACGGAGCAGCAGGCCGACATTGTCACCCGCCTGGCCCTCGTCGAGCGTCTTGCGGAACATCTCGACGCCGGTGCAGACGGTCTTGCGGGTTTCTTTGATACCGACGATCTCGACCTCGTTGCCAGTCTTGACGATGCCGCGCTCCACACGACCCGTGCCCACGGTGCCACGGCCGGTGATGCTGAACACGTCCTCGACGGGCATCAGGAACGGCAGATCCACCGGGCGCTGCGGCAACGGAATGTACTCGTCGACCGCGTTCATCAGGCGCTCGATCGACTGAATGCCAACCTCACCCTCGTCGCCTTCGACAGCGCGCAGGGCGGAGCCGCGGATCAGGGGAATCTCGTCGCCGGGGAAGCCGTACTGACTCAGCAGTTCACGCGTCTCGAGCTCAACCAGGTCCAGGAGCTCGGGATCGTCGACCATATCGACCTTGTTCAGGTACACCACGATCTGCGGCACGTTGACCTGGCGGGCGAGCAGGATGTGCTCGCGCGTCTGGATCATCGGGCCTTCAGAGGCCGACACGACCAGGATGGCGCCGTCCATCTGGGCCGCACCGGTGATCATGTTCTTGATGTAGTCAGCGTGCCCGGGGCAGTCCACGTGGGCGTAGTGACGGTTCTCGGTCTCATACTCGGCGTGGTGGACGTTGATCGTCACGCCACGGCTCTTCTCTTCGGGCGCATTGTCGATCTCGTCGACCGATTTGACCTTGGCCATGCCCTTCTTCGACAGGTACAGGGTGATGGCAGCGGTCAACGTAGTCTTGCCGTGGTCCACGTGTCCGATGGTGCCGATGTTCACGTGCGGCTTTGTGCGTGAGTATTTCTCTTTGGCCATTGTTCGGTCCTCTCCTTGTGCGTTTAGCGCCCTGCGGTTATTAGCCGTTCTGCCCGCGCACCTTGGCGACGATCTCTTCGGTTATGTTCCGGGGGACTTCCCGGTAACGCGAGAACTGCATGCTGAAGATCCCTCGCCCCTGTGTCAGCGACCGCAACCGCGTTGCGTACCCGAAGGTCTCGCTCAGCGGGATGACCGCCTGAACCACCTGCGCATCAGACCTGGGGCTAATGCCCTGGATCTCGCCGCGGTGGGAGTTCAGATCGCCGACGACATCGCCCAGGTACTGCTCAGGCACGACTACCTCAAGGTCCATGATCGGTTCCATGAGGTAGGGGCCGGCCTTCTCTGCCGCGCTCTTGAAGGCCATCGACCCGGCCACCTTGAACGCCATTTCCGATGAATCCACTTCGTGGTACGACCCGTCCAGCAGCACGACCTTGATGTCCTCGACCGGGTACCCGGCCACCGGTCCGGCGCTCATGGATTCGGCAATTCCTTCGCGCACGGGATTGACGTACTCGCGCGGAATGGCGCCTCCGATGATCTCGGACTCGAACACCAAACCCGTGCCCGGTTCACCGGGTTCCATGCTGATCTCGACATGGCCGAACTGCCCCCGGCCGCCCGTTTGCCGCACGAACCGTCCGGTAGCTTCGACCTTGCGTGAGATGCCCTCTTTGTACGCTACCTGAGGACGACCGACGCTAGCCTCCACCTTGAACTCGCGGAACAGACGGTCGATGAGGATCTCAAGGTGCAACTCGCCCATGCCAGACATGATGGTCTGGCCCGTCTCGTCGTCAACCTTGACCTTGAATGTCGGATCCTCTTCGCTGAGCTTGGCCAGAGCGAGATGCAGCTGCTCCTGGTCGGCGCGCGTCTTGGGCTCGATAGCCACGTGCACGACGGGCTCGGCAAACTCGATCTTCTCGAGAATGACACGGTCGCCCTCGTCACACAGTGTGTCGCCGGTGGTTGTGTCCTTCAACCCCACCACGGCGATGATGTCGCCCGCGCACACCTGCTTACGCTCGGTGCGATCGTTGGCATGCATCTCGAGCAGGCGCGAGACGCGTTCGCGACGCCCGGTGGTGGCGTTGTACACGTACGACCCGGCGTTCAGGGTCCCCGAATAGACACGCACAAAGGTGAGGCGCCCCACAAACGGGTCGGTCATCACCTTAAAGGCCAGCCCCGCGAAGGGCTGCTGCTCGTCGGGATGCCGCAGGACTTCCTCGTCAGAGCCCGGACGTGTGCCCTTGACCGCACCCACATCCAGCGGCGACGGCAGGTAGTAGATCACCGCGTCAAGCAGACGCTGAACGCCCTTGTGGCGGTACGACGATCCGCATACCACCGGGACCGCACGCAGAGCCACCGTGGCCTGGCGCAGCGCGACACGGATCTCGTCGGGACTGATACTCTCGCCTTCGAGGAACTTCTCCAGCAACCCATCGTCGAAGTCAGCGACTGCCTCAAGCATGCGCTCCCGGTACTTGAGCGCATTCTCCTTCAGGTCAGCCGGCACATCGTTCTCAACGAAGCGCGCGCCCTGGCTGCCTTCTTCATACGTCACCGCCTTCATCTCAATCAGGTCGATGAGGCCAGTGAAGGTCTCGCCAGTGCCAATGGGGAGTTGGATGGGTACGAAGTTGCTGTGCAGCCGGTCCTCGAGCATTCCGAGGACCTTGTAGAAATCGGCTCCGTTGCGGTCCATCTTGTTGACGAAGGCGATCCGGGGGACGCGGTACTTGTCCGCCTGACGCCACACCGTCTCCGACTGGGGCTCGACGCCACCTACGGCGCAGAAGATCCCGATCGCACCGTCCAGGACGCGCAGGGAACGCTCCACCTCGGCCGTGAAGTCCACATGGCCGGGCGTATCGATAATGTTGACGCGGTGACCTTTCCATTCGCAGGCCGTGGCCGCAGACGTGATAGTGATGCCACGCTCACGCTCCTGCACCATCCAGTCCATGGTGGTCGTACCCTCGTGGACCTCCCCCATGCGATGCAGGCGTCCTGTGTAGAACAGGATGCGCTCCGTGGTGGTGGTCTTGCCGGCGTCTATATGCGCCGCGATCCCGATGTTGCGGGTTGACTCGAGGGAGGGCCGTTCGGCCATGCGTCAGTTTCCGATCAGAACCGGTAATGGGCGAAGGCCTTGTTGGCCTCTGCCATACGATGGACATCCTCGCGCATCCGCACTGCGGCGCCCTCGTTCTTGGAGGCCGCGATGAACTCATTGGCCAGTTTCTCGGCCATGGTGCGCTCCGACCGCTCGCGCGCGAAGCGAATCAGCCAGCGGATGGCGCGCGCCGTCCGCTCTTCGGGACGGACCTCAATCGGGACCTGATAGGTCTGCCCGCCAACCCGCCGTGACTTGACCATGACAATCGGCTTGGCGTTCTCCAGGGCTTTCTGGAATACCTCGATACCGTCGCCGCCACTGCGGTCGCCGACGAGTTCGATGGCCCGGTAGAAGATGTGCTCGGCGACGCTCTTCTTGCCTTCCTTCATGAGACTGTTCATGAAGCGCGTGGCCAAAACGTTATGGAACTTCGGGTCCGGCAGGAGCTGCCTTTTGACGGCTTTTTTTCTGCGCGACATAGCCTTCCTAACACGTGGGAAAAGGAATCAGCTCAGCCTTTCTCGGGCCTTCTCGAGCCGTACTTGGACCGTCCCTGCCGCCGTTCAGACACCCCGCTGGCATCGAGGACGCCGCGGATAATGTGATAGCGGACACCGGGGCAGTCTTTCACGCGACCGCCACGGACCAGGACGATGGAGTGTTCCTGCAGGTTGTTGCCCTCGCCCGGGATGTACGCCGTGACCTCCACGCCCGTGGTCAGGCGCACGCGCGCCATCTTCCGGAGCGCGGAATTGGGCTTCTTGGGTGTGGACGTGAAGACGCGGGTGCACACCCCACGGCGCTGCGGGCAGCGCTGGAGCGCCGGTGCATCGCTCTTCTGGCGGAACGCCTCACGGCCTTTGCGCACGAGCTGGCTGATTGTAGGCACTTAGTCTTCCCTCTTTTTCGGCGCAGTCACAAGTAAACTCAAAAACTAACCAGAGAGCCTTTGAATGTCAATACTTGGGCTCGATTTGGCGTCACGCCACCCCCGTCTCTGCCTCCTGACCTACCTCCTCGTCGAGCATCTGGGTGCCGGCAACCGGGTCGCCGCCGTCGCCCATGTCGTCATAGGCGACGCTGTTGTACAGCCCCATACCCGTGCCCGCCGGGATCAACCGGCCGATGATGACGTTCTCTTTGAGGCCCCGCAGGCGGTCCACCTTGCCCTGCACTGCGGCCTCGGTCAGCACGCGAGTGGTCTCCTGGAACGAGGCAGCCGAGATGAAGCTGTCGGTCCTCAGCGAGGCTCGGGTAATACCCAGGAGGATCGGTTGGCAGGTGGCCGGATCGCCGCCTTCGGCCAGCACCTTCTGGTTCTCGCGGTTGAAGCGGATCTTGTCGACCTCTTCGCCCTCGAGGAAGTTGGTGTCGCCCGGGTCGGTAATGCGCACCTTCTGCAGCATCTGGCGGACGATGACCTCGATGTGCTTGTCGTTGATCTCCACGGCCTGCAGGCGGTACACGTCCTGGATTTCGTTGACCAGGTACTCCTGGACTTTGTGGACGCCCTGGACCCGCAGAATGTCGTGCGGGTTGATGGAGCCCTCGGACAGGCGCTCGCCGGCGACCACCCGGTCCCCCTCATGGACGCGCAGGTGCTTGCCGTAGGGGATCAGGTACTTGCGCTCCTCGCCGTCGATGGAGGTGACCTTGAGCTCGCGGTTGCCGCGCACGGTGCCAATGGACTTGACCTCGCCGTCGATTTCCGAGATGACGGCGGGTTCCTTGGGTTTGCGGGCCTCGAACAGCTCGGCCACGCGCGGCAGACCACCGGTGATGTCGCGCGTCTTGGAGCGTTCACGCGGGATCTTTACCAGCACCTGACCGGGCTCGATCGGGTCGCCGTCCTTCAGCAGCAGGCGGGCGCCGACCGGGATGCTATAGGTCCGGTCGCCGTATGACTCGTTGGAAACCCTGATGCTGGGGCTGAGCGTGCGGTCGCGCTGCTCAACGATGACGCGGGCGCTCAGACCCGTGGTTTCGTCCGACTCCTCACGCATGGTCACGCCATCGACAATGTCGTGGAAGACCACGTGCCCGGCCCGGTCGGAAATGATCGGGTTATTGTAGGGATCCCACTCGTACAGCACCTCCGAAGCCTCGACATCCTGCTGGTCTTCGACCTTGAGGATGGCGCCGTACGGCACATTGACCCGCGAGCGGACCCGGTTCTGCTCATCGAGCAGTTCGATCTCACCGTTCCGGCCCGTCACTACCATGGCGCTGAGCGATGGGCTGGTTACCATGGACACGTTGACGAAGCGCACCCGCCCCTGTCGCCGCGTGGCAATCTGCGACTGCTCGGCAATGCGGTTCGCCGCGCCGCCGATGTGGAAGGTGCGCAGGGTCAGCTGGGTGCCCGGCTCGCCGATGCTCTGTGCCGCGATCACGCCCGTGGCTTCGCCGATGTTGACGATTCGCCCGGAGGCCATGTTGCGGCCGTAGCACTTGATGCACACGCCGCGGTCCGCTTCGCAGGTCAGCACCGAGCGGATCCGGACCTGCTCGAGGCCGGCCTGCGCAATGCGCTGCGCGTGCGATTCCTCGATCAGGGTCCCCGCCGGCACCACCGTGCGCCCATCTTGGTCAACGGCGTCCTCGAGCAGCACGCGGCCGACAATGCGGTCGGCCAGCGGTTCGACGATCTCCTCGCCGTCCTTGAGCGCACCGATCCACAGGCCCTGAGCGGTGCCGCAGTCTTCCTCGGTGATCACCACGTCCTGGGCCACGTCGACCATGCGGCGGGTCAGGTACCCGGCCTCGGCGGTCTTGAGTGCCGTGTCGGCCAGTCCCTTGCGGGCGCCGTGGGTCGAGATGAAGTACTCGAGCACCGACAGGCCCTCTTTGAAGGACGCGACAATGGGCGTCTCAATGATCTCGCCCACCGCACCCGTAAGCTTCTTCTGCGGCTTGTTCATCAAACCGCGCATGCCGCCCAGCTGTTTGACCTGGTCTTCGCTGCCGCGGGCTCCTGAATCCTTCATGATATACAGCGAGTTGAACCCGTTCTCGGCAGCTTCCAGCGACTTCTGCACTTCGCGCGACACGGCCGAGGTGGCGTGGGTCCACACGTCGATGATCTTGTTGTACCGCTCGCCGTCCGTGATGATGCCGTTGTTGTACTGGTCGACGACGGTTTCCACGTCGCGGGTGGCGGAGCCGATGATCCTCTCTTTGGTCTCCGGCACCACCACGTCGTCGATGGAGATCGAGATCCCGGCAATGGTGGCGTAGTGATAGCCGAGATGCTTGAGCTGGTCGACAAACTCCGCCGTCCGGCGGTTGCCGAGACGGCGGTGGACGTCGGCGGTGATCTTCTTGATGTCGCCCTTGTCAACGGTCCGGTTGATGAAGCCGATTTCGGGCGGCATGGCTTCGTTGAAGATCAGTCGGCCCACCGTGGTCTCGATGGTCTCGCCGTCGTACCGCACCGTGATCTTCTCGTGCAGCGTGACGCGGCCCGCGTCGTGGGCCGCGCGGGCTTCAGTGGCGCTCGCAAAACGGCGCGCGACCTGGCCCTCGGTGGGGAAGCGCATCTTGGTCAGGTAGTAGCAGCCCAGGACGATATCCTGCGGGTTGTCCATGATCACCGGCTCGCCATCGGCCGGCTTGAGCAGGTTGTTGGCCGACAGCATCAGCAGCCGGGCCTCGATCTGGGCCTCGAAAGACAGCGGTACATGGACCGCCATCTGGTCGCCGTCGAAGTCGGCGTTGAAGGCGGCGCAGACCAACGGGTGCAAGCGGATGGCCTTGCCTTCGACCAAGATGGGCTGGAAAGCCTGGATACCCAACCGGTGCAGCGTCGGGGCCCGGTTCAGAAGCACACAGTGGTCGTGGATGATCTCTTCGAGGATATCCCACACCTCAGGGCGCTCACGCTCGACCATCTTCTTGGCGGTCTTGACCGTCTGCACCAGCCCCTTCTCCTCAAGCTTCTTGATCACGAAGGGCTTGAAGAGTTCCAGGGCCATGCTCTTGGGAAGACCGCACTGATGCAGCTTCAGCTCGGGGCCGACGACGATAACCGACCGCCCCGAGTAGTCCACGCGCTTGCCCAGCAGGTTCTGCCTGAAACGGCCCTGCTTGCCTTTGAGCAGGTCGCTGAGGGACTTGAGCGAGCGGTTGCCATCGCCCCTGACCGCCCGCGACCGGCGACCATTGTCGAACAGCGCATCGACAGCTTCCTGCAGCATGCGTTTCTCATTGCGCAGGATAACCTCGGGGGCTTTGATCTGGATCAGCTTCTTCAACCGGTTATTGCGGTTGATCACCCGCCGGTACAGGTCGTTCAGGTCGGAGGTGGCGAACCGGCCGCCCTCCAGGGGCACCAGGGGACGCAGGTCCGGCGGGATCACCGGGACCGCCTCGAGCACCATCCACTCGGGCCGGTTTTCGGACTGCCGGAAGGCTTCGACCACCTTGAGGCGCTTGAGCGCCTCCTGCTTACGCTGGATCGAGGTTTCCAGCCTAACCTGCGAGCGCAACTCGGCGGACAGCTCCTCAATGTCGATCTCGGCCAACATGGAACGGACCGCGGGGGCGCCCATGTCGACCAGCGGATCTTTGCCTTCGCCGCGCAGCTCCATCAACTCTTCCTCGGTCAAGAGCGTCAAGCGCTCAAGGCCGCTCTCCCGAGGATCGAGGACCACGTACGACTCGTAGTACAGAATCCGCTCGAGGTTACGCATCGAGATATCGAGCAGCGCCCCGATACGCGACGGCAGAGATTTGAAGTACCAGATGTGCGACACCGGCACGGCCAGCTCAATGTGACCGAGTCGCTCGCGCCGCACCTTGGCCTGCGTCACCTCGACACCGCACCGGTCACAGACGACGCCCCGGTAGCGGATGCCCTTGTACTTGCCGCAATGGCAGTTCCAGTCCTTGACCGGACCGAAAATGCGCTCGCAGAACAGGCCATCACGTTCTGGCTTGAAGGACCTGTAGTTAATGGTTTCCGGTTTGGTGACCTCACCGTGCGACCACGCACGGATAGTCTCAGGCGAACCCAACTGGATGCGAATCGAGTCGAAATCCGTCGGCTTCCTGGTGGCGGTAGCGCTCTTCAGCACTGCAGCACCTCTCTTGGGAGTGTCGTTCTTCGGCTGATGGGACTCAGTATGCCTCGACGGTCCGGCTGTCTTCGAGAATCACGTCCAGACAGAGGCTCTGGAGCTCCTTGACCAGCACATTGAAGGACTCAGGAATCCCGGGTTCCGGCGGATTCTCGCCTTTCACGATGGCTTCGTAGATGCGCGAACGACCGGCCACGTCGTCGGACTTGACCGTCAGCATCTCCTGCAGGGTGTAGGCGGAACCGTAGGCTTCGAGGGCCCAGACTTCCATCTCACCGAAACGCTGGCCGCCGAACTGAGCTTTGCCGCCCAGTGGCTGCTGCGTTACCAGCGAGTACGGCCCAATGGAGCGCGCATGGATCTTGTCAGCCACCAGATGGGAAAGCTTCAGCATGTAGATGTTACCGACCGTCACGCGTTTTTCCAGCTTTTCGCCCGTACGGCCATCATAGAGCACGGTCTTGCCGTCGTCGGGCAACCCAGCCTCCCGCAGCAGGCTCTTGACCTCGCCCAGGTTGGCTCCGTCGAACACCGGCGTGGCGGCATACAGGCCCAGGGCTTCGGCGGCCCAGCCCAGATGGGTCTCGAAGATCTGCCCCAGGTTCATTCGCGACGGCACGCCGAGCGGATTGAGCACGATGTCCACCGGCGATCCGTCCTCGAGATAGGGCATGTCTTCTTCCGGGACGATGGCGGCGACCACACCCTTGTTGCCATGGCGACCGGCCATCTTGTCCCCCACCGACAGCTTGCGGCGCTTGGCCACGTAGACCTTGACCAGCTGGGCAATGCCCGGCGGCAACTCGTCACCGCGGGCCAGCCGCTCCAGCTGCCGTTCGGTCTGTTCGTGCACCAACTGCAGCTGCTCGGCGGCGTACCGCAGCAACTCATCCACCTGTGCGTTCAGGCTGGGATCATCGGTCCAGCCGGTCTCGGGCTCCAGCTGCGAGAAGTCCAAACGCTCGAGCACGCGGTCGCTCACCTGCGTCCCCTCGCGCACCGCCATGGTACCGTCTTCCTTGCTGAACAGACGCCCGAGACGGGCCCCGTCCAGGATCTCCAGGAGCCGCTGATCCCGCTCGCTCTTCAGCCGCGCCACCTGCTCTTCGGCGGCCTTCTGCAGCTCGGCGGAGTCGCTCTTCTCCTTCCGGCGGCTCAGATCAGTGCGCTCCTTGCGCGAGAACAGCCGGCGGTCAATCACCACGCCTTCCATGCCCGGCGGCGCCTTCAGCGACGCATCGCGCACATCGCCAGCCTTCTCGCCGAAGATGGCACGCAGGAGCCGTTCCTCCGGCGACAACTCGCTTTCGCCTTTGGGGGTGACCTTACCCACCAGGATATCGCCGGGTCCCACGTCCGCGCCCACACGCACGATGCCCAGTTCGTCCAGGTTCCGCACGGCTCCCTCGCTGACGTTGGGGATCTCGCGGGTGATCTCTTCCTGGCCGCGCTTGGTGTCGCGCACCTGCAGCTCGAACTCCTCGATGTGCACCGAGGTGAAGACATCGCGCTTCAGCAGCCGCTCACTGATGACGATGGCGTCCTCGAAATTGTAGCCGTTCCAAGGCATGAAGGCGACCATGACGTTCATGCCGAGGGCCAACTCGCCGCGGTCGGTGGCTGGACCGTCGGCGATGACTTGATCTTTGCGGACCACGTCGCCCACGCGCACCAGGGGTCGCTGGTTGATGCAGCAGTCCTGGTTGGAGCGCGCGAACTTAGTCAGGCGATACTCATCTTCGTCGGCAATGTCCAGGGGCGTCAACGGCACGCTGTGAGCCTTGTCTCGCTCGATGACGATGCGCCGCGCGTCGACGTAAGTGACCTTGCCTGGATTACGCGCCAACACCACAGCACCCGAGTCGCGCGCGACCTTGCTCTCCATGCCGGTACCCACGTACGGGGTCTCGGTGAACAGCAGCGGCACGGCCTGACGCTGCATGTTGGAGCCCATGAGCGCCCGGTTGGCGTCGTCGTGCTCAAGGAACGGGATGAGCGCTGCGGCGGCGCTGACCAGCTGCTTGGGCGACACATCCATGTAGTCGATGTCGCCCGGCGTAACCATGGGGTAGTCGTCGCGGCGACGAGCCTTGACCAGGGCATCGCGGAAGCGCCCGTCGGCGTCCAGCGGCGCGTTGGCCTGCGCGATCGTGTACTTGTCCTCCTGGTCGGCCGTCAGGTAGTCGATAGTGTCGGTGACCTGACCGTCCACTACCTTGCGGTACGGAGTCTCCAGGAAGCCGAATGCGTTCACCCGCGCGTACGTGCTCAGCGACGAAATCAGGCCGATGTTGGGGCCTTCAGGCGTCTCGATCGGACAGATGCGGCCATAGTGGGTGTAGTGCACGTCACGCACCTCAAAACCGGCGCGATCGCGGCTCAAGCCACCCGGACCGAGAGCGCTCAGGCGACGCTTGTGGGTCAACTCGTCCAGCGGGTTGGTCTGCTGCATGAACTGCGAGAGCTGACTGGACCCAAAGAAGGCCTGGATCACGGTGGAAACCGTGCGCGCATTAACCAGGTCGTGCGGCGTGACCTGCTCTTCGTCACGCAGGCTCATGCGCTCGCGGATGGTCCGTGCCATGCGTGTCAAGCCAATGCTGAACTGGTTGGCGAGCAACTCCCCCACCAGGCGCACGCGGCGGTTGCCCAGATGGTCGATGTCGTCCGTGTTGCCCTGCCCCCCGCGCAGCTGCAGCAGGTGCCGAATGATCGAGAGGAAGTCCTCCAGATGCAGCACTGTGCTCTCGAACGGAATGCCGACGTTCAGTTTGCGGTTGATGCGGTACCGGCCCACATCACCCAGGTTGTAGCGCTTGGGGTTGAAGAACAGCCGGTCGAGCAACCCGCGGGCCGTCTGGATGTTCGGCGGATCGCCCGGCCGCAGCAGATTGTAGATGCGCGTCAGCGCGTCTTCCTCAGTCTTGCACGGATCTTTGCCCAACGTGATTTCCAGAACACCGGGGTCAGTGCCCTGCCCCTGGGGCTGGGCCAGCACCGTCAGGCGCCGGATACCGGCATCCACGAGTTGCTGCAGATGGGCGCCCTCGATGGCCTGGAACGGCTCCAGGATGACCTCGCCGGTAGCGCGGTCAATGACGTCTTCGCCGCCATTGAAGCGGCCGACGATCTCTTCGTCGACGTGGACTTCCACATCGGGGCGGAACAGGCTCAGGATCTCGCCATCACGGGCAAAACCCAGAGCGCGCAGCAGCAGGGTCACGGGAAGCTTGCGGCGCCGGTCGATGTGGACGTACATCACATCGTTGATGTCCATGCTGAACTCGAGCCACGGTCCCTTGTAGGGCAGGATACGCGCCGAGAACAGGCGTTTGCCGTTGGGGTGCATGGTCTCATCGAAGAACACCCCCGGCGAGCGGTGCAGCTGGCTCACCACGACGCGCTCGGCGCCGTTGACGATGAACGTGCCGCGGTTGGTCATCAGCGGCAGTTCACCCAGAAACACCGACTGCTCGATGGATTCCTTGACCGGCTGCTCCGGGTGGTCTTTGTCGCGCGTGACCAGGCGCAGGGTGGCCCGCAGCGGGGCGGCATGGGTCATGCCGCGCTGGGTGCATTCCTCTTCGCTGTACCGGGGATTGCCGATCGAATAGTCGACATACTCAAGGGAGTAGATGCCGTGGGCATCGGTAACCGGGAAGATGCTCTCGAAAACCAGGTGTAGCCCCCGACGCTGCCGTTCCTGGGGCGGCAGGTCAAGTTGGAGAAACGAGCGGTAGGAGTCGATCTGCACCGACAGCAGGTTCGGCATTTCCACAACTTCGCTGATCTTGCCGAACGACCGTCGCTCAATGCTCGTCGCGTTCGTCTTACCCAAGACGCAGACTCCTTGATCGCAGGTTGGAGGCAGAAGCTGCAAAAGCCCACGGACTGATTGGGCATCCACGCCCGGTGGATGCCCAATGCTCCATGAGCTCTTGGCACGGTGCCTGGCAGGTCAGAACGATGGCTCCAGCACCCGTTTGACGGGGCCTCGGTCAACCCGACCCGTATTTCCAGTTACTTCAACTCGACCGTGGCACCAGCCTCCTGCAGGCGTCCCTGGATCTCCTCGGCCTCCTGCTTGGTGCAACCCTCTTTGACCGGCTTGGGCGCTTCGTCAACCAGGGCCTTGGCTTCTTTCAGGCCCAGGTTGGTGATTTCGCGCACAACCTTGATGACCTGGATCTTCTTCTCGCCCGAACCGGTCAGGATCACATCGAAGGTGTCCTTCTCGACCGCGGCTTCCTGAGCGGCGCCACCGGCAGCCGGCATCATACCAGCCATCATCACCGGAGCAGCGGCCGACACGCCGAACTTGTCTTCCATGGCTTTCACCAGCTCAGCCAGCTCGAGCACGGTGAGGGCGCCGATTTTCTCGATGATCTCGGCGAGCTTGGCGCTGACGTTGGTTCCTTCGCTCATTGCTTTCTGAACCTCCTGAAGTGCCCGGAATCCCTGGGCCGGTTAAATGAAATCTCAGGCTTCGACGGCAGCAGCGCCCTCGTCGGCAGCCGACTCACCGGACTGCTCACGCCGCTGCTGTTCCAAGGCTGCAACGGTACCGACGAGACCCCGAATCAGACCGCTCAGCACCGAAACCATACCATAGAGCGGCGCCTGCACGCCGCGTGCCACACTGGCCAGCAGTACGTCACGGGGCGGCAACTTGGCCAGCACCTTGACCTGCTCGCCGGAGATGACGTGCTGATCGACGACACCGGTTTTGATCGCCAGCTTGCCGCCCGCATCGGCGAAGTCCTGAAGGATCTTCGCCGCCGCCACCGGATCGCCTTTGGTGAAGGCCATCGCCGTGGGCCCCACCAGGAAACCGTCCAAGCCGCTGATGCCTGCCTCGCGCGCGGCGCGACGCGCCAGGCGATTCTTGACGACCTGGTACTCCACCTCGGCCTGGCGCAGTTTGCTGCGCAGGTTGGTGACCGCGGCGACGTCGATTCCGGTGTAATCGGCCAGGTAGATGGCCGTCGCTCCTGTCATGAGCGCGGTCAGCTCCTCGACCTTGGCAACCTTCTCTTCAGTAGGCATGCATTTGTCCTCAGCGTGGGCCGAATGGCCTACGCGACCATGAGTTCAGCGCGATCGATCTTGACTCCGGGGCTCATGGCCGTGGAGATGACCGCTTTCTTGATGTACTGGCCCTTCGCCGCCGCAGGCCGGGCGCGCACGATGGCTTCGGTGAACGCCCTGGCGTTGTCGATCAACGCCGCATCGTCAAACGACAACCGTCCGATCGGCGCTTGAGCGTTGCTGCCCGATTTGGAGTCCGCCCGATACTCCACACGCCCCGCTTTGGCTTCGCGCACCACCCTGCCGACCTCGCGCGTCACCGTGCCAGTACGCGGGTTGGGCATCAGACCGCGGGGACCCAGGATGCGACCCAACTTACCCACCTGGCCCATCATGTCCGGCGACGCAATGACCAGGTCGAAATCAAGCCACCCGCCCTGGATCCGTTCCACCACATCGGCAGCTCCGACGTAGTCGGCGCCCGCTTCACGGGCTTCCTGCTCGAGCTCGCCCTGGGTGATGACGAGCACGCGCACTTCCTTGCCCGTGCCGTGCGGCAACATGACGGTGCCGCGGACGATCTGATCTGCCTGCCGACCGTCGATGCCCAGATTGATGGCCAGTTCGACCGTCTCGTCGAACTTCCGGCTCGGAAAAGACTTCAGCAGTTTGACTGCCTCGGCCCAGCTATAGTCCTTGGTGCGGTCGTACTGCTCCAGTGCCTGCTCGTACTTCTTGCTCCTGGCCATCGTCGGCTTCCCTTATGACTCGACCGTGATACCCATGCTGCGAGCCGTGCCGGCGACCATCGCCATGGCCGCCTCGACACTCCCGGCATTGAGATCGGGCATCTTCTGCTCTGCGATTTCGCGCACCTGCTTGATGGTCACGCGGCCAACCTTGTCGCGGTTGGGCGTCCCGGACCCCTTGTCCACGCCCGCGGCACGCCGGAGCAGGATGGCCGCCGGCGGCGTCTTGGTGATGAAGGTGAAGGATCGGTCGGCGTAGACCGTGATAATGACCGGAATGATCAACCCTTCGCGGTCTTGGGTCTGGGCGTTGAACGACCGGCAGAACTCCATGATATTCACGCCATGCTGACCCAGGGCCGGGCCGACCGGCGGCGTCGGATTGGCTTTTCCGGCAGGTACCTGGAGTTTGACGCTGGCAACAACCTTCTTAGCCATTGGGCGTTTACCTCAGGGACGGAGTAGACGAAACGGGCTTCAGGACTGGGGAGGTTCGACTGGAACCACCTGGAGCACATCCAACTCCACCGGTGTCCCCCGTCCGAAAATACTGACCACGATGTTAAGCCGGCGCTTCTCCGGGATGACCTCCTGCACGGTGCCGATGAAGTCCTTGAACGGACCGTCGTTGACCTTCACCTGGTCGCCCACGGAGAACGGAATGACCTCTACCTGGGTGTCGCGCTTCCGCTCGATGTGCCCCAGAATGTGGTCGACCTCGTCCTGGCGGAGCGGTTGAGGCTTGCGGGCAGGACCAACGAAATTGGTGACCCCCGGTATGTTGGTCACCAAGTGCCAGGCGTCCTTGGTCATCTCCATCTCAACCAGGACATAGCTGGGCAGGAAGCGCCTCTTGCTGACCGTTTTCTTGCCGGCCCGCAGTTCGACTACCTCCTCTGTCGGCACGACGACCCGCGAGATCGCGCCCTTGGCGGCTTGGGACTCGACCAGGCTCTGCAGATAGGTTCGGACCTTGTTCTCGTGGCCCGAATAGGTATGCAGGGCATACCAATGTTTTTCCATGGTCTCAGTCCAATACGCAGCGTAGGGCAGAAAAGCAGACCGCCACCGTGGGAACCCCGGGGGCCGGCAGAGCAGAATCCCGGGCAGGCGGCGCGTCAGGACCCGAGGAGCACCCTCCAGACGAGGGAGATCAGCAAGTCGAACATTCCGATGAAAAGGGCGAACGCGATCGAGAAGACCAGAACCACGCTGGTGGAACCCACCAGCTCATCGCGTGTCGGCCAGCTGACCCGGCCGAACTCGGTCCTGACGTCTTTGACGAAAGTCGTGACTTTCTCCCACATCCCCGGTCCACGTCCTGATTGCGATGCCGTAGTTGGCCGTGCGCGTTCGGAATCTGGCAGGTCTGACAGGACTCGAACCTGCAACCCCCGGTTTTGGAGACCGGTGCTCTACCACTTGAGCTACAGACCTACCCGAATACCGGACTACCGGGTTTCCTTGTGCGCCGTATGCTTGTGGCAGAAGCGGCAGTATTTCTTGTACTCGACCCGGGCGGGGTGCAACCGCCGGTTCTTGGTGGCCGTGTAGTTGCGCTGACTACACGTGCCGCACTCAAGCGTGATCTGCTCTCGTGGCATCTCGCCTCACTGCGCCGTGGGAAAAGCGAAGAAAAATGGAGCCGATGACCAGGATTGAACTGGTGACCTCGTCCTTACCAAGGACGCGCTCTACCTACTGAGCTACATCGGCCCCCGAAACCTCTGGGAAGCGCTGGTGCAAACTCTGGAGCGGGAAACGGGATTCGAACCCGCGACATCGAGCTTGGAAGGCTCGCGCTCTAGCCAACTGAGCTATTCCCGCCGTCGCTCCCCGTTCCGTTACACTGACCGCCAACTCATAGACTGGTAATATTACGCCCCTACCAATGTTCTGTCAAGGGGTTGGGAACGAAGAATGAACCGGGCCATTGAGCGCCCGCCGCCCCACCGACCTGCCGGGTTTGTCAGTGGCCGCCGGGTGCCGGCCCCGACCCCAGCCCTCGGCAGGGCAAGGACGCGCGCGCCGGCAGCCGGGGGGGCCTCGGCAACGGCCTTCAGAGCCCCGAGTCGCCACACCCGGCCGGGGCCGCGATGCCGGCACAACGCGGGGCGGCCGCCCTCAAGGGGTGACCGCCCCACCATCAGGTAACGGATGGACTCAGGCCGTCCGTCGGGCCGTGCGCTCGCGGTCGGCCAACCGCGGCAGGTAATACTCGGTCATGTAGTGCCGTTTGCAGTACCCGCGCGACGAATGCTTCTCGCTGCACCCGGGCACCTGACACGCCTTCCGGCCATAGACCCGCTCCCGCTCCGGGGTCAGACGGCCATACCGGCGCGTCTGCTGGTAATGCCTGAAACACAGACCCTTGGCGATCTGCGGCTCCTGGCAGCCGTCGACGAGACAGTGGCCGCCCCGGCGCCGGTACTCACGCTCCGGCGTCAGGCGCCCGTGACGCCGCACCTGCTGGTAGTGACGCGGACAGTATCCGGCCGTTCGGGCTTCGCGCTCGCAGCCGTCGGCCCGACATACCGACCGCCACACGGCTTGCACAACCTTTTCCATGGCAGCACCTCTGCAGTAACCGGCGAATCACAGTTCTAACCCCGGTTGCCGCAAAAAAGGTGCCAATAATCAGGAGAGCCCGGTGCATCACGGCCTTCCGGCCGGCTTTGGCCGGCGCCAGCGCGCCCGATCGCGGCCGGCGCGGTCGCCTCGGCCACGCGACCGGCCCGGATCCCCCCCCGGCCCGGAACCCGCCCTCGGCATCGCGTTGCCACTGTATGGAGACTTCGTCTCATGTGTGACACACACACGACCTGCCCGCAATATGGCAATTCATTGCCGTAGAATGAGTTGGGGTCCAGTTAAAGACCTTTTCATAAATGAGACTGGAGTCGCATTTGTGACACTTCAGTCAGTAACCCCAAACGGCGCAGGCGCCGGTACAGTGTGGCGCGGCTGACCCCCAGGAGCTGCGCGGCTTCCGCCACGTCACCGGCGCGCGCCCGGAGGGCCTCGACGACCACTTTGCGGGTGGATTCCTCGTGGTCCCACTGGGCGCGTTCGAAAGCCCCAAGACGGACCCCGCCAGCTTCGTCCCGCGGCCGCAGCAGATCATCTCGCAATCGGGCCGGCAGGTCCTCCCACCCGATCACCCGGCCCTTCACCATGGCCACGGCATGCTCGATGGCGTTCTCCAATTCGCGCACATTGCCCGGCCAGGCGTAATCGCTCAAACGCGCCATCACCTCTTCGGCGACCGCTTCAACGATCTTGCCGTTGCGTTCGGCGAAGCTGCGCCGGAAACGGTCGACGAAGAGGGGGACATCACCGGACCGCTCGCGCAACGGGGGGATCTCCAGCGTGATGACATTGATCCGGTACAGCAGGTCGCGGCGGAAACGTCCCTCGTCAACGGCGCGCTGGAGATCGCGGTTGGTCGCCGCCATCAGCCGGCAGTTGATCGGGATGGTGTGATCACCGCCGACGCGGACGATAGCTTTCTCCTGCAGCACGCGGAGCAGCTTGACCTGGACCTCGAGGGGCACGTCGCCGATCTCGTCGAGGAACAGCGAACCACCACTGGCCAGCTCGAATTTGCCCAGGCGGCCCTTACGGCTGGCGCCGGTGAAGGCTCCCTCGACATAGCCGAACAGCTCGCTCTCGATCAGGTCGCGGGGCATGGCAGCGCAGTTTACCGCCAGGAACGGGCCTTCCGAAAAGGCACTTGCATTGTGGATGGACTGGGCGAAAACCTCCTTGCCGGTGCCGGTCTCCCCCTGAATGAGGATGTTCGAGCCCGTGCCGGCGGCGATGCGCGCCAGTTCCTTGGTCTTCTCGATGGCGGCACTGGCGCCGACGATGTCGTCAAAGACAAAAGTGCGCTGGGTGCCGATCACCCGGTTGACCAACCGGCCCACCTCGCCCATCTCGCGGAAAGTCAACACCGCGCCGAGAGGCCCGCGGCCGGTGCCATGGATCGGCTGCAGGTTGGCCATGGCGGCCACTCGCCCTGCAGACGTGCGCAGGCTGACAACGCGGTTGCTGAACTGGCCGCCGGTCTCGAGCCACTCGCGCAGCGGTGGTTTGTCCTCGACCAAGTCACCGATGTCCGGCCGGCGCACGGGGCGCTCGGACCAGCCGAAAACGCGCCGCGCCACCGCGTTCACCTCGACCACGGCGCCGTCGCCGTCGATGGCCAGCAAGCCGTCGGAAATGGACTGCAGGAGGGCCTGCGAGCGGTTGTACAGGCGCCGCAGTTCCTCGGCCTGCTGTTTCTCGGTCCGCACCAGATCCTGCAGGCGCACAGTCAGGCGAATGTCTTCGATCTCGGCGGCGATCTGGCTCGACAGGGCGAACAGCATGTTGAGGTCGTCCAGATCGAACAGCCGCTTACGGCCGCCGTCGGGCTCCACCTTGTCGAACAGCGCCAGGGTACCCACCACGCGCTCCTCGACCACCAACGGCACGCAGAGGACCGATGAACCGCCCTCTCCCAGATCGCGAATGGTGCGTACGTCGTCAATCATGACCGGTTCGCCGGTAGCGGCGACGAACTCGGCAATCCGTTTCTCGTAGCGCGTGTCGAAGGGCGTCTCAGCGTCGGTGACCATGGTCGCCATAGCCAGCGAGCCGTCCTCGACGACCAGCCGCACCGCCGATCCCTTGGCGTTAAGCGCCTCTGCCGCCTTGGCAGCGATCAACTCGAGCGTCTCGTCCAGGCCGAGACCGGAATTCATCGCCTGCCCCAGCTCGTTCAGCGCCTGCACCTCGCTGGTCCGGCGCTGCAGCATTTCGTGACGCTGGATCGAACGCATCAAGGCGGTGAGCAGACGGGGTATGGTCTGCTCGAACAGGGCCATCTCTTCGGCCGCGAAAACGCGGCCACTGTGATCGCCCAAGGTGCAGACACCCAACAGCTGCCCGCGGTCGGCGAACGGGAAGGCGGCAAGGCTGCGGCCGACATCGGCCGGGTCCGAGTTGAGCGGGTGGGTCCGCGAGACCTGGAGGGGGCGGCCGTGGCGAGCGGCCAGCCCGGCCACGCCCTGCCCGACGCGCAGGCGCTCCTCGACCTGGCAGGCATCGCCGGCCACGGCGCGGCGCACCAGTTCGGCCGAGCTCTGACGCCACAGATAGACGGCGCAGAACTCCACTGCCAGACGCCGGCGGAGCACCTCGGCCAGAGCGGCCAAGCCCTCAGGCAGGGGCGGCGGCTCGACGATCAGGTCGAGGACCTCCCGGCACAGATCCGCCTCGGCGTTCTGGATTTCGGTCATGGTCGCGCGTCCCGCGAGGGCGCGGCGGGCCGGCGCAGCGCCCGCACCCCCGGAAAAGACAACTCCCGGCTGGCCTGGCGGCCCCGGGAGTTCGCCAGCCAATCAGGGCCGCGGCCGGTCAGCGGGAAATCGCCTCGATACGGTACCGCAGCAGACCGGCCGGGACCCGGATCTCCACCTCCTCACCGGCAGCGTGGCCGAGCAGGCCTTTGCCGATGGGCGACACGGTGGAGATCTTGCCGGCACTGAAATCGGCTTCTTCAGGGGCTACCAATGTGTAGCGCAGTTGGCGCCCGGTCTTCAGGTCGACCAGTTCGACGGTGGCACCAATATAGACCTTGTCGCTGGGGATGATCTCGTGCTCGAGCAGACGCACCCGGCTCAGGGTCTCTTCAAGACGGTTGATGCGCTGCTCCAGGAACAGCAACCGCTCTTTGGCGGCCGCGTATTCCGCGTTTTCTGCCAGATCACCGAACTGCCTGGCCTGCTGCAGCGCGTGGCGGACCGTCGGGCGCTCGGTTTCCTTGAGCGCCTGCAGTTCGGCCTGGAGCTTCTCGTACCCCTCGCGGGACAGGAAAACTTCGCTCATGCAGTGCGTCTCCAGACAGGGGTCCGCAGGCGAACACCGAGCCCCACAGAAAAAGCGGAAGCGCCCAGCGCCTCCGCCGCAAACCTCTCCCACCGCACGTAAGATACACAATCGCCCGCCGCCGTGCAAGCGCCGCACCGGCGGCTTCCAGGACCGGCGCGGCGCTGACGGGCGGCGAGCGATCTCAGTTGATCGGGCAGCGCGACGGTCCCGCGCCGTCGCAGCAGGCGGCGCAGGGCCCGCCGCCCTCACAGCGGGGCGCCGGCCCCTGACCCACCACCGCAAAGGCCGACAGCTTGCGTTCCAGGTCGTCGCCAGCGCAGGCGGGGCAGGTTACCTCTGTGCTGCTCTGCACCAGCACTTCGAACTCTTCGTGGCATTGACGACAGACGTACTCGAAGATCGGCACGGCGCTCAACCCTCCTGTGCGTGCAGGGACGGCTGGTACAGGCCAACGCTGTAGAACTCGTAGGACGCGGCTTTGTCCGGGAAGTCCATCACGTGCACCGTGAAACGCGAAGGCACGCCACAGCCGGGCATGTGGTCGCGGAAGAAACCAGAGTAGGCCTCGGCGTATTCGCGGTAGAGCCGCTGCTGCTCCTCGTGATAGCGCTGCGGTTCGGCCACCGGGTTCACATTCTTGGGCTGGGCCCCGAAGGCGTGCACCTCGACGAAATCGATCTTGGCGATGGTGTCGCAGATGCCGGCCTCCTGCAGCCAGCGCTCCCAACAGCGGAAGACCAGTTCCACCTCCTTGAGGGGCTCCATGGTCACCAGCTCCTCCCGGCCCAGACACCCCTTGGCCGAATACCCCCCGGTCAACCCGGCGAAGTAGATCTTCAGGTCACCGCCGCCCAGGTCCTCGGTCACCAGTGCCGACAGGGTGGGATGGTCGCCGCCGTAGTAATAGGTAAGCCGACCGCGTTTGCGGACGTTGAACGCCATGGCTCTGCTCCTTGCTGACGGGTGGGTGCGAGGCAGCCCAAGGGCGCCTCCACAGGGCTTCTACTCTACAGAGCTTCTACCAATACTTCGGTCCAGTGACGAGCGATTCGGGCCGTGCCGTGACTGATCTGGTGACGGCACGACGTACCGGCCGCCACGATCTCCACCGTCGGGTCGGCGGCCCGGATGGCCGCGAACAGGCGTTCCTCGCCAATGCGCATCGACAGGTCGTAGTGTTCTTTCTCGTACCCGAAACTGCCCGCCATGCCGCAGCAACCCGAGTCAATCGCCGTGGCCTCGAAACGCGGCGGCAGGTTGAGCACGGTGAGGGTGTCGATCGCTCCACCGAGGGCTTTGTGCTGGCAGTGCCCATGCACCAGGATGCGCTTGACCGTGCCGGTGAAATCGAGTTGCAGATGGCCCTGCCGGTGGCCCAGGGCGAGGAACTCCTCGAGCATGAACGCGTGCTCAGCCACTAGCCTGGCCTCGGGACCCGGGACCAGATCCAGGTAGTCGTCGCGGAGCGTCAGCAGGCAACTGGGCTCCAAGCCAAGAATCGGCCAGCCTTTGGCCGCATAGGGGGCGAGGACCTGGATATTGTGCCGCGCGTGCTCGCGCGCCTGCCGCAGGAACCCCTTGGATATCATCGGTCGGCCACAGCAGACTTTGCCGTCGGCCAGGACGACCTCGTAGCCGGCACGCTCCAGAATCAGCGTCGCCGCCATGCCGATCTGAGGTTCACTGTATTCGGCATAGGTGTCGTGGAACAGGACCACCGGGCCACGGGGCGGCAGGCGCCGCGGCGTCCTCTGTTTGAACCAGGTGGAGAACCTGCGCCGGGTGAACTGCGGTAGGCGTCGGCGCGCGTCGATACCGAGGCAACGGTCGAGCAGCCAGCGCACGGGCGCCGCACCGCCCACCCAGTTGGACACTGGGGCCAGGGCCGACCCCCAGCGGCTGATCCGGTCGATACGGGCAAACAGGCGCGAGCGCAGCGGGTAACCGTGGACATCGTAATACTGCGCCAGGAACTCGTACTTGAGTTTGGCCATGTCGACGCTGGACGGGCACTCGCCCTTGCACGCCTTGCACTCCAGACACAGGTCCATGACCTCGAACAGCTGGCGGCTGGTCAACCCATCGGCGTCCAGCGTCCCGGACAGCGCCGCCCGCAGCGCGTTGGCCCGGCCGCGCGTGGAGTGCTGCTCCTCCAGCGTGGCCATGTACGAGGGGCACATGGTGCCGACGCCCTGCTTGCGGCAGTGCCCGACGCCGGAACACATTTCCACCGCCTGCTGGAAGCTGCCGTCGGCGTCGAAGCTGAAATACGTCTCCAGCTTCCGGGGCCGGTACAGGGCCCCATAGCGCAGGTTGCGGTCCATGGGTTCGGCGCGCACGATCTTGCCCGGGTTCATCAAACCGCGCGGATCAAAGGCGTCCTTGACCTCGGCGAAGAGCCGCATCATGGGCTCACCGAACATCTTCGGCAGCCACTCGCTGCGCGCCAGGCCGTCGCCGTGTTCGGCCGACATGGTGCCGCCATACTCCAGCACAATGTCGCTGATCTCCTCCTCCAGTCGGCGCAGGACCGCGATACCGCCGGGGTCTTTCAGATTCAAGATGGGGCGGATATGCAGCACGCCAACGCTCACGTGGGCGTAGAACACGGCTGATACGCCGTGGTTGGCCATCACGGCGCGGACCCGCCGCACGTATTCCGGCAAGTGCTCAACCGGCACGCAGGTGTCCTCCAGCCCGGCGGTTGGCTTGGCGTCGCCTTTCATGCCCATCAACACGCCCAGGCCAGCCTTGCGCAGTTCCCACATACTGCGCTGCGCGGCCCCGTCGACGGCCCTCACATTGGCATAGCCAAGCCCGCGGGCGGCCAGGCGTTCCTCGAGCACCTGCATCTTGAGTTCGAGTTCAGCCGCCGAGTCACCGTAGTATTCGACGAACAGCAGCGCCTCCGGATCGCCCTGCAGGAAACGCCGCCGCGGGGCGTGCTCAATGGACCCTTTGGTCAAGTCGAGGAGCAGCCGGTCGGTCAACTCGACCGCCGCCGGACCGGTCCCCAGCGCCACCAGGTTGGCTTCCATGGCCTCGATCAGGTCCCGGAAGTGACAGGCCACCAGCGCTGTATGGGCCGGCCGGGGTACCAGCTTCAGCTTCGCCTCGAGGACGGCGCACAGGGTCCCCTCGGAGCCCACCACCAGCTTGCTCAGATCGAATAGCTGCCCGGGCCGGACCAGCTCGTCAAGATTGTAGCCAGCCACCCGCCGCATGACCTTGGGGAAGGAACGCGCGATCTCGTCGCCGTGGGCGGCGGCCATGGCGGGCAGACGCCGGTATAGCTCGCCCTCGATCCCCGGACGCGCGGCACGCTGCCGGCACTCCGCTTCGCTGGCCGGCCCCAATTCGGTCACCGTACCGTCGGCCAGGACCACCTGCAGCGACAGCACGTGGTCGACGGTCTTGCCGTACAGCAGCGAGTGCGCCCCCGATGAGTTGTTGCCGATCATACCGCCCAGGTTGGCCCGGCTACTGGTGGCCACATCGGGGCCAAAGACCAGTCCGTGGGGGCGCAGTTGGGCGTTCAGCGTGTCGAGCACGACGCCGGGTTGCACCCGCACCCACTGCTCCTCGGCGTTGAGCTCGACGATCCCGTTCAGGCACTTGGAGAAATCGACGTGGATGGCGCGCCCGACGCTCTGGCCAGCCAGGCTGGTACCGCCGCCGCGACACAGCAGGGGGACCCCCACAGACCCGGCGACGCGCACGGTCTCGACCACATCGTTGGCATCGGCCGGCACGACGACTCCGAGCGGCTCGATTTCGTACACGCTGGCATCGGTGCGGTAGAGCATGCGGGACACAGCATCGAAACGCACTTCACCGCGCAGCCGTTGCCGGAGCTCCTGTGCGGCCGCGGCCGCCAACCCGCCCTGCTCATGTGTTGCGGCCAACTCTACTCCTGATCCCGGCTCACCGGGCTGGGGTTCAACGGCAGCGGCGCCGGCCGTCACTCGCCCGCGGGCGCCTGAGGCGCGCCGACTCACGGTGCCGGGGGGCCGATGGCGGACGAATATACCACGCCGCGGGAGGCCGTCAACGCGTTCGCCGGCCTGGCCGGCGGGGTCTTGACGGGCGCCCCCGGGGCGGGTAGATTCCGCCGCGCGCGACGCTCCGCAGCCCCCCGCCGGGGGTCGTGCCTCCCCTTCAACAGCGACAGGAATGCCCGGTGAAGCCATCGTCGAGCCGCATTGTGACGGTCGAGATCTACGGCCGCCGTTACCAGTTCTCCAGCGACGACCGGGGTCCCGAGCACGTGACCCGCGCCGCCCAGTATTTGGATGAGAAGATGCGCCAGGCCGCGACCCTGGTGGGCGAACGCGCCCCGGTCGACATCGCGGTGCTGGCGGCCATGGAGATCGCCGCGGAGGTGTTGGAGGCGCGCAGCCGGACTGCGGGTCTGATGGACGAAACCGACCGTCGGCTGGGCGATGTGGCGCGCCGGCTACAGGGGCGCGACGACCCACCGGCCGCGAGTCGCTTCTGAAGCCGACGTCCGGTCCGCGTCCGGCCAAGCCCCTGCCGTTCTTTGGCCGCCGTAGCCCGGGGCAATGGTGGGCGCGGGTCGCAGCGGCAGTGGCCCTCCTATTGGCGCTTGCGGTCGCTGCCGCGTCGGCGGACGTCCCTGGCCTGGTCCCGGCGCCGCCCTCCCTCCCCTGCGCCTACGGCGTGATCGGCGTCCGCCTGGGAACGGCCGGCGATAGCTTGGTGGTTGCCGCCGTTGTTCCCGGCGGCCCGGCCGACCGTGCCGGTCTGCATCGCGGCGACCGGGTGCTCGGGTTAGCCCCCTACCGCACCCGCACCATCGACGAATTCTCCCGCTGCGCGGCCGCGGTAGCACCGGGCCACGCCGCGCCCGTGGTGACCCGCCGCCGGGGGCAGGACACGGTGGTGACCTGCCTGGCCACGGACGTGTTCCACCTGTACCCGACGCTGAGCGAACGCGGTCCGCGCCAGTACGACCGTCGCCAACCGCCCGAGCCGCGGACCCGCCCGGGGGTTGTCGAGGCGGCGCTGGCAGCCGCGGCAGACACCACCGGAATCACGGCTGATCTGGCATCCCTGGCTGGCGTCCTCGGGCGCGAAGCGGCACGGTACGGCGCCGACGACCGCCTGGCTGAGGTCGACACCATCCTGGCCCATCCGCTGGCCGCACCCGACATAGCCAGGGCCTTGGCGACGGCACTGACGGACGCGGCGGACGTGGCCACCTGGCTGACGTGTGCCACCGCGCCGCTGGCCGCCACGTCGCTGCCCCAGCGTAGCTGGGCGGTCCCTGCCGAGGCCTCGGCGACCGCCACCATCGACAGCCTGCTGGCCGCCCCGGTCGAGGCTGCCGCCGGCCAGGTTGCCCAGGCCTGGGCAGACCTGCACCCGAGCGAACAGG
Organism: uncultured Gemmatimonadota bacterium; assembly: GCA_903893785.1. Classification (GTDB taxonomy): domain Bacteria; phylum Latescibacterota; class UBA2968; order UBA8231; family UBA8231; genus CAITNQ01. Next base: position 55,605 of record CAITNQ010000024.1, read on the forward strand.
AACGGCTGGTGGCCGGACTGCTTGAACTGCTGCCATGGCTGGCCCGAGGCGGCCCGGCCGGCGAGGATGACAGTCTGGCCACCGCCCGGCGCCGAACCACGGTGGTGCTGGCCAAACGACTTCGCTTCAGCTGGCTGCAACAGGCTGCCTTGACGCTGTCATGGCCGGCCGCGCCGGCCGCCCGGCAGGCCCTGCGCCGGGCGGCCACCGCGCTGCCGGTGATCGCGCCGCCGCCATCGTTGGCGGCCACCTGCCAGGGCCGCCTGCGCTATGCGCGCCGGACGAGCGCTGGCTGGGTGGTAGTCGGTGACACGGGTCCGAACACCTATGGAGGGTCGGTGGCTGCCGTCCTGGACCTGGGCGGCGACGATCGGTACGACGGGCTGGCGGCCGTGGCCGGCAGCCTGCCGTGCCAATTGGTGATCGACTGCGGCGGCAACGACCGCTATCTGGGCGGCCCGTCCGCCGGCAGCGCCGGCGGGGCGATCGGTGGCGTGGCCATGCTCATCGACTTGGCGGGCGACGATGTCTATGCCGGCGGCGATGTCAGCCAGGGAGCCGCCTTGGGCGGTATTGGTGTGCTCATGGACCGTCAGGGTCGCGACGTGTACCGTGGCGGGCAGGTCACCCAAGGCGCGGCGGTGTACGGAGCCGGGCTGCTGGTGGACGAAGGCGGTGACGACCAGTACGAAAGCCGGCAGTTCGCTCAGGGTTCGGGCGGCCCGGCCAGCGTGGGCGTGCTGCTTGATCGCGGCGGCAACGACGCCTACACCACCGCCGCAGGAGCCCCGTCTGCCTATGCCACGCCCGAGGTCCACCAGGCCTGGAGCCAAGGTACCGGGTACGGATGGCGCGAACTGGCCGCCGGCGGCCTGGGCCTGCTGGTCGACGCGGCGGGCGATGACCACTACAACACCGGCGAGTTCGGCCAAGGGAGCGGGTACTTCTTCGGCATGGGCGTGCTGGTCGACGCGCTGGGCGCGGACAGTTATGTCGCCGCGCGCTATGCTCAGGGGGCGGCAGCGCACCAGGCCGTCGGCGTGCTGATCGACAGCGGTGGCGACGACCGGTACTCGGCGACCGTGGCGGCGTCTCAAGGGGCGGGCTGGGACGCGGCCGTCGGCCTTCTGGTGGACGTGGACGGAGCCGACCGCTACCAAGGGGGCGAGTTAGCGCAGGGAGCTGCGGCCATGAACGCGGTCGGCGTGCTGCTGGACCTGCGGGGCCGCGACCAATACCAGTGCCGGACCGGACAGGGCTGGAGCGGCGCAGTTACCTACTGGGGCGGCCGTCAAGCCGGCAATGTGGCGATGTTAGTCGACCTAGGCGCCGGGATCGACACCTACAGCCAGACAGAGAACCGGGACGGTTCACGCGGGAACCGCCCCGGCACGGCCGTATTTCTGGATCGTTAGCCAAACCACGGCCGCCCACCCGGGCGGCTTACACAGGACGCAGGATGAGGGACATCTCGCGCCCCTCCATACGCGGGTCCTGATCGACCACCGCGACATCCTGCAGCTGCTTCGCCACGTCGAGGAGTACTTCGCGACCTTTGTCCTGGTACGCCATCTGGCGACCCCGGAACCTGACGCTGACCTTGACCCGGTTGCCCTTGCTGATGAACTCCCGGATGTGGGCCATGCGGTATTCAAGGTCGTGTTCGGAGATGTTGGCGCCTGCGACACGGATCTGCTTCATCTGCACCGTGTGCTGCTTGCGCCGCGCCTCCTTGACCTTCTTCTCCTTGTCGTAGCGGAACTTGCCGTAGTCGATGATACGGCACACCGGGGGCCTGGCCTCCGGGGCGATCTCGACCAGGTCCAGTTCAGCTGCTTCGGCCATCTCCAAGGCCCGACGAGTCTCGACGATACCCAACTGGTCCCCCTGCGCGCCGATGAGGCGGACTTGGGGAACACGGATCTCGTAGTTGACCCTGGTGAAAGACTTGCCCCTCGCGGCGATATTCGCTCCCTCCTGCAAGGTGTGTGAATTCGGCCCGCGTCCGGTGCCGGGCACCCCGCGCACCGGCAGTCCACGCACTGGCCGCTGGTGTTTGGCCCCCAACCCGCCAGGCCAGCCCCAGTTGCCCCGGCGCCCGGCGCCATGGCCGCGCGCGGAACTCGTAATCTGTATATGGTAACTCCTTACAGCGCGCCGAACAAGGGGCGCCTGCCCCAGGGGGCCAAAGCACCGGCACGGCCGGGGCACCGGGTTCCCTGTCGGCGGCGGCATGACTATACTGTCACTGGCGGGTGCCACGGCACCTTTGGCGCCCACCCAGGTCCCGCCCCGCCCGCCTTGGCGGCCCCCATCCCACAGGAGCATCCATGCGCAGAGCGTACGACGTGTACACACTGGGCCATGCGCTGGTGGACCGGCAGTACGTCGTGTCCCCCGAATGGCTGGCCCGCCACGGCGTCCAAAAGGGCGTCATGACCTTGGTGGGCCCTGACCGGCAGGCCGAGTTGCGCCAGGCATTGGCCGACCAGTCGCCGGTGGCGCAGGCTTCCGGCGGGTCGGCCGCCAACACGGCGATAGGAGTGGCCAACCTCGGTGGCGCGCCGTTCCACAGCGGCTGCGTCGGCGACGACGACCTGGGTACCTTCTACTTGGGCGACCTGACTGCCGCCGGCGTCGCCTGCCGCGATCGAGCCAGATTGGCCGGGCCTACGGGGCAATGCCTGGTGTTCATCACGCCCGACGCGGACCGGACCCTCAACACCTTCCTCGGCGCCTCGGCCAGCGTGGGGCCTGACCATGTGGAGGCCGAGGCCATCGCCGCCAGCCGGTGGGTGTACCTGGAAGGTTATCTGCTTAGTTCAGCCGACGGCCTGGCCGCGTGTCTGGAGGCGCAACGGCAGGCGCGGGCAGCCGGGGCACGGGTGGCGTTGACGCTCAGCGATCCGACCATGATCGCCGCCTTCAGACCCCGTTTCCAGGCCGTCGTCCAAGCCGGGGTGGAACTGGTTTTCGGCAACCTGGACGAGGCGCGAGCCTTCACGGGCGAGACCGCCGCCGAGCCTGCGCTGACAGGCCTGGGCATGGCCGCAGGTGGCGATGTCTGCGTTACCTGCGGCGCTGCCGGGGCGCTGGTGCGTGAAGGTGGGCAGACGCGGCAGGTGGAAGGCTTCCCGGCCACGGCCGTGGACAGCACCGGTGCCGGGGATCTGTTCGCCGGTGGTGTGCTGTTCGCCCTGACGCAGGGCCATTCCCTGGCTGCCGCCGCGCGTCTGGGCTGTTGGGCCGCCGCCCACATCGTGGCCCAGTACGGGCCGCGGCTGCAGCAGTCGCTGCGCCAGGGAGCGGCCCGCCTGCTCAACGACGGCTGGGAGCCGAAGGAGCCCGGTTGACCACTAGCAAGCAGCCGGCGATATTTGCGCCGGGTGTCGCCCCAGGGCGGCACCCGGCTTCGTTTCGCACCTGCAACGCCTGACCGACACTTCATGGATCAGCCAGACCACAAACTGCCCCTCACGCGCGGCGAGGTCACCCGCAGCCTCAATTCCTTTGTCTTGGCCAGTGGCCTGTGGGGTGCCTGGGGACAAGCCGTAGGCATTGGTACAGCCGTGTTCACCGGCTACGCGCTGCGGTTGGGAGCCGACGAGTCGCTGATCGCGCTGCTGACTTCGGTGGCCTACTTCCTGGCCCTGTCGCAGCTGCTGTCGCCACTGCTGAGCGCCCGCATCCGCAATGGCAAGCGGTTCATCCTGACCTGCGGCTTCTTCGAGATCAGCTGTCGCGGCCTGCTGGTGGCGATTCCGTTTCTGGTGCCCGAACCGCTGCGCGTGGGGGCCCTGATCTTCCTGATCAGCTGTGGCCTCCTGTGCGGCTACTCGATCTCTCCCTTCTACAGCACCTGGATCGCCAACACGGTCCCGGAGAGCCACCGGGCGCGTTTCGCCAGCCGCCAGACCATAGTTTCCACGGTCGCGGCCATGGTCGCCGGCTTCGCCATTGGCCAGTTCGTCGATCTGTTCTCGGCGACCGAGAAACTGCGGGCCTTCGAGTACGTCTTCGTCGCCGGCACCCTGTTCGGCTGGGCCGGCTACGTGGCCCTCAGCCGCGCCCCCCAGCCCCAGGCTGATCCCGAGCCCGAAGCCCGCACCAGCCCGGGAGCCCTGCTAGAGCCCTTCCGCGACCGCAACTTCCGCCGGGCCGTGCTGTTCTACGGCTCGTGGACGCTGGCGACCGGCATTGCCGGGCCGCTCTACAGCGTGTTCATGCTGGAGCGACTCAAGATCAGTTACACCATGATCTCGGTGTTCAATGCCGTGTTCATGGTGACCAGCATCGTCGGTTACCGCCTGTGGGCGGGCCTGGTCGACCGTTTCGGCAGTCGACCGGTGCTGCAGATCCTGCTCATCCCGGCCACTCTGGTGCCCTTCGTATGGGTCTTCAATGCCGAAGGCCAATACCAACTGGTCCCGGTCGCGCTCTTTTTGAGCGGCGTTCTGCTGTCGGGCATTGGCCTGAGCATCACGCCCCTGCTTTTCGGCCTGCTCCCCGAAGGGCGGCAGCGCACCTTCTACCTGGCATCGTGGTCCGTAACGGTCAGCCTGATGGGCGCCATGGGACCGTTGATCGGTTCGCTGCTGGCGCGTTACCTGCAGGATGTCCACCTGCAGCTCCTGGGCTACCCGGTCGGCAACCTGCAGATCATCTTCGCCATCAGTGGCCTGGGGGGCCTGGTGCCGGTGGTGCTGCTGCGCTTTGTCCGCGACACCAAGGGCGTGTCCTCGCGCAACCTGCTATCGCAGGTCTTCCGGGGCAATGTCCTCAGCTACACGTATAACTCGGCGCTGTATAGTCTGGCTACCGCCGAGGCGCGTCGGGCCCGGGCTGCCTTTGCCCTGGGCAGATCGGGAAACCCGCTGGCGATCGACCAACTGGTCCAGGCCCTGCGTGATGCCTCGCCCATGGTCCGGCGCAGCGCCGCGCGCGCCCTGGGCGAGACCGGCGCCGAGGTGGCTGCCGAACCCCTGATCCGCGAGCTGGTGGACGGCGAGTCCGACATCCGCAGCGAAGCCGCCGAAGCGCTGGGCCGGCTGGGCCATCCGCGCAGCATTGATCCCCTGGTGGAGGCGCTCACCGACGAAGACCCGCGGGTGCGCATCAGCGCCATTCGGGGCCTGGCCAACATTGACTTGGACGAGGTCCACGAACTGCTCTTCTGGCATTTCAGCAGCGGCGTCGAACCGCTGACCTTCGCCACCCTGGTCGACGTGCTGGGTGAGTTGCAGGACAAACGCATCGTCAAACCCACGCTGGAGCGTCTGGGGGACTTCCACTCACCCGCCATCCGCCTGCAGCTGCTGAACGGCGTGTGCCGTGCCCTGGGCACCGGCGACCAATTCTACCGTCTGCTGTCCTATGATGACACCAAGCGCACGTCCGAAGTCAGCCGCATGCTGGGTCGGGCGGCCAGCGCCCTGAGCCGCTCGCCGACGCTCGACGTCAGCGCCCGGGACCAGCTGCAGCGGCCCTGCCACCGCCTTGTGCAGGCGTACGAGAGCGACAACCTGGAGTGGCTGGTGGAATCGGTGCAGCAGATCGTGGGCGTGGTCCGAGACGGGTTGTCGGGGCAGGAGCACCTGGCCTACGAAATCTTGTCCATCTACCTCGTCATCCAGGCGATCAACACCTTCCTGCAGGTCGAAGGGCGCGAGCAACTCGGGGTCGCTCAGGAAATCTTCCTGGCCGTGTGCCTAACCCGCATGGCCAACCTGGTGAAGGAAGTAGAGATCTGAGCCGCCCCCCCGGGGCCCTGGCATCGACGGCGGCGGACGGGCGCGGAAGCGCCCATCCGGCCGCCCGTCAGGCGCCGTCAGCGGCCTGGCAGGCGTCGGTGCTGCCAGCGGATGCACGCCAACTCGACCAGGTTGCGCAGGCCGCCCGAGACCGGGTTGAAACGGCTGTCAGGGTCGTCGCTCCACACCACGGGCACGGGTCGGACGCGGTAGGCCAGGCGGGTCGCCAACAGCAGCACCTCGACGTCGAACATGAACCCGTCGATCCGCTGGCGGGCGAACAGGTCGCGAGCGACTTCGCGGCGGAAGAACTTGAAGCCGCACTGGGTGTCGCCGAATTGGCCCAACCCCACCAGGCGATGGACCAGGTGCCGGAACGCGATTGAACCGACCTGCCGGAATCGGCGCCGTGCCACGACGATCTGCGTGCTGTTCAGCGTGCGATCGCCGATGACCGCATCCCAGCCCTCTTCCAGTAGCGGCACCACGGTGTCCAGGCCGGCGATGTCGGTCTTGTAGTCGGCGTCCATGAAGCCCACCCAGCGCCCGGTGGCGGCCTCGATGCCCTGGCGCACCGAATAACCCTTACCACGATTCTTTTCGTGGCGCAGGCAGCGAACTCGGCAGGGCCCGGCGGCAAAGGCCTCGACGCGTGCTGCCGTGGCGTCGGAACTGCCGTCGTCGACCACCCATATTTCGCACGACCAGGGCCGGCTCGCTAGGAACGACACGGCCCGTTCCAGGGTGAGGCCGATGCGGGCTGCTTCGTTGTAGGCGGGTACCACCAGGCTCAGGTCAGTCACAGCGGCTAAGCTAGCCGGCAGCCGGGGTCTGGTCAACCCGCACGCCCGGGGACCAGTGCCCAGTCGCGCAGGCGCGGCGACACGTCGGGGAGGTCAACCCGCGCGCCCGGCGACCAGTGATTGCCGAGCCCGGGCGCCGACGAGTGGCCAACCGGGCCTCTGCTTGACGGGACGAGGAAGCCACCGGTTATTCCCCGCCCACGCGCACCCCACATCGCCCACACCCGAGTGGAGTCCATGGAAACGGTCATCGTCGAGGCCCAGCGACTGGCGGCGGCCTGTGCCGCCATCCTGCAGCACGAGGGAGTACCTGCCGCTGACGCAGCCCTGGTGGCTGACAGCCTGGTCGAGGCCGACCTGAAAGGCACGCATTCGCACGGGGTGCTGCGGCTGCCCCGTTACGTGAAAGAACTGCGTTCGCGCGTGACCAACGCGACGCCGCGCGTGTGCACCGAGGTCGAGGGCGAAAGCTTCGCCCGCGTCGACGGCGATGGGGGTCTGGGGCCGCTGGTGGGTCGCTACGCCATGGAGGTGTGCCTGGCCAAAGCGGCGCGCACGGGCACGGCTACGGTCACCGCCCGGCGCTCGCGCCACTTCGGCGCCGCCGGCTATTACGCCGCCATGGCCCTGCCGCGCGACATGATCGGCATCGCCATGACCGTGGCCAGTCCGCGGCTGGCCCCGACCGGCGGTGTCCGCCCGCTCTTTGGCAACAACCCCGTTGCGGTGGCGATCCCCGGCGATCACGGCTTCCCTCTGGTGGTGGACTTCGCCGTGGGCCGCACCGGCGCCGGCCGCCTCGAATTGGCGGCGGCCAACGGCGAGACCATTCCGGCCGGGTTGGCACGCGACTTGAGCGGCAACGAAACCGTGGACCCCAAGGTAGCCCTTAACGGCGCCATCATCCCCATCGGCGAGCACAAGGGCTACGGCATGGCGCTGGTTATCGAAGTCTTGGCCGGTCTGCTGGCGGGAGCCCCCTACTTCGGCGTTGAGCGCGACAGCGTCAGCGACCATATGCGCGATCACGGCATCGGCCACTGCTTCATGGCCATTGACCCGGGCCGGTTCATGCCGACCCCGGCCTTCAAGCAAGCCGTGGCTGCCATGGTGACGACCATTGGCGCGACCCCGTGCTTGACCGGCGTCTCCGAGGTGCTGGTGCCAGGCCAGCTCGAAGCCCGGCGATGGGCCGAACGGCGGCGCGACGGCATCCCGCTGTCGCGGCCCTCGGCCACCGCGGTGGCCTCACTGGCGGCCGCGGCCGGGGCAAGCCTGACCTGGTAGGCCTGCCGTAGCGGCGCTGGTAACACGGCCCGGGAAAGGCGCTGACGGCAGCGCGACGGTCCCTTCGCGCAGGCACGCCCGACGCAGCTCGGTGACCCACCGCCCCAGCGGATCGGTAGATCACCCGAAGCGCGGTGGCTCGCCCGCCGACTGGCCGACGGCCCGCCGGGCCGCGGAACGCCGCGGGCCATGGGGTCTGCCGATGACCGCGATTTGGGGCAAACAAAAAACCAGCGGCGGCTCCTGAAGGGAACCGCCGCTGGTACAGTTTTGGCCCGGCAGGGGCCAACCGACCCCTACCCGGATTACATGGTCTGGATCAACAGATAGCCGTTGGTGCCGCCCGGGACAGCGCCTTTGACGAAGAGCAGACTGCGCTCGGCATCGACGCGGACGATGGACAGGCCCCGCGTGGTGACGCGCTCGTCACCCAAGTGGCCTGACATGGGTTTGCCGCGCCAGACCTTGCCCGGGCTGGTGCCCTGGCCGATCGAGCCCGGATGACGAACGCGGTCCGGCGTGCCGTGGGCCTTGTCTTTGCCGTGGAAATTGTGGCGCTTGATCACGCCAGCATAGCCCTTGCCCTTGGAGGTGCCGGTGATCTTGACCGTGTCGCCCACTTCGAACTGGCTGACATCGAGGACCTGGCCGACCTGGAAGTCGCCCTCACCCACCTTGAGCTCGCGCAGGAGGCGATGTGGTTTGACACCGGCTTTGGCAAAGTGTCCGGCGCGCGGCTTGCCCACCTTACGGGGCTGGACCTCGTCGAAGGCGAGCTGCACCGCCACCGTGGCGGCATCCTCGTCCTGGCGAATCTGGACGATGGGGCAGGGGCCGGCGGCCACAACCGTGACCGGGACCAACTCGTCCTTGTCGTTGTACACCTGGGTCATCCCCAGCTTCTTACCGATGAGACCAGCCATGGACACGACTCCTGGGTATCGTCCGATTGCGTACAGAGACATAAAAGATAACCTTTGAGTGGCTACTGGGCAATACCTGAGCGACAGGGAAAGATCGGCCGAGAATCAGGCCCCCGGGCGGGCGGTGAGATGTGACGATGCGCTGCGGATCGGCGCCCCGCGTGGCGGCCTGGCGGGGCGGGGCTCTGGGCGACCTGGTGCTGACACTGCCGGCGCTGGGTCTGCTGCGCCGTTGCCACGGCGGGGCAGCCCTCGACCTGGTGGCGTCGCCAGCCTGGGCTCCGCTGGCGGCCCCTGACCGGGCCATCGATCACGGATCGCCAGCCTTGGCACCCCTGTACCTGTCCGACTGCCCTTGCCTGCCCGAGTACGCAGCTCCCCTGCGCCAGGCCGCCAGCGTGCTGGTGTACGCCGTGGATCCCGAGGGTGTCCTGGGCGACAACCTGCGGCGGCTGCTGCCGGGCCGGGTCCGAGTCCATGACCCGCGACCGCCCGACGGCTTCGCCGGCCACATTACCGAGCACCTCATAGCGCCTTTGGAGTTGGGCACGACAGCTGTCCCCTTCCCGCGCATCGAGTTGACACCGGCCGAGACGGCGGCGGCGATGGAATGGAGGCGCCGCGCCGGACTGACCGGCCCGTTGGCGGCGGTGCATGGAGGCAGCAGCACACCGGCCAAGAACTGGCCGGCCGCGGGGTACGCGGCGGTGGGTGCGCAGTTGGCGCGCCACGGGCTCACACCGGTATTCGTGGTCGGCCCCGTGGAACGCGATCAGGGTTGGGGGGCGCCCTGGCCCGGTGCCGCCAGCTTCCCCGCCGCTACGAGCCGGCAGTTGGCGGCGTTGCTGGCCCAGGCATCGCTGTTCGTGGGCAATGACTCGGGGCCCGGGCACCTGGCGGCCGCCGTCGGCATACCCACGCTGTCCCTGTTCGGTCCCACGTCAGCGGCCCGCTGGCGACCGCGTGGGCCGCTCGCGCGAACGCTGGAGGCCCCCGGGGGCTGCTGGGAGAACCTGGGTGAGGCCCAAGTGACCGAAGCGGCGCTGGGCCTGCTGCAGGATGCCGCCGACCAGCAGACCCAGGCCGGCGCCCCTTGCCCCGCCGGCGTCAGCGACAGTCCTCGACCCGACGGGACATCACCCGAGTAGTGCCGTGACCCAGCATGCCCAGGCGTTCGGCGGGGGCCCATGGGACGTCGGTGTACCGGTTGGCCACGAACGGCCCCCGATCGCTCACCCACGCCTCGACGCGGCGGCCGTTGCCCAGGTTGGTGACTTGGGTGCGGCTCGCCGACCGGCGGATCCGCGCAGGCACCCGTTGCCCCGCCGGCGTTAGCGACGGTCCTCGACCAGGCGAATCATCACCCGGGTAGTGCCGTGACCCAGCATGCCCAGGCGCTCGGCAGCGGCCCATGAGACGTCGATGATCCGGTTGGGCACGAACGGCCCCCGATCGTTCACCCACACCTCGACGCGGCGGCCATTGCCCAGGTTGGTGACTTGGATGCGGGTGCCCAACGGCAGCACCCGATGGGCTGCCGTCAATCGGTCGCGGTTGTAACGCTCGCCACTTGCCGTCCGCCGGCCCCTCGTTTCCCGGCCATAGTGCGACGCGTAGCCGATCTGGTACGCGCCCACGGTGTCGACCGGCAGCCCCTCCGCCAGGGTGTCGGCATCGACCACAGGAGGGGCCACCAAAGGCGGTCGGCGATCACCGGGGGCGATGCCCAGGGCGCCGCTGCCGACCGATGTGTCGGGGGTGGCCCCACTGGTCCGCGAAGGCCCGGTGGCCGTGCGGTAGATGGGGTACGGCAGGCACCCGACCATAGTTAGGAGCCCCAGGCACAAGCCCAGGCAGAGGCGCCGGCGGGGCAGGATCGGCCCGGCAGCGCGCGGTCCGGCCCCGCCGGCAGCGCCCGCGTCTGCCGGCCGGCGGGCCGAGATGCCGGACAGCAACGTACCGCCGTCGCAGCGTCGCATGGTCACGGTCAGCGGCCTGTCTGGAGCGAGCCCACGAGCGACCGCAGTTGGTGTATGCCCTGGTCTCGGCAGTAAATGGCCAAGCCCTCCACCACCGTTCGGCCGGCGTCGGGGTCGACAAAGGTGGCCGTGCCCACCTGCACCAACGAAGCTCCGGCGACGAGGAACTCCAGGGCATCACGGGCCGTGGCAATGCCGCCGATGCCGATGATCGGCACGCGGACTGCTGAGCGCACCTTCCAAACCATGGCCAGGGCGACGGGCTTGATGGCCGGCCCGGACAGGCCACCGGTGACGTTCGCCAGCACCGGCCGTCGCCGCTCCACGTCGACGGCCATGCCCACCAGCGTGTTGATCAGCGAGACAGCGTCCGCGCCGGCATCGGCCACGGCGCGAGCTACAGCAGTGATATCGGTGACATTGGGCGTCAGTTTGGCGATCACGGGCAGCCGGGTGGCGTGCCGCACCGCGGTTACCACCGCGGCAGCCGCGGCAGGGTCAGCGCCGAACAGCATGCCACCGGCGTGCACATTGGGGCAGGAGATGTTCAATTCCAGGGCCGTGATCCCCGGCAGTTCGCTCAGGCGCGCCGCCAGGACCGCAAACTCGGTCGGCGTGTCGCCCGCGATGTTGACGATGACCCGCGTGCCCAGGGCCTGCAGCACCGGCCACCGATGGGCGATGAAGGCGTCGATGCCCGGGTTCTGGAGACCGATGGCATTGAGCATGCCGGCGGCGGTTTCGACCACCCGTGGGGGTGGATTGCCGCTGCGCGGCCGCGGCGTGATGGTCTTGCTCACCACCCCACCCAGGCGCGACAGGTCGGTCAGGGCGCGCAACTCCTCGCCGTAGTTGCAGGTGCCCGAGGCCAGCAGCACGGGGTTGGCAAAGTCGATGCCGGCGACGTTGATCGTCAGGTCGGTCACGGCTGCCCCCAATCCACCGCCGCGCCGTCGAACACCGGACCGTCGACGCAGACGCGCTGGTATCGCTCGTACGGAGCGCCGTCTGGGGCCACGCGCATGGCCACGGCGCAGCCCACGCAGACACCGATGCCGCACGCCATGTACGCTTCCAGAGACACCTGACAGGGTACCTGACGCTGCTCGCACAGCCGCGCCACCACCGCCAGCATGGCTTCGGGGCCGCAGGCGCAGACCATGGCCTCAGGCATGTGCGCCAACCGCTCAACGAGCAGCGCCGTAACCAGCCCATGGTGCCCCAGCGAGCCATCGTCCGTGGCCAGCAACACCGTGCCCGCCGCTGCCTGCAGGCGCGGCAGGGGCAGGTGATAGGCGCGGGCCCGCGCGCCAACGAGCAACGCGGGCGAGCGGCCCAGCTGGCGTAGCCGATGGCCGAAGAAGAGCAAGGGCGGCACGCCGATGCCGCCGCCCACCAGCAGCACGGGCGTAGACGCGCCGGGCACGGCAAAACCCCGGCCCAAGGGCCCCAGGCACGAGAGCGCGCTCCCGGGCTTGAGGGCCGCCAGCGCCGTCGTCTTGGCACCCCGCACCTGGTAGATGACCTCTATCCACCCTGCCTCAGGGTCAACGCCACCCAGACTCAGCGGCAGGCGCAGAAAGGGTTCGCGACCGGCGCTCACGCGCAACTGGACGAACTGGCCAGGTTGGCCCGCGGCGGCAGTCCGGGGCGCGAGCAGACGAGCACACCAGAACCCGGTGGCCACCTCGCTGTTGCTGATCAGTGTCGCCTGCTCGTCGACGCGAATCCGGTCAGTCATGAGCGCCCCCCGACGAGTCAGATGCCGCTCCCCCTGGCCCAGCACCGGGCCCGGTTGCCGGCACGCCGGGAGCGACCACGGCGCGGACGGTATCGGTCACGGCCGGCGCCGCAGGCCCAACCGTGGGCAGGTGGGTCGCACCCGGCGCTGCCGTGGGTGCGGCCACCGGGACTGCTGGAGCAGCGGGCGCGACCGCCCCTGAAGCCTGGCTGTCCGCGGCTGACGGCGCCCGGCCCGGGGCTGTTGGCGTCACCGCGGGCAGGGCCACCGGGACTGCTGCAGCAGCGGGCGCGACCGCCCCTGAAGCCTGGCTGTCCGCGGCAGCCGGCGCCGGGCCGCTTGGCGACGCCGCGGATGAGCCAGCACTGTCTTGCGGGGCCGCCGGGAGGGCGGGAACCGCGGCGTCGGCACGGGCTCCGGCAGGCGGCGACCCGGTCGAGGGCGCCACCGATGCACCCGGACGCGCAAAGGGCACGGCGATTTCAACCCACAGCCGTGGCAGGCGCGCCTCGCCCTGGCCGGGTGCCGCGGCGCGGGCCGCCGAAGGGGCCGGGACGGCCGGGTAGAACACATAGCGACGGGCCGCTGCCAGGGCCGCTGCGCGGAAGGCTTCCGGCCCCTGGAAGACCTGGGCCTGCTCGATGCGGCCCTGACCGTCGAGCAGGACGTCAACGCGAACGGTGGCGGTGTCGGTCGGCGCCTGGCGCGGGAAGTCGGGCGCCGCCGCTTGGCGTACCAACGGGGGCTCAGTGATCAGGTCCGTCATGGCCACGGTCAACGGATCCGGCGGGGGCGCCAGCTCAAGCGCCTGCAGCGTTTCCAGGTCCAGTTCGGTCTTCTTGCCGGCGTCACTCAGGTCCGGATGCTGCTCTGCCAACCGAGCCACCTTGGCGCTGCCGGCGTCGCGACTGACGATCTGGCGCAGGTAGGCGCTGGCCGAATCGGCGCGGCCTTCGGCAACGAACACCGCCAGGAGCTGGTAGTACGCCTTGGTCATGCCGGGCGACAGCGCTGCCGCCCGGCGGAAACGCTCGGCCGCGTCACCCGAGAACCCCTGCTCGAGCAAGACCTGCCCAAGGCGGTACTGCGCCTCGGCCTGCCCGGTGCGATGCTCCAGGCTGCGCTCGTAATATTCACGCGCCAGATTGAGGTCGCCCCGCCGATGGGCCCGCACGCCGAAGCCGAACTCCCGTCGAGCCCACGACACGGAGTCAGTGGAGTCCGGTTCGGCCGCCACCACCCAGAGTTCCTCGCCGGGCGCCAGGGTCCCACCGACAGCACGCAGTCCGCGCTCCAGTTTGGCCACTGCATCCTCACGCCGCGCCTGCAGGCGATCTTGGGCTAGCTTGCCGTGCCGGGTTGCCGGCGCCATCCGCGCCAGCGAATCGAAGCGGGCGTTGGCCGCTGTCGTGTCACCCGCGGCATCCTCCAGCACTACCGCCGCCGCGTACGCGGCTTTGGCGGCCACGGCCGTGCCCGGAAAGGCAGCCGCCAGGCTGTCCAGGGCGGCGACCTGCTCAGGCACACGCAAGGGGGCAGCCAACTGGCGCAGCTCAAGGTCGCGGAAGGCCCGGGCGCCGGCCGCCTCGGCCGTCTCCACCGGAGGCAGGCCCAGCCATTCGCGCGCCGCGCGGGCGTGTTCAGTAGCGGGATGCTCGGCCACCAGACGCTCCAGCCAGGGCACGGCAGCCGGGGGATCGCGACGGCTCTGGCGGTGGATCCAGCCGATATTATAGAGCTCGCGCGGTACCTGTTCCGAGGTCGGAAAACGCCGCAGGGCTTCCTGGTAGTAACGCAGCGCCGAGTCGGGCACAGCCAACCGATCGGGGTCGCGGTAAAGCTCGGCGGCCTCGAGAAGATCCTCCTCCAGCGTTGGCACCCGATCGCGCGCACTGGCGCCAGGGCCAGTCGTGGGTGCGCCGGCAGGAGCGGGCGGCGCTTCACGGCCCGGCGCGGCGGTGGCACCGCCTGCCGCTCGCGCCGGCGCCGC